>NZ_JACJTY010000005.1:0-255227 GCF_014698945.1 Synechococcus sp. FACHB-909 | reverse complement strand
AGTGATGCACGAGCGCAACGCTCACAACTTCCCCCTCGACCTGGCTGCTGCCAGCGCCACCCCCGTGGCCCTGACCGCCCCGGCGATCGGCTGATCCAGCCTCTCCAGATTTCCTGGACTTTCTCAACCCCCTGCGAGAGCAGGGGGTTTTTTCATGGCGACGCGGTCCGGCTGGGTAGGCTCCCTGCTTCGGGAAACCCGGTTGGTCAGGGCGGTGCGATGGGCAGCAGTTTCGGTGATCTCTTCCGGATCAGCACATTCGGCGAATCCCACGGCGGTGGCGTCGGGGTGATCATCGATGGCTGTCCCCCCCGGCTGCCGCTGGATCTGGAGCAGATCCAGGCCGATCTCGACCGACGCCGGCCAGGCCAGAGCCGCATCACCACCCCCCGCAAGGAGGAGGACCGGGTCGAAATCCTCAGCGGCCTGCTCGACGGGGTCACGCTCGGGACGCCGATCGCCATGGTGGTCCGCAACAAGGACCAGCGCCCCGGCGACTACCAGGAGATGCAGGTGGCCTTCCGGCCCTCCCATGCCGACGCCACCTACCAGGCCAAGTACGGCATCCAGGCCCGCAGCGGCGGCGGCCGCGCCTCGGCCCGGGAAACGATCGGCCGGGTGGCCGCCGGAGCGGTGGCCAAGCAGCTGCTGGCCCGCACCCACGGCACCGAGGTGATCGCCTGGGTGCGCCGGATTCACACCATTGAGGCCCAGATCGATCCCGCCAGCGTGAGCCTGGAGGCGGTGGAGGCCAACATCGTGCGCTGCCCCGACGCCGCCACCGCCGAACGGATGATCGAGCGCATCGAGGCGATCGGGCGGGACGGGGATTCCTGCGGCGGGGTGATCGAATGCCTGGTGCGGCGGCCGCCGGTGGGTCTGGGCATGCCGGTGTTCGACAAACTGGAGGCGGATCTGGCCAAGGCGGTGATGTCGCTGCCGGCCACCAAGGGCTTCGAGATCGGCTCCGGCTTCGGCGGCACCCTGCTGCGCGGCAGCGAGCACAACGACGCCTTCCTGCCCAGCGACGACGGCCGCCTGCGGACCGCCACCAACAACTCGGGGGGCATCCAGGGGGGCATCAGCAACGGGGAGGAGATCCAGCTGCGGGTGGCCTTCAAACCCACGGCCACGATCCGCAAGGAGCAGCAGACCATCGATGCCACCGGTGCTGCGACCACCCTGGCGGCGAAGGGACGCCACGACCCCTGCGTGCTGCCCCGGGCCGTGCCGATGGTGGAGGCGATGGTGGCCCTGGTGCTGGCCGATCACCTGCTGCGTCAGCAGGGCCAGTGCAGCCTCTGGTGATCCGCCCGCTCAGGGCCGCTGCGGCAGTTCTCCCAGCACCTGCCGCAGGGGCTCCGGCCCCTGGGCGACCAGCGACGAGCCCAGGGCGACGGCATTGACCCCGGCCTCCAGCCAGGGACGCACATCACCGGGCTGGAGACCGCCGGCGGCGATGCAGAAGGGGAGCGGTGGACCGAGGGGATCCCGCAGACGCCGCCAGTGGCCGATGCCGACGCTGGCGGCGGGGAACAGCTTGACGATCGGACAGCCCAGGGAGCGGGCCCGGTTCACCTCCGTGGGCGTCATCACCCCGGGGACCAGGGCGAAGCGGGCCATGGCCGCCGTCTCCAGCAGTTCCGCCTCGAGGACGGGGGAAACACCGTAGGAGAAACCCGCCTCCAGGGCCGCCGCCAGGGCCGCGGGGGTGCAGATCGAGGCCGCCCCCAGACGCAGATCGGGATACGCCTCGATCAGGAGCCGGCAGTCGGGGATCCAGGCCGGCGAGGGCCCCCAGGCGATCTCCACATGGCGCACCCCCAGGTCGGCCAGCTGGCCCAGCTGGGGGGCCAGGAGCGCTGGCTGCTCAGCACGAAGCACCACCAGCAGGGGCTGGTGGTGCAGGGACTGGATCAGGGACTCGCAGGGAGGCCTAGACGTAGGCGGCCACCGTCACATCGCGGGAGATGAGCAGCTCCTGGAGCTCCTCGGCATCCACCGTCTCCTTCTCGACCAGGAGCTCGGCCAGCTCATCGAGGACGGCCCGGTTGGCGAGCAGCACCTCGGTGGCACGGCGGTAGGCGTCGGCCACCAGCTGGGAGACCTCCTCGTCGATGGCGGCGGCGGTGTCCTCGGAGAAGTCGCGCTCGGCGGCGATGTCGCGGCCGAGGAACATGCCCCCCTGGGCCCGGCCCAGGGCCACCGGGCCGAGGCGGTCGCTCATGCCGAAGCGGGTGACCATCTGGCGGGCGACCCGGGCCACCTGCTGCAGGTCGTTGGAGGCCCCGGTGGTGACTTCGTCCTCGCCGTAGACGATCTCCTCGGCGACCCGGCCACCGAGGGCGACGGCCATCTGGTTCTGCAGGTAGGAGCGGGAGTAGAGCCCCGACTCCATGCGCTCCTCACTGGGGGTGAAGAAGGTGAGGCCGCCGGCCTGGCCGCGGGGAATGATGCTGATCTTCTGGACGGGGTCGTAGTCGGGCATCAGGGCGCCCACCAGGGCGTGGCCGGACTCGTGGTAGGCCACCAGGCGCTTGCGGCGCTCGCTCATCACCCGGTCCTTCTTCTCGGGGCCGGCCATGACGCGCTCGATGGCGTCGTTGACCTCATCCATCGACACTTCGGTCAGCTGGCGCCGGGCGGCGAGGATGGCCGCCTCGTTGAGCAGGTTGGCCAGGTCGGCACCGGTGAAGCCGGGGGTGCGGCGGGCCACCTTGTCGAGGTCGACGTCCTTGGCGAGGGTCTTGCCGCGGGCGTGGACACCGAGGATCTGGAGACGGCCGGCGTAGTCGGGACGGTCGACCACCACCTGACGGTCGAAGCGACCCGGCCGCATCAGGGCCGAATCGAGCACGTCGGGGCGGTTGGTGGCCGCCACGATGATGATGCCGGTATTGCCCTCGAAGCCGTCCATCTCGGTGAGCAGCTGGTTCAGGGTCTGCTCCCGCTCGTCGTTGCCGCCGCCGAGGCCGGCGCCGCGCTGGCGGCCCACGGCGTCGATCTCATCGATGAAGACGATGCAGGGGGCGTTCTTCTTGGCCTGCTCGAACAGGTCGCGCACCCGGCTGGCGCCGACGCCCACGAACATCTCGACGAACTCCGAACCGGAGATCGAGAAGAACGGCACGCCCGCCTCACCGGCCACGGCCTTGGCCAGCAGCGTCTTGCCGGTGCCCGGAGGGCCCACCAGCAGAACGCCCTTGGGGATCTTGGCGCCGACGGCGGTGAAGCGATCGGGGTTCTTGAGGAAGTCGACCACCTCGGTGAGCTCGAGCTTGGCGCCCTCGATGCCGGCCACGTCCCCGAAGGTGACCTGGGTCTGGGGTTCCATCTGGACCCGGGCCTTGCTCTTGCCGAAGTTCATGGCCGGGTTGCCGCCGCCGCCCTGGGCGCGCCGCAACAGGAAGAACAGGCCGCCGAGCAGCAGCAGCGGGAAGATCAGGCTGCCGATCGCCTGCTGCCAGGCCGCCGGCTCCCGGTTGGGCTGCACGGCGATGTCGACGTTGTGGTCGGTGAGCAGCTTGAGGAGGTCCTTGTCGGGGGCGAGGTTCACCACGGCGCGCTGGCCGTCGTTCTCCACCACCTGGGCGGTGCCCCGGTCGGGGGAGATCAGCACCCGGGAGATCTCGTTGGCCTGGACGGCCTCGACGAAGTCGCTGTAGCGCAGGGTGCGGGGGGCCCGGGCCGGGTCAGGACGCTCCAGGAAGGCGGTGCCCACGGCGATCATCACGATCACCAGGAGCACGTAGAGCCCCGCGTTGCGCCAGCGTTTCTTCACGACCCTGTCTCCTGTGTGAGAGTGAAAGTAACAGAATGTTAATGGGCGTCCGCGGTCGGACGGGGCTCAGGCTGCGGCCCTGAGCACCTCCACCACGCTACGGAAGGCGAACCATTCCGGGATCTCCTCGCCGCCGCGCAGCATCTGGCGGAACTGGGTGCCGCTCAGCTTGCGGATGTGCAGCCCCCGGGCCTTGGCGTGCTCGGCGGTGACGTAGCCCTCCTCCTCGGTGTAGACGAGGTTGAGGGACGGCACCGTCTCCATGCCGAGCTCGGTGGCCTGGTCACGGGCGAAGTCCTGGGCCTCGTAGGGGCCGTAGAAGTCCTCGCCGGTGAGGGACGATTTGCAGCCCGCCATGTCGCGGCCGATGATGAAGTGGGTGCAGCCGTAGTTCTTGCGGATGATCATGTGCTGCAGGGCCTCCCGGGGGCCGGCCATGTGCATCGCGTAGGGCAGGTAGGCCCAGCGGATGCGGGGGTTGTCCACCTCGGCGGCCAGCCGTTCGTAGGTGGCGAAGCGCACCTCTCCGGCGATGTCGTCCTCCTGGGTGGGACCGCAGGTGGGGTGCACCAGCACCACCCCGCCCTTGCTCACGTTGGGGGCCTCAAGGGCGCGGGTGAACAGTTCGTAGTGGGCCCGGTGGATGGGGTTGCGGCACTGGAAGGCCACCACGTCCTGGCCCGCCGGCAGGGTGGCGCGCACGTCGGCCGGGGTGCTGCAGGGAAAGACGCGCTGGGGCAGGGCCAGACCCTGGAGGCATCCGCCGAGGTAGAAGCGGCCCCGTTCGGTGGCGATCATGCGCACCGCCGGATGTTCCAGGGAGGTGGTGCCGTAGCACCCCTTGGCCTCGAGCACCTTGTCGGGCTCCCAGCGGCTCTCCACGGTGAGCACGGCCAGGTCCTGGCCCTGGTAGGTGAGCAGCAGCCGCTGGCCCACGGCGACGGAGGCGTCGTCGGTGTCGAAGATGATCGGCAGGCCGAACAGCAGACCGCTGGTGGTGCGGTGGCCCGCCACCACAGCCTCGTAGTCCTCCTGGTGCATGAAGCCGCGCAGGGGCGAGAAGCCGCCCACGATCAGCAGCTCCACGTCGCAGGCGTTGCGGTGACTGCACTCCAGCACCTTGTCCACCGAGGCGCGCACACCCTCCTGCTGGTCGGGCGGCACCATCAGATCGACGAGGCTGCCGCCGTGGGGGGCGATCAGATCGGAACGGGCGGCGGTGTTGGCGAGCGTCATGGCGACGGGCCGGGGCTGCACAGGGAATAGACCCATCCTCCCAGACCAACCTTCGGCCATGAAAAAGGGCGGCCATGAAAAAGGGGCCCGTGGGCCCCTGGGATCAACGGGTTGTGGTGAGGGGGGCCTGGGGCGAAACCCGGCCCGGGCCTCAGACCTCCTCGAGACGGCCGTAGAGCTCGCCGGTGATCTTGACGTCGACGACGGCCTTGGTGCCCATGTCGGTGTCAGAGGGCTGGATGGCGGTGAACACCCCGGCGAACTCGCCGGTGCTGGGATCGACCTTGGTGATCGAGAGGTCCATGGTGCCGGAGCCATCCACATAGCGCTTGACGGTTTCCCCGGCGAATTCATCACCGGCGGGCACCAGACCCACGGCGCTGCTGTAGCCGGTGGTCAGGCCCCGGCCCTTGGGATCCAGGAAGTTGCTGGTGCGGTAGCTGGGGGCGCGGTACTCGCCCTTGAGGTCGGTGCTGGTGGAGAAGGAGGTGCCGGCGGCAGAGGCCTTGAGCTCCTTGCTGGAGAACATGAAGGGCACTTCCTCACCACCGGGCATCAGCACGGTGATCGGCTGGAAGTCGATGCCACCCAGCTCCTTGAAGCTGAGCTTGTCACCGCTGACCTTGAGGTCGCCGTAGACCTGATCGAGGCTGGAGGTGTACCGGGTGAGGATCTTGCCGGCGACGAACTGGGCTTCCTGGCGCTTGTTGGCGGGCTCACCCTTCACGAAGACCTCGGAGGGGTGCATGCAGATCTCCTTGAGCTGGTAGGTCGCCGAGGGATCCAGGGTGATCGTGCCGCGTGCGGAATCGGGCAGGGTCGGGCAGTCGTTCGCCAGACCGGTGTTGTGGATGTCTTCGTAGGTGAGATTGGCCCGATCAACGGCCTTGGCCCCGCCGCTGCATGCGGACACCAGGGTCAGGCACAGAGCCAGCACGAGGGCCAGCAGGGGACGGAAACGCATGGGGAGAAGCCGCAGAGACGGAACGGGAACTGGGCTGGCCGGGATCCTACCGGTGCAAAACGCCCATTCCAGGTGGCTTGCGTGGGCTCTCAACAACCTGTATGAGAGGGAGATGTCCCTGAGCCGCACCCACCCGATCGACGAATCCACGCCCTCCCCTCCGACGTCCGCACCCGCGACCGAGCCAGCCTTCGACCCAGCCGCCGACCCCGAACTCCAGCGGGCCCTCGACACCCTGCTGAGGATCGCAGAGCAGCGCGCCGAGCAGCCCGAGGCCCTGCTCGATCTGCTGCGCCGCATCGAGCACCTGCACCGCAGCATCCAGGACGGCCCCTTCCGCAGCAGCCTGCCCAGCGACCGCAACGGCCTGTTCACCCTGCTCTCCGAGATGGAAGGCAGCGGCGGCTGGCCCTACATCCCCCGGCTGCAGCTGCGCACGTTCATGGATCTGCTGGCGCCCGATCCGGAGACCTGAGCGCCGCCGCTTCCGCGAGCGCCGAGAGCAGGCGGTGGGCCAGGGCCAGCTTGCCGGTGCGGCCCACCTGGCTTTCCCGCTCGCCGGGACCGAGCAGCCAGCCTTCGTTGCCGGCCGCCCCGAATCCAGCTCCGTCCCTGTCGATGGGGTTGGCGAACAGCAGATCGCAGCCCTTGCGGGAGAACTTGGCCCGGGCCTCCTGGAGCACCTCACCGCTCTGGGCGGCGAAGCCGAGGATCGCCTGGGCCGGCGGCCGGCGCCGCACCAGGGCCGCCAGCAGATCGGGCACCGGCTCCCAGCCCTCGGTGAGGGAGGCCTCCAGCGCCTCCTTGGGGAGCTTGTGGCCCTCGGGGCTGCAGCGGCGGTGGTCGGCCACGGCGGCGGCCATGGCGATGGCATCGGCGCCGTCCTGAAGCCGCAGCAGCGCCGCCTCCATCTCCGCCGCGGTGACGACGGGGTGGCCGTGGAGGCCCTCCAGCCAGGCCGGATCGACCGCCAGCGGGCCGTGGACCAGATCGACCGTGGCGCCGCGCAGGCGGGCGGCCTGGGCCAGCAGCACCCCCATGCGTCCGGTGCTGGGGTTGGTGAGGCAGCGGGCCGGATCGAGGGCCTCCCGGGTGGGGCCGGCACTCACCAGCAGACGGCGGCCGGCCCAGTCGCGGCGGCAGCCGGCCACCAGCAGCGACTCCAGCGCCAGCAGCAGCAGAGCCGGGTCGGCCATGCGCCCGTCACCCACCCGGTCGCAGGCCAGCAGGCCGCTGCCGGGCTCCAGGGGCAGCACCCGCTCCCAGCCCTGCAGCTCCCGCCAGTTGCGGCGCACCGGCGGGGCGGCCCACATGGCGCTGTTCATGGCTGGGGCGGCCAGCACGGGGGCCTCGCAGGCGATCAGGGTGCTGGCCAGCAGGGTGTCGGCCATCCCGTGCACCCAGCGGGCCAGGCTGGTGGCGCTGAGGGGGGCCAGCAGCACCACCTCGGCCCACTCGGCCAGGGCGATGTGCAGGGGCCTGGATTCCTGATGGCTCCACTGGTCGGCCTCGATGTGGCAGGGGGCGCGGCTGAGGCTGGCCAGGGCCACCGCACTCACCAGCCGCTCGGCGCCGGGGCTGAGCACACAGCGCACCAGGGCCCCGCGCTGCACCAGGGCGCTGACGAGCTGGGGCAGCTTGACGGCGGCGATGCTGCCGCTGATCAGCACCAGCACCCGCCGCCCGGCGAGGGCGTCCTCCTCACTCCTCATCGAAGGGTTCCTGATCCACCAGATGGACGTAGGGCCGGATCAGGTCGGGGCGGTGGATGGCCAGGGCCCGCAGCAGGTGCCAGTCGGCGAGGCCCGCGAACGGCGTGGGGTAGTCGTCCTCCTCGAGACGCCGGGCGAGTTCGGCAATGGAGGCGTCGTCGAAGGCCGCGAGCTGCTCGGGGGTGATGGACAGGCTGGAATCAACCAAGGGGGCGGCCGGGAAGGGGGACGGGATGGTGATAATGGCGATCGAAGGGGAATTAGCTCAGCTGGTAGAGCGCTGCGATCGCACCGCAGAGGTCAGGGGTTCGAGTCCCCTATTCTCCATCCACCATTCTCCCCGCCCGGGCCTGCCGACGTCCTGCGGGGTGTCTCGGCGGCTGCCGGCCCAACCCCGACCCGTCCCGATCCCCTGCCGATGAACTGGAGCAGCGACGCGGAAACCAGCCTGAAGGAGATCCCGTTCGTGGTGCGGCCGATCATCCGGCGGCGGATCGAATCCCTGGCCCGCGAGGCCGGCCTCGAGGGTGTGGATCTCGCCTTCTACCAGCAGGCCAAGGAGCGTTTCGGAAGGAAGTGAATCGGCGATGGGGTAAAAGAGGGGGTTGATCAGGGGCCCGCTCAATGTCGCAGTCCAAGCGCGAACAGGTTGTCAGTCATCTGCGCTACATCCGCCAGGAGCTGCGGGAGATGCACCAGGGGGTCATGGAGGACGGCCTGCTGCCGGAGGCCGGTGAGGTGCGGGGTGTGATGGCCCAGATGGAGGCCCTGCTGGAACTGCTGGAAGGCAAGGGATCCCGCAAGAAGGACGGGGACGGCTGAACCGGGACGTCTGAGAACGCCCACGCCACCCGTCAAGCCCCCGCAGGGACGCTCCGGTCAGCGGCTGCCCCCCCTTGCCCGACCCGCTGGAGATTGGTTTGCTGGTGTCGTCCCCATCACCCCGCCCGGGCCTCGGCCTCGGGCTTTTTTATTGGCATCCCCTATCGGTGGGGGGAAAATGCTGTCAAGACGCCAGAGATGGTGTAGACAAGAGATCGCAGGGATTGGGCCGGGTGATGGGGATCACCGCCAGCGGCTTTCCACCCTTGGGTGTTGAGCCCCCTGCTCCCCTTACCACCCAGCGGCAGGTTCGCACCGTTGCCTCCCCGCTTCCAGCAGACCCGATTCCAGCAACGGATCACCCAGTCCGGCAACCTGCTTGAGGCGTGGGCCCAGAACCCCTGGCGCCGCCTTTCCCTGTTGCTGATCGTGCTGCTGGGCGGGTTCGTGATCGGCGGCAGCGTCGGCTCGATCACCGGCGCCCTCGCCCTGTTCGATCCCCTCGGCGCCCTGGTGTGCGTGCTGGCCATTGAGATGGCGGCCCGCCTGCGGCGCAGGCTGCTGGCCCAGCCGCTGAAGCTGCGGCTGCAGGTGCTGGACATGGCCCGCATGGGCCTGCTCTACGGCCTGCTGCTGGATGGCTTCAAGCTGCTCTGAGCGACCGGCGCAGCCCCCAGGCCGTCTGAGCCCTCAGACGGCGGCGAGCAGATAGAGCAGGGCCATCCGGATCGGAATGCCGTTGCGGACCTGCTCCTCCACCAGGCTGCGGCCGGGATCGTCGAGCAGTTCGCCGGCAATCTCCACCCCCCGGTTCACAGGGCCGGGGTGCAGCACCGGCACGGCGTCGCCGCAGAGGGCCAGGCGCCGGTGGCTGAGCCCGTACTGGCGGTGGTAGGTGTCCAGGCTGGTGAGCAGGTGCTGCTGCATCCGCTCCTTCTGCAGGCGCAGGGTCATGACGGCGTCGGCCCCGGGCAGGGCCTCCTCCAGGCGCCGCTCGACCCGCACCCGGCCCCGGGCGGCCACCGGGTCGGCCCCCTGGCCCGGCGGCGGAGCCATAACGAAGTCGGCGAAGCAATCGGGCAGCAGGGTGGCCGGCCCGCAGAGCACCACGTCGGCGCCGCAGGCGGTGAGGGCCCAGAGGTTGGAGCGGGCCACCCGGGAATGGAGCACGTCGCCGACGATGACGATGCGGCGGCCCCGCAGGCTGTCGGGGGAGGGGGCCTCGGGTTCGAAGTGGCGCGCCAGGGTGAACAGGTCGAGCAGGCCCTGGCTGGGGTGGCTGTGCAGGCCATCACCGGCGCTGAGCACGGACACCCGCTCGCCGCAGCGGTCGAGGTCGCGGGCCAGGCTGTGGGGCACCCCGGCGCAGCGGTGGCGCACCACCAGGATGTTGGCGCCCATGGCCACGTAGGTGCGGGCGGTGTCGAGCAGGCTCTCCCCCTTGCTGAGGGAGCTCGACGAGGGCGAGAAGCTCTGCACCTCCGCCGAGAGCCGTTTGGCGGCCAGCTCGAAGCTGCTGCGCGTCCGGGTGCTGGGTTCGAAGAAGAGGCTGGTCATCAGCCGGCCCTGGAGGGCGGGCAAGCGGCGCGCCCCGGCCACCGGCAGGGCCCGGAAGCGCTGGGCCAGTTCGAGAACGGTGGCGAAGTCGTCGACCGAGAAGGACGCCAGGTCCAGCACGTGGCGGTGACTCCAGCCGCTCAAGGCGTTCTGCTCCCGTCGAATGACCCAACCGTAGAGGCCAGCAGGTCGGCGAGCCCATCGTGGCGGGGCGTCCGATCGCCGCGGGCCCGCCGGCTGACGCTGCGGCTGGCGCGCAGATACCAGCGCCAGGGCAGTTCCTGCCCCTGGGAGACGCCGATGCGCTGGGTCTGCAGCAGCGGCGCCTCCCCCGGGGGCCCCGGCTCCTCCAGCAGCGCCGCCAGCCCGGGCGGCCGCGGGGCAAGCCACAGGCCCGAGGCCGGCGTGGCGATCAGGCCGTCCTGACGGCGGTCGATGGCGAAGCAGCGGGCCAGCAGGCCGGGGCCGGCCGCCGCCCGCTCCGGCGCCCCCGGCAGGGCGGCTGCCCGCAGCAGCACCCCGTTGGCCCAGTCAGACCGGCCGGTGACCACGTTGACGCAGTGGTGCACGCCGTAGGTCAGGTACACGTAGAAGCGGCCGGGCTCGCCGAACAGGGTGTCGTTGCTGGCCGAGCGGCGGCGGTGGCCGTGGCAGGCCGGCTCGCTCTGGCAGTAGGCCTCGGTTTCGACAATCACGCCCCAGAGCAGGGCGCCCGACGCCCGGCGCCGCACCAGCAGACAGCCGATCAGCTCCGGCGCCACCAGCTCGGCGGGGCGGGCGAAGAAGGGCGAGGGGAGGGCCTGGGCGGGAGGGTCGCGATCGCTGATCACCATTCTCATTGTTGCAACCGTGTCCGTTGGTACGGCAGGGGCCGGGACAGACGTCTTAACCAGGTCTTAACCGAGGGATAACGTTGGGCGGCCATGGCGAAGCGCTACTCCACTCTCGATCGGCTGCGCTTCACCCGGACCGGCCTGAAGTCTCGCCTCGACTATCTGAAGTCCAGGTACATCTTTGTGCACGTCCCCAGGTGCGGAGGCACCTATGCCTCCACCCTGATTCACGGCAGGCCGCTCGGCCATCTCTACGCCGACTTCATCCGACGCAAGCTTCTGGGCCCTACCGACTATGCCGCCCGGACATCCGTCGCCTTTGTTCGCTGTCCTGTCGAGCGGCTGATTTCGGCCTACTGCTTCTCGCTCCGTGGCGGCACCGAGTTGGTGTCCCAGTTTCCGCTGCACAGGCCACCCCGCTGGGCCCTGGCGGATTTTCGTACCTTCTGCCACGACTGGCTGTTTCAGCAGCGTCCGCATCGGATCGATTTCATCTTCAGGCCCCAGAGCTGGTGGTTGTACGACGAATCCGGTCACCTGATCGTTGACGAGGTCAACCATCTGAGCCGGCTGGATTCATGGCTTCTGGAGAAGGGCTTCGTCACCGAAGCCAGCACGGTGAACGTCAACGCCTCGGAGCGGGGTCTGGCGGATGAAGCACGCAGGGCCCTGTGTCCGTCCCTGATCGCTTCGATCCGCGATCTCTACGCCCAGGATGTCGCGCTGCTCAGCGGCCAGCTCTCCTGCACCCCCGCCGACCCGGCCACGGTGCGGGGAAGCGGACGACAGCTCTCCCCTGTGCACCGTTGACGCGTCTGCGGGCCACACTGACAGCAGCGGGGAAAGCCCTTCACCCGCCGATCCACACCCCCTCCATGGAAACCGCCAGCTTCAACCTCGGGACCGTGCTTCTGGCAGTCAGCGGCCTGTTCGTGCTGACCACCCTGTTCTTCGGCACCAAGGGCGGCTACTACGACACCGACGACTACGACGGCAACGGCACCGCCCACTGAGGCAGGCAAGCCGGCCGCCAGCCATCGAGCCAGGGATCAGGAACTTCCCAGCCGCTCCGCCTCGGGGCAGTCGCCGGTGGTGGGCAGGTCGTCGGCATCGGCGGAGAGGCTCACCGAAGCCAGGCGGGTGCTGACGGCTCCGATCGAGGCCAGCCGGACGCTCTCCTCCCAGCTGTGGCGCTCGTCGCCGTCTTCCTCGTCGAAGCGGAGGGTGACCAGATCGCCCTCGATCTCCACCACCAGGGCCCTCTCGATCCAGCGCTGCTGGTCCAGCAGGTAGACCCAGACCGGTCGCTGCTCCAGGCGAAATCGGTCGAGCTTGCGATGCAGCATCGTGACGCCGCGGATAGGGTCGATCCTAGGCAGCACGGCGCCTGCCGCCATGTTCACCATGACCCGATCGATGCCCAGCACCGCCCCAGCCCCCAGCACGGTTCCGGGCCCCGTCGCCAGCACCGAGGCGATCCGGCTACAGCTGCGCAGCTGGCCCGAGGTGGAGGAGTACCTGACCCGCTGCCGGGGGGTGATCGTGCCGCTGGGGTCCACCGAGCAGCACGGGCCCACCGGCGCCATCGGCACCGACGCCCTCACCGCCGAAGCCGTGGCCCTGGAGGTGGGTCGCCGCACCGGGGTGCTGGTGACACCCGCCCAGGCCTTCGGCATGGCCGAGCACCATCTGGGCTTCGCCGGCACCATCAGCCTGCAGCCCTCCACCCTGCTGGCCGTGCTCCATGACGTGGTGCTCTCGCTGGCCCGCCACGGCTTCGAGCGGATCTACGTGATCAACGGCCACGGCGGCAACATCGCCACCGCCCGGGCCGCCTTCGCCCAGGCCTATGGCACGGCCGCGGCCCGGGGGCTGCCGGGCGCCGAGCGGTTGCGCTGCCGTCTTGCCAACTGGTTCACCGCCGGCCCGGTGATGCGCGAGGCCCGTGATCGCTACGGCGACCGGGAGGGCCACCACGCCACCCCCAGCGAGATCGCCCTCACCCTGCACCTGGAGCCCAGTCTCAACGCCAAGCAGCGGCCCCTGCCGGAGGCGGCCCCCGCCGGGCCGATCCACGGCCCCGAGGACTTCCGCCGCCGCCATCCCGACGGCCGCATGGGCTCCGACCCCTTCCTGGCCACGGCCGACCACGGCGCCCGCTTCCTGGAGCTGGCGGCGGCGGCCCTGGCCGACGACCTGGCCGATTTCCTCGGGCCGGAAGGGGAAGCCAGCTGAGGCGGCGACGGCCGCGGCTAGGTTCGGACGACGATGACGAACGCGACGATGGAGCGGATCACGGCCGAGGATGTGCGCAAGGTGGCCCAGCTGGCCCGCCTGGCCCTGCCCGAGGAGCGGATCGCCACCTACACCGTTCAGCTGGAGCGGATCCTCGACTACGTCGCCCACCTCGAGCAGGTGGACACCGAAGGGGTGCCCCCCACCACCCGGGCCGTCGAAGTGGTCAACGTGACCCGGCCCGACGCGGTGGACCCCACCCCGGTGCGGGAGGAGCTGCTTTCCCTGGCCCCCCAGCGGGAGGGGGATTTCTTCCGCGTGCCCAAGATCCTGGGCGACTAGCGCACCGGCGAGACGGCGGTGCGGTGCAACAGCTCAAGCACCCGCCGGCGGGCATGGCGGGTGGGCATCAGCCTGACGATCGGCCGAAGCCGGCTGCGACGCTTCTTGTGGGAGCGCACTCCCAGGAAGATGTCGTACAGGAAGTTGAGGCTGTCGGTACGGGTTTCGAACAATCCAAGCCGCTGGGGTGAACCCTTGGCATCCAGAATGGGCTTGGTGGCGTGATACGCCGGCTGGTATTCGAACCAGGGGATCGACGGCCAGAGGTGGTGAATCAGGTGATAGTTCTGGCCCATGATCAGCCAGTTCATCAGCCTGCTGGGATAGACGCGGGCATTGTGCCAGCGGTTGCGGGACTGGAAGGGACGGTGGGGCAGGTAGTCGAAGAACAGACCGAGGGTGACGCCCACCATCAGGGCCGGGGCGAACCAGCAGTTGAAGACGAACGGCAGGAAGTTGTGCTGGGCGGCCGCCACCACGATCAGCACGAAGATGGTGCGGGCCAGCACCCACTCGAACAGCTCGTTGTGGCGCCAGAGGCGATGGCGGAAGAAGAAGACTTCGTGATAGAAGAACCGCGGCGCGATCAGCCACAGGGGCCCGAAGGTGCTGACGATGTGGTCGGGATCGAGCTTGGGATCGTTGACGTGGGCGTGGTGCTGCAGATGCACCCGGGTGAACACCGGGAAGCTGAAGCCCAGCAGCAGGGCGGCCCCATGGCCCATCACCGCGTTCCAGATGCGGTTGGGATGGGCGGCGTTGTGGCAGGCGTCGTGGATGACGGTGCCCTCCAGGTGCAGGGCCAGGAAGCCCAGGGCCAGCAGGGGCGGCAGGGGCCAGCCGCCCACGAACCAGCCCCAGATCGTCAGGGCCGCCAGGCCGTAACCGGCCAGGAAGAGGCCCACCGTGGGGTTCCAGGCGGCGGGGGGATCCAGGTACTCCCGGGGGACGCTGAGCCGAGGCACGGGCGTGGTGGAAGCCACGGGGGCGGACGTGGGTGCCAGCGTGTCTGTCATGGCCTGGGCCAGGTCCGGATCCCCGAAGGAGGACCCAGATTACGGAACCCGCCCGGTCGGCGCGACAGGATCCGGGACGGCGCCATCACGGCTGGTTGGCAGCGACCGGCAGGGTGCGCAGGTTGGCGGTGACATCCACCAGGGGGAACTCCGTGGCACCCCAGCCATCGGGGGGCATGAGCGGGGGCGCGTCCGGACCCGGGGCCGCGGCGGCACCGGCGGCGAAGGCGCCGTCGGTCCAGGCCAGCAGCAGACCCCGCAGGGCGCCGCCGCCCTGCTCATAGGAGGAGCGCAGGTTGAAGTGGTCGCCATCCTTGGCCAGCACCAGCCGGTGGCCGCCGCCGGCATTGCGCGCCTCCAGCGCCATGGGCCTGAGGGCCTCGGGCCCGGAGGGCACCACCCAGTCGCGGCTGCCGCTCACCAGCAGCACCCGGCCGTTCATGGCCTTGGCCGAGCCCTGATCGAACAGCAGCGACATCGGCGGGCTGACCGCCACCACCGCCTTGACCCGGGGGTCGGCCAGGCCCGCCTGGTCGGCGGAGGTGAGGAAACTGCACTGCAGCACCCAGCTGACGTTGCGGGCCGGATTGGTGACGTCCTTGCAGAAGCGGTTGAGCAGGGCGGCGCTGGGCCGGGCCCCGGCCAGCTGCAGCGACGTGGTGGCGCCGTAGGACTGCCCCATCGCCACAACGGCATCGGTGCGCAGACCGGCCGGCAGCCCCAGGCTGCCCGCTGCTGCCGCATCGATGGCGGAGGTCATGTCCATCGGCCGCAGCTTCAGGTCCTCCGGCTTGGGGGGCGGCACCTCGCCGGAGAGCATGGCCTGCTGCTGCGACTTGTCGCTGCCGGGGTGGCGGGGCAGCAGCACGGTGTAGCCATGGCTGGCCAGGTGCTTGCCCCAGCCCTCGAAGCTTTCGGGGGAGTCCCAGAGGCCATGGGAGATCAGCACGAGGCGGCCGTTGGCGCCGGTTTCCGGCTGGATCGTGACGACCTGCAGGGGCTTGGGGCGATGGCTGACGGGGATCGCCAGCTCCTGACGCTTCACCGCCAGCGGGCCGGCCTGGCTGAGGGCCGGGCTGATGCCGGCGGCGGGCATCGAGGTCACCAGGTCGTTGCCCTGGCGTTGCTGGTTGGCGAGTCGATCGATGGCGAAGACCACCCGCTGCAGATCCACCGAGGCGCTCTTGCCGGGCAGGGCCTCGAGCACCTCCAGCAGGTTGAGGCTGCCCTTGGCCTGGCTGCTCTCCAGGGAGGTCGCCAGCTGGCTGGAGTCCAGCGGCTGGCGCACCCCCTCGACCAGCACCACCGAAGAGATCAGCAGCAGCACCTGGTTGACCAGGGGCGAACCCACCGACTGCTCGGCGAAGGCCTTGACCGGCAGGGGCAGGGGTGTCTGGAAGGCCTCCACCAGCCGGCGGCCGATGGCGCCGTTGGTGGCCCGATCCAGCTCGGCGAGGTCACTGTCGCCGGAGAGCAGGCTGCGCTGATCCCTCAGTTCCCTGAGCTGGATGGTGAACGCCGTCTCGAGCAGGGGCAGGCTGAGCTGGATTTCCTCGAGGGCCCGGGCCGGAGCCGCCGCCGCCAGGAGGGAGCCTGCACCCAGGAGCAGCGCCGTGAGCTGGCGGAGAGGGCTCTTCATGTCGGCGATTCCGTTGATGGGCAGCGTAGGTGTGTCCGCGAAGACGCCACCTCCTACCGATCAGGGGGAATGCCCACCGGGGGACTTGAACCCCCACGACCTGAGCCACTGGAACCTAAATCCAGCGCGTCTACCAATTCCGCCAGGTGGGCGCCTGCTGGACTCTAGACAGGTCGGCCGGCGCCATCCGGCGGGATCGGCCATCCGGTGGTCACCGCCCAGAATGGCGCCAGACGTCGCCCCGGCCATGCTTGCCACCCTCGGAGGCCTCCTGGCCCTGCTGCTGGGGCTGTTGCTGCTGCTGCTGCCCCTGCTGGCCTCCGAACTGAGCCGGGCGAGGGATTCGGTCTGGGGGGCGGTGGTGCTGCTGCTGGGCCTGGTGCTTGTGACCAGCGCCGAGCGGCTCACGGGCGCGCCGATGCTGGCGGTGCTGTGCGGCGGCCTGCTGATCGGCCGGCTCGGGGTGGAGGTGGGCCAGGCCCGCTGGCGCCTGCTCACGGACGAGGAGCGCCAGCGGCTCTGGTCGTTGGAGCGCTGGCAGACCAGCCTCAGCCAGCTCGGCGCCTCCCTGGCGCGGCTGCTGCAGCTGGCCGGCGGCATGGCCAGCGGTCTGGGGGCCTGGCTGGCGGAACGGCGCGCCACCCGCCCCGCCAGCACCAAGAAGTGGGTGCGGCCCGAAGCGGAGGCTGTCGCCGCCTCAGGCGCCGAGCCCGCCGTGGTGACGGAGACGGCCGGCGAGGAGCCACTTGTGGTCAGCGACTTCGAGGCGATCGACGCCCTGCTGGAGCAAGCGGTCCCGGAGGCCCCGCCCGAGCCCGTGACGCCGCAGCCGGAGGAGGGTCTCGGCGAGGCGGGATAATCCAGCCTTCTCGCGCTCCGGCGACGTGACGGCAAGCCCGGCGTCCTACAAGGACACGCTCAACCTGCTGCAGACGCCCTTCGCGATGCGGGCCAACGCCCGGGTGCGGGAGCCCGAACTGCAGGCCTTCTGGAAGGAGCACGATCTCTACGGACGGCTGAGCCGCGGCAACCCGGGCGCCCCCTTCACGCTCCACGACGGCCCGCCCTACGCCAACGGCGCCCTGCACGTGGGCCATGCCCTCAACAAGATCCTCAAGGACATCATCAACAAGCACGCCCTGCTGCAGGGGCGGCGGGCCCGCTTCGTGCCGGGGTGGGACTGCCACGGCCTGCCGATCGAACTGAAGGTGCTGCAGGGCCTGGGCAGCGAGGAGCGGCGGCAGCTCACCCCCATCGACCTGCGGCGCCGGGCCCACGCCTATGCCCTCGAGCAGGTGGAGGGCCAGAAGAGCGGCTTCCGGCGCTGGGGCATCTGGGCCGACTGGGACGAGCCCTACCTGACCCTGCAGAAGTCCTACGAAGCCGCCCAGATCGGCGTCTTCGGAAAGATGGTGCTGGCGGGCCACATCTACCGGGGCCTCAAGCCGGTGCACTGGAGCCCCAGCTCCCGCACCGCCCTGGCCGAGGCCGAACTGGAGTACCCCGACGGCCACACCTCCCCCAGCGTCTACGTGGCCTTCCCGGTGGTGGAGCTGCCGGAACCGGTGGCCGGGCTGCTGGCGGCCGCCGGCATCGCCGGACCCACCGATGCGGCCCACCGGGAACAGCTGTTCGTGGCCATCTGGACCACCACCCCCTGGACCCTGCCGGCCAACCTGGCGGTGTCGGTGAATGGCCAGCTCGACTACGCCATCTGCCGCGACGGCACCACCAACGGCGGCACCCCCCGCTACCTGGTGGTGGCCTCCCAGCTGGTGGAGCAGCTGCGCACCAGCCTGGAGCGCCCGCTCGAACCCCTGCTCACCCTCAAGGGGGCCCAGCTGGAGGGGATCCTGTACCGCCATCCGCTGCTGGATCGCACCAGCCCGGTGGTGATCGGCGGCGACTACATCACCACCGAGACCGGCACCGGCCTGGTGCACACGGCCCCGGGCCACGGCGTCGACGACTTCCACACCGGCAACAAGTACGGCCTGCCGGTGCTCTGCCCGGTGGACGAGGCCGGCACCCTCACCGCCGAGGCGGGCCCCTTCGCCGGGCTCAACGTGCTCAAGGACGCCAACCCGGCGATCATCACCGCCCTGCGGGACGCCGGGCTGCTGCTGGCCGAGCAGCGCTACGAGCACCGCTATCCCTACGACTGGCGCACCAAGAAACCGACCATCTTCCGGGCCACCGAACAGTGGTTCGCCTCCGTTGACGGCTTCCGGGCCCAGGCCCTGGAGGCGATCGCGGCGGTGGAGTGGCTGCCGGCCAGCGGCCGCAACCGCATCGAGGCGATGGTGCGCGACCGGGGCGACTGGTGCATCTCCCGCCAGCGCTCCTGGGGGGTGCCGATCCCGGTCTTCTACCACCGCGAGACGGGCGAGGTGCTGCTCAACGGCGACACCCTGGCCCACGCCGAGGCGCTGATCGCCGAGCACGGCGCCGATGTCTGGTGGGAGCGGGACGAGGCCGGCCTGCTGCCGCCCGCCTGGGCCGACCAGGCCGACCAGTGGCGCAAGGGCACCGACACGATGGATGTCTGGTTCGACTCGGGCTCCTCCTGGGCCGCCGTGCTGGAGGGCCGCGGGCTCGGCTGTCCCGCCGATCTTTATCTGGAGGGCTCCGACCAGCACCGCGGCTGGTTCCAGAGCAGCCTGCTCACCTCGGTGGCGGTGAACGGCACGGCCCCCTACCGCCGGGTGCTCACCCACGGCTTCACCCTCGATGAGAAGGGCCGCAAGATGAGCAAGTCCCTCGGCAACGTGGTCGACCCCATCGTGCTGGTGGAGGGGGGCAAGAACGAGAAACAGGAGCCGCCCTACGGCGCCGACGTGCTGCGGCTGTGGGTGAGCTCGGTGGATTACTCCGCCGATGTGCCCCTGGGACCGGGCATCCTCAAGCAGCTGGCGGACGTGTACCGCAAGGTGCGCAACACGGCCCGCTATCTGCTGGGCAACCTGCACGATTTCGTGCCCACCGAGCATGCCGTGCCGATCACGGATCTCCCCCTGCTGGATCGCTGGATGCTGCAGCGCACCGCCAGCCTGATCGAAGAGGTGAGCGCCGATTTCGAGCGCTTCGAGTTCTACCGCTTCTTCCAGGCCCTGCAGAACTTCTGCGTGGTGGACCTGTCCAACGTCTACCTCGACATCGCCAAGGACCGCCTCTATGTGAGTGCGGCCGCCGACTTCCGGCGCCGCAGCTGCCAGACCGTGCTGCACCTGGTGGTGGAGCGGCTGGCGGGCCTGATCGCGCCGGTGCTCTGCCACATGGCCGAGGACATCTGGCAGAACCTGCCCTACCCGGTGGCCGAGGCCTCGGTGTTCGAGCGGGGCTGGCCCACGGTGCCGGAGAGCTGGGCGGCGCTGGAGCTGGCGGCGCCGATGCAGCGGATCCTGGAGCTGCGCGCCCAGGTGAACCGGGTGCTGGAGGGCTGCCGGGGCCGGGGGGAACTGGGCGCCTCCCTCGAGGCCCAGGTGCAGCTGGAGTTGGTGGAGGCCGGCCCGGAGGCGGCCCCGCTGCGGGAGGCCCTGGCCCTGGTGGTAGCCAGCCCCCACCCCGAGGTCGACAACCTGGCCGACTGGCTGCTGGTCTCGGCCCTGCGGGTCGGCGGGCCTGCGCCGGCGGAGGCCACCCTGGCGGAGACCGAGGAGGAGGGGGTGCGGGTGCGGATCGCGCGGGCGGCGGGCCACAAGTGCGAGCGCTGCTGGCACCACGAGAGCGACATCGGCCAGCACCCGGACCATCCCACCCTGTGCGGGCGCTGCGTGGGGGTGCTGGAGCGCCAGGGGGCTGGGCCCGCCTGATCCAGCGGGGTCGGGTCAGACCAGCCCGAAGGGGCTGAGGACCTTTCTGGCCGCGATCTTGAGCTGCAGCGGAATGCCCTGCCTGGGGAGCTTGCGCACGACGCGGGCCGCCAGCCGGCGGGACCGCGTGGCCAGCGAATGGGACTCCAGCAGGGGGTAGGGGGAACGCTCCCGCAGCAGCTTGATCAGCCAGGCCTCCGCCGCCGGATCCTGGGAACCCGGCGCCAGGGCCGCCTCCGCCAGGCGGATGCGCTCGGCGAACTCCGCCACCATGGCCTTGTAGCCGCAGGCCTCGGCGACGGGCCCGTGGGAGGCATGAACCCGGGCGAAGTGCTGGAGCGACTTGCGCTCCAGCAGGGCGGCATGGTCGAGCAGATCCTCGATGTCGTTGGCGATCCGCACGACGCTGGCCTGGGCGCTGACGATCGGCATTTCCTCGATCACCGGCGGGGCCTCGCGGGTGCCCGCGGCGCTGGCGGCCGCGTAGGCATGGGCGATCGCCTCGACCTTGCGGCCCACCAGTTCCCGCAGCAGGGCCCGGTTCCGCTCGGTGGGGGCCAGATGGCGGCCGGAGGAGGTGTTGGCCATGTAGGCGGCGTGCAGCAGGGAGGCCTTGACCAGATCGAAGGGGGCGCCGTGCACGACCAGGACACTGGCCACCCGGACGACATGCTCCTGGAAGGTTTTCTTGGAGCCCCGGAAGGAACCGCCGTGAAGCTCGGCGGCGACATCGAACACCCTGTTCAGCTCAGCGATCTCCTTGCGGGAATGGCCCTGCGCCAGGCATTGCCGCACCAGCAGAGGGAACGAGTGGACGTAGGGATAGGCGTGGTTATCCACGGCCTCGGCCGCCGCCGCCGCAGGCCCCTGGGTGCGGGGGTGCACCAGCTCCATGCTGCCGATCTGGCGGTTGAGGAAGGAGGTCATGCTCTGGAGGGAGCGCAGCTTCCACTTGCTGGACAGGTAGGCCACGTCCCGGGCCGCCTGCTCATGGCTCCAGCGGCTGCGGAAGGGCTCGATATCGCAGAGCCAGTAGGGGGATTGGGCGTTGGCGTACACATAGCTGACAACGGACTTCGGCTCGAAGATGACCCGGTAGTTCGCCTGCCTGGCCACCATGGCGATGTCGATGTGCTCGTTCACCTGGAGGTAGGCCTCATCAAGGGGGCCCACCTCCTGGAGCATCTTCATGCTGAGCAGCATGCAGTGGAACTCGCCGAAATCGGAGTCTCCCCCCTGGAGAGTGCCGACGATGCGGGAGGCTGGGGCGTTGGCGAAGAGGTGTTCTTCGTTGTATTCGATCTGGCCATCGTTCTCCGAGAGATGGTTCTTGCCTCCGGCCATGTGGATGCGATCCTCCGACAACTCACCCATCAGATAGAGAGGGAACACGATGCCCGCTCCGGTTCGCTCTGCCGTGGCCACCAGGGTCTCGATCCAGCCCTTGGTGACGAGCACATCGTTGTCGATGAAGCACACGTACTTTGTCGTCACCGCCTGCAGCGCCTGGTTGCGCAGCTGGTTGGGGGTGCCGTTTCCTGCCGTGAACAGCGTCAGCTCCCCGCGGGCCTCGGCCGCTTCGAGCTCCCGGCGCACCGAGGGCGGGGACTGGCTGTCGTGGTAATGCAGGGCGAAGGGGTAATCCCTGTGCTCCAGGAGCGAGCGCAGCGAGCGGGAGGCAAAGCTGTGCCGTTCGCGGAACACCACGACGACCGTGACCAGGGGGAGCACCGGGGAGCCGCCCGGGCTGGCCTGCCCGACGTCGCCGTGCTGTACGTCAGTGCGGCGTACGGGGGCGTTCATCCAATGCCAATCAGATCCGGATGGCGATGATAACATTCTTCTCAATGAGGCATCCCCGCACGCCCCATGGAGGGCCTGCTTCCACGCCGCATTGATGCATGGCCAAACTTTCCTGGCAGGACTTACTCAACGGACCTGCCTTTGTGGTCAATCTCGATCGCCGGCCGGATCGGTGGGAGAACAGTCGCAGGCAACTGGAATGGGCAGGATTCACGGACACACATCGCTGGTCGGCCTTTGATGGTGCGAAGGGAAACGTCAGGCAGGAGCTGAAACGGTTCGGCATCGATCAACTGGCGGATCGCGAACACTTTCTCAGCCAGTCTGGCGCCCAGGGCTGCGCCGTTTCGCATCTGACGCTTCTCCAGCACATCATCGATCAGGGGTATCCACGGGCCTGCATCTTCGAGGACGACATCCGCTTCTCCCGGTCGTGGCACCAGCTGGCACCGGCGTTCCTGAGCAGAACGCCCCGCCACTGCGACCTGCTCTTCCTCGGCTCCCAGATTCAGTACGACGCCCTGCCCCGCCTGCATCCAGCCCGGCGGTTGAATCGCTCCCGAACACTCACACGCCTGAGCCAGAGCGCCTGGCCCTGGCCCTCCCGTCGGCTGGGCGATGTGGTGCAGGGGCCGCTCTATTGCATGCACGCCTTCAGCATCACCCGGAAGGGCTGCCAGGAGTTGCTGAAGTTCCTGACCACCCAGAGCGACGGTTTCTACATCCCTGATTGCATGATTCACGACGCCATGGCCGGGCGCACCCATGTCTCGGGCTTCCCGCTGCGCTGGTATGCCTGGAACGGCCATCGCATCCCCTCCCTTGTGGAGGAACGGGGCACGAATCCCCACTGGATCAGGCGGAACTGCGGCCTGGTGTATCAGGAGGAAAGCTTCGGCACGGACATTCAGCCGCGCCCGGAGGTGTCCCCGGCCTGAGGCTTTGGCGGCAGAACGCCCTGGGCGGGCGGGGGCGTGTCCTTCATGGGGGGAACCAGGCGCGCGCCGAGGCTGAAGGCCCCCGCCAGCAGACCGGCCAGGGCGATCGCCACGCTCCACAGCTGCACCGGCCGCAGGGCGCCGACCAGGTCGGCGATCGACAGCTCGGCCGGGTTGAGGGCCCGGGGACCACGCGAAGGGGGGGCGTCGCCCCCCGGCTTGAGGGCCAGCACCTTCTCCTTCCAGTCGGCCAGCACGCCGTTGAATTCGTTGGAGGCCAGCGCCGTTGCCTCCAGGGGGACGGTCTGGACGTACCAGTCGTAACCGGGCTCCAGCAGCCCCTCGGCCTTCAGCCCTGCCTCCACGATCACGAGCAAGGGCAGGTGCTTGGTGTAGGCCATCGCCGCCTCGATGTGGTTCCAGGGGGTGGGCAGTCGGACGTCGGCAAGGCTGCCCTGACGCGGGCCGCCGCGCTTGTCGAGGCCGGCGGGGAAGTAGGAGCGTTCCAGGGCGATGACGACGATCCCGGAGCAATGCTCCATCAGCTCGGTGATGGCCTTCAAGGGTGCGTCGGCGCTGAAGGTGTTGCGGCCGACGGTTTTAGGACTCAGGGATTCACTGCGCAGGCGATCTTCAATCAGGCGCACGAAGGATTCCTGCTCCGGTGTGGCGGTGGCGCCCACACTCACGAAGACGAGTTTCTCCTCCATCCCGCGCCACGTATCAGTGGGCGGAGCCTACCGATTCCCCGGCCGGCGCGCTCGCACCGACAGATCGGCAGCGGGGGCCGCGCGGCCTCAGAGGCCCAGATCGGACAGGCCCGGGTGATCGTCGGGGCGGCGACCCAGCGGCCAGTGGTACTTCCTCTCGCTCTCCTTGATCGGCAGGTCGTTGATGCTGGCGATGCGGGTGTGCATGAAGCCCCGGGCATCGAACTCCCAGTTTTCGTTGCCGTAGGCACGGAACCATTGGCCGGAATCGTCGTGCCATTCGTAGGCAAAACGCACGGCGATGCGATTGCCATGGAAGGCCCAGAGTTCCTTGATCAGGCGGTAGTCGAGCTCCTTGGCCCATTTACGGGTCAGAAACTGCCGGATGGCCTCCCGGCCGCTGACGAACTCGGCCCGGTTGCGCCAGACGCTGTCCGGGCTGTAGGCCAGCGCCACCCGTTCCGGGTCACGGCCGTTCCAGGCATCCTCGGCCATTCGCACTTTCTTCGCCGCCGTTTCGGCATCGAAGGGGGGAAAGGGGGGCCTGGGGGATTCCGGAGTCGTCACTGGAAGGTGATTCAAGCGTGGACAGGCTAATTCAGAAGGGAATGGTGTAGGTGTTCCCCCGCTCACTGCGCACCAGGAGGGACGAGGAGGTCTGCCGGTAGGCGGCCAGGGTGGTGCGGCCATTGCTGGGCTCGGTGATCAGCAACTTGCCGCATTCCTCCTGATCACGCTGGCCGCAGGACCAGGGCTCGCCCACCTTCTCCATCTCAATCTGCTTGCCATCGGAGCGGAAGGTGACCGTGAACGCGGTGGAGCCGCCCGCCACCAGGCAGGCTTCGGCGCGGCCGTTGAAGCTGCAGCTCTGCCAGGCGGCCTGGGCATGGGCTGCCGGGATGGCCGGGAGAGCCAGGGCGGCGCCGGCGGCGACAAGGGTGCACAGGGCCGCCAGGGGGGAACGCATGGGCGGGGTGCCGAACTCCAGGACTGTACGAGGATCAACATCCTCATACACGGTGGTCTGGCACTGTTCGCAACCACAGGAATCGAATCTCAAGTCACGGACACCCTGTGCACAACGATCAGGGTTGGATTGAACGCACCGATGGCGAAGTTCATGGCGAGCCCCATGGCATTCGGTTACAGTCTTCCGGAAGCCTGCATCATCGTCTTCAGGCTCTCCTTCGTGCTCCGCCTGGGTTCGATGGCAAACGCCCATCTAACATCCGCTGGGCGACATCCAGATCCAACGGACCGCCTGGCTTGAGAGCATGAATCTCCTCTTCATCCTGTGTGACAACCCCTTCAGGGCCTCCTGCGGCATGGGGAGCTCTGTCAAGGAAATCATTGAAGGCCTGGCCCAGGCAGACAAGTCCATCAGGATCCAGGTGTTGGATTTGCGATGGAACTATGGCCATCAGACGATCACCGATCAGATCGAGGTGTTTTCCTGCGGATACAGGGATGTCCTGGGCAGTGACTTTATCGTTCAGACCCTGATGAACGCCCCCATACAGATCATCTATGGGATCAAGAACCTGAGGAGGCCCGATATCATCCACATGCAGGACTGGACGTCCATCCCGGTCGGCAATGCCTTAGCCAGCTACTGGGGAGGCAACATCAGATCGGTGTACACAACCCAATTGAGTTACACCCTGTTGCTGGAGGATCTGGCGAAGGAGTCGATGGCGGCTCCGCCAGTCGACAAGGCGATCGTTGCCGAGATTGAACGACTGGAGCGGGAAAGCATTCAATGCTCAGACATGGCTACTTTCCTGAACCGGAGCGATCAGACACGGCTCCATGGACCGCACGATTCGCAGGTGATCCCCCACGGGATCCATCTGGAGGACGTGCAGTCGATTCCATTCGAAGAGAAAAGACTTCCTGGCACGAACCCCACGAAACTCCTGTATTTCGGGCGCATCGATACGATGAAGAATGTCGGGCGGCTGCTCGATGTCCGATTGCCGAGCGGCGTCGACCTGATCGTGATGGGAGGAGAAGCCGGCTCGAATCCGGACTTGTATCAACGGCTTGAGAACCTGGCACGCGAACGCGATAACTTACACCGGATCCCTTTCACCGCAGGGAATGACAAGTTCAACATCATCCGAGCGGCCGACGCCGTGATCTTCCCCAGCATCCATGAGCCATTCGGCCTGGTTGGACTCGAGGCGTTGGCCTGCGGCACACCCCTGATCGCTTCTTTTGCCGGGGGGATGAATGACTACCTCGATGACACGTGCGCGATCCGGACAGACGGACTAAGCGCCGAGGCCATCGAGAACGCCATCCACAGGTTCATGACGATGTCAGACTTCGCCAAGGAGGCCATGGTCAGGAACGGATTGGACGTCTGCAGGCGCTTCTCATGGAAGGATCCCGTCGAGCGGCACCACCGGCTTTATCGGGACTTGACCCATGACAGCAGGCCCGAATAGCCCCATGATCACGGAACATCACATCGACATTCGAGGCTGCCAAGTCTTCTATCAGCGTGGCGGCAAAGGCGAACCTCTCCTGCTCCTGCATGGCATGGATGGGCGAGCCTCATGGGAAAGCGTGCTGTCCAGGCTGACGGAGCACCACGATGTGATCCTGCCCGACCATCCCGGCTTTGGCTCCTCGGGGTCAGGGGAATGGATCGACGGCATGGCCGATCTGGCCCTCTTTTACCTCGATGTCCTGGATGCGTTGCAGATCGAGAGCTGCCACCTGGCCGGCCACTGCCTGGGCGGCTGGCTGGCAGCGGAAGTTGCCGTGATGCAGCCGCAACGGATCAAGAGCCTGAGCCTGTGTGCCGCAGCCGGCATCCGTGTTGACGGCTGCCCGATGGGGGATGCCTTCCTGTGGAACCCGGACGACACCATCGGCCAGCTGATCGTTGATCCGCAGGCCAGGGAAACCATGCGGGAGAAGCCATCGAGCGAACGTGATATCGAGCTGATGTTGAAAGCCAGACAGATGTCGGCGCGATTGGCCTGGCATCCTCGCTTTCACAACCCCCATCTACGTAAATGGTTGCATCGGCTGACGATGCCAACCATGATTCAATGGGGTGAGAACGACAGACTTTTCCCCGTGGCCTATGCCCACGGCTACCACGCCATGATCCCCCACGCCCAGCTCCATCTCTACAGGGACTGCGGCCATTTCCCGATGCTGGAAGCCACCGATCGCTACCTCGAGCATCTGGACGCATTCACTGCCAAGGCATCCGCATGAAGTTCTATTCCTTTCATTTGATGCCCTATGGGGCGCTCGATCTGGATTACGTCGAGAAGCACATCTCGGCAAGCCTGGTGCTGCCCAACACTTACTACGATCCCCAAATTGGCCATCAGCTCTATAACCGCTATCTCGATGAGCTGGAACTAGCCGATGAGCTCGGCTTTGATGGTGTGTGCGTCAACGAGCATCACCAGTCGGCCTATGGCCTGATGCCCACACCGGCCGTGATGGCGGGGGCGCTCTCCAGAAGCGTGAAGCGAGGCAAGATCTGCATCCTGGGGCGTGCGTTGCCCCTGCTGTCCAATCCCCTCAGCGTGGCGGAAGAATACGCCATGCTCGACAACATCACCGGCGGACGCTTCATTGCCGGGTTCGTCCGAGGGATTGGTGTTGAGTATCACGCCACCGGCGTCAATCCCACCTATTCCCTGGAGCGTTTCCATGAAGCGCACGATCTGATCATCCGCGCCTGGACGGAAGAGGGTCCGTTTCCGTTTGAAGGAAAGCATTACAGCTACAACTATGTGAATCTATGGCCGCGTCCTTTCCAACAGCCCCATCCCGACGTCTGGATTCCCTCCGGAGGCAGCCTGGAAACCATTCGCTGGGCCTCCGATCCCAAACGGAAGTATGTCTATCTGAATGTCTATAGCAACGTCGATGTGGCCTGCGGCCTCATGGACACCTACCGGAACTGTGCCGAGGAGTACGGCTATACCGCGAGCTCCGACCAGCTGGGCATGGCCCTGCCCATTTACGTGGCAGAAACCGATGCAATCGCCCGAAGAGAAGCCAAGCCCCACATCGAGGCGTTCTTCAACAAGTTTCTGCGCATGACCAACGAGATGTTGTTGCCACCGGGCTACACGTCGGTGTCCTCCCTCAAAACGCTCCTGATCACCAGCCGCGAAACGCTGATGGCTAACCATTCCCTGGAGGCCGTCGACAAGCTCGGCATGTTCCTGGTGGGGTCACCCGAGACGGTCCGTCAGCGTCTGGCGGAGTTTGAGCAACGGCTGGGGATCGGCCATCTCTGCGCCATCATGCAATTCGGCAGCCTGCCGCATGCGCAGACGAAGCGAAATCTGGAGCTGTTTGCCGAAGAGGTGATGCCCCATTTTCGAGCCAAAGTAACGGCAGGCAGCTGCCCCTAGGGGCCGATGGCAGCCAACCCCCGGCAGGCCCGCAGCACCACATCGGAATAGATGCACAGGCCCAGTCTTCGTTGCAGAAGAAGGGCACCGGAAGGCCGGCCGATTCCCCGCTTGCTCCCCACCCCGGCGCCCAGGCTCGCCGGCCACGGCGGGCTGCCTACCATCGCCCCTTTGCCGCCCTTCCCCATGGCCAGCCAATGGCAGAACTTTCTGCGCAACCTGGGGGAGTGGCGGGGCAGCTTCACCACGATCAGCGCAGGCGGCGAGGTGCTGGAGAGCCATCCGTCGGTGCTGACGCTGGCGGCGGGCGACGACGACGACCGCCTGGTGCGCTTCAGCCTGGAGCGCTGGCCCGCCGGCACGGCGATCGCCACGGGCGGCGGACCGGCGCCGGGGGCGGGCGAGCCCAGCCGCGCCATGGAGCAGGACTACCGGACCCTCGGGCGCCAGGTGGTGTTCTTCGATTCCGGGGCGTTCAACAAGGGGTCGCTGCAGGTGGCGCCGAACACGGTCTTCGGCGGTGAGTTCGGCTTCATCGGGGCCGACCGGCGCCACCGGATCGTGCAGCTGTACAGCCCCGACGGCCGCTTCGATCAGCTGGTGCTGATCCGCGAGTTCCGCGCCGGCAGCGAAGCCGCCGAGGCCGCGCGCGCCAACGCCGAGCAGCTGCTGGGCCACTGGCAGGGCCAGTCAGCCACGATCAGCGCCGACTGGAGCGAGTCCGACACCAGCGACGTGCAGCTGGAGCTGGGGCCCGCGGAGCTGGCGGCGCTGCGACTGCTGCCCGATGGCGGCTTCGTGCGCCTGCCGGAGCAGGTGAGCCACCGGGCGGCCTTCGAGCTGGTGGGCGGCTGGCTGCCGGCCCCGGGCCGGATGGAGCGCCTGATCCGCCGTTATGACGCCACCGGCGCCTGGGTCTCCGCCAGCCACGAGGTGCTGGAGCGCGTCTGAGGGGCCGGCACGCCGGCAACGGCCTCACCGCGGCGGCAACCCATCCAACATCCGCCAGAGAAGCGGGCACATTCTCATTGCGCTAGAAAAAGGTACGCAGGGTTGGATGACAGGGCATCAAGGGCTTCGCTCACCCCCCCAGCCCCCGGCAAGCCCGCAGCACCACATCGGCGCAGCGCCCGTACACAGCGGCCCGCCAGGCGGGGCTGTCGATCAGGAAGGCGTCGCGCACCTGGCGGCGGATCGCCTCCCGGTGGGGGGTGGGGCGATCGGGCACGGCGTGCAGCCAGGCATCGGCGCGCAGGGCCGCCAGCACCTGATCGATCGGCCGGGTGCCGAACTCCAGGGCCAGGTAGGTGAGCTCCAGCGCAGGGAACATGCGGCGCAGAAACACCGGCACCGAGCCCGACACCACCGACGAACTGGAGGGGCCCTGGCCGGGGCGGGTGACCTCCGGGCCATACCAGCGCTGCAGCCGGTCCCAGTCGTCGTCGGTACTGCCGCTGCCGATCAGCTCTCCGTAGCCCCAGGGGCCCAGGCCGGTGTGCAGGTCGATCACCGCCAGGCGGCGGCAGGCCGGGCCCAGGTGCTCGGTGAGGATCTTCTCCAGGGTGGACAGCGACCAGCTGGGGCGGCTGCCGCCGTAGAAGAGGCCGGTGGGATGGGTGTACTGGCCGCGCTGCAGCGCCGCCTGGTAGGCGGCCATCCCCTGCCCATTGATGAAGGCCTCCAGCACGGCGTCGGCCCGTTGCCGCTCGGGCCCGTCCCAGTCGCCGGGCAGCAGGGCGTCGTGGAGGGCGTCGTAGGCCGGGTTCTCGGGCAGGGGGCCGCGGAAGTCGAGGCCGTTGCGGTTGAGATCAATGTTGTGTTCGTTGCCGCGACGCAGCCAGGCGAAGCCATGGGGGTTGAGGGCATGGATCAGCAGCGCCCTGCCGCCGGCCGGCAGGGCGCCGTGGAGTTCATCCAGCAGAACGCCCACCTGGCAACCGGATCCGGCCAGGCCCTCCACGCCGTGGGTGCTGGAGATCAGCAGCAGCAGGGACTCAGGCTCGGCGGGGCCCAGGGCCGCCGCATCGATGGCGAGCGGCTCGCCGGCCGGGCCGCGGTGATCGGGCAGGACATGGCTGCTGAGCCGGGCGCCGGTGCCACGGGCGGCGGCCAGGAACGCCTCACGGGCCGAGGTGTAATCGGGGCGGAAGAAGTCGCTGGTGGCCATGGGGGAGGGGGTGGGGCCGGGGGGGATCAGGAGGGGTGGTCGTTGTGGGGGGCCACTCCGTGGCAGGCGAAGTCAGGAGCTGAGCTAATGCAAAGACCTAACGGGTAACCGCTGCGCTCCGCTTGCAACCAAAAGCTCGCTTCATCGTTTCAGAAGAACGGCAACTAGATGCCGATCAACGGGAGCTTCGCCTGCAGATAGGTGCACAAGACTTCTAACCTATTGCTTCGCTGACGAGATCCGCCTAGACGCCTCTAGACATGCTTACCTCTTCATGCCGTGTCTTGACACGCTAGGAGGATCATGAAATCGCTTCGCAACACCCCCAAACCAGAACTGGGCAAGCGCCAATCGTGACAGATAGCAGCTCGTACCACTCTGCTGATCTGGAAGCAGAGCGGCCGACATGCTCATGAGCCATCTCATTGAGGAGAACAAGGGACAACAGCAACACACGCAGTCCTCCTCAGCGCGTTGATTACAGAAAATCCAGATCTGTCTAATCGACAAAGCCACAGATCAACTCATATTTTCACTCGCTATCCCTGTGATTCGAGAAGCAGGCCAAGTGACAATAGACGCGAAAGGAGGAGTCTCCCAAATCACCCAGTTTACTTCATGAAGTTCGACCCCAAAATCAGACTTAGCCTCCATTGAAGCTGGCCCTAGTCAATCCTCTGGATAATACTCGATTACCCTCAGAGCTCTCATCTGTTGCACTGCACAGCGATACTGATCTTAGCCTAGGCGCTAACTGCGGTCTTTGCCGGCGTCTCCTTCGGCCCCGCAAAGACTTCACATCTAGGTAAATTTCACAGTCCTTGGTTCGCTTTCAACAAGGTCCGCGCAGGTTGATAGATGTAGCGATTTTACTTGCCGATCAGAATCATTCTTTACGAGGCCGGCCAGGCCTCCTTCGAGGCCAACAGCAAACGCATTAGCGGAATTGTAATCTTTTACACTCGCAGCCAAGGCAATGTGCGTGGAAGAACGTGACTTGGGATATCTGCTAGCAAGCGTAATTGCGACTGCGGAAAATGGGTGAGTTTTATACCGCCTCCCGAAAAGAAAGGACTAACACATTAAGAGCAGCAAATGATAGAGTGGCTTATCATTTTCATCAATAACTGAAAGAGCTTTCGCATCTATCCGCCCATTGCTCAGCCGACCGGCACACCAAGAGCGGAGCAAGCGACTTACCAAATGAAGTAACTTGCCATACTGAATCACGGGCAAGCATTTGGCACATCGAAGAAACACTTTGAGATATAGCAAATGTGCGAATTGAGCCTACTTAGGCAGAAACCAGAAGCTTGGCGGAATAGGCAATCGATAGTGCCTACATGCAGCCAAGAACAAAGGTATAAATCCAGCCTCAAGTGCACTATTGGTTCTTATTGCCGTGCAGGTTGCCAAAGCTTGATCTAAAGTAAACGTCAATGCATCTAGGCCATTCTGAGGCGATAGATCGGGCACGCAGATCCCATGATGCGTGGCACCACACCACATTAGCTCATCGGATTCCTCGTCCGGAAACCATGCTTGATGGGTACAGTTTGGTATCACGGTGCTTAGCCGATCTGTGAATGCGTTCAGCTCCTGCTCATCGGCCACGTACTGCATCCAGAAATAGATGTACGGATACAAGATACTGCCCACGCATGCCTCGTCAATATAAGATTGTTCTTTGCTCTTTGGATGCACTAGAAGATCGGCGTAGTCACTCAGGCATGTGGGATACTGAGCATTCGCAATAAGAGCAAAGGTTGTTCGACTAGAAATACATTTTAACCATGGGAGAAAACGAGACTCTGAGTGCGTCAACTGCGCAAGATACATAACTAATGCAATTTCAATCATGTGATCATCACGAATCGGCGAGCTCAGAGTTGGATTCGTATTAATCAATGAGACTATCGTATTCAATGCGCGCATAGTACTCACCACTAGGGCATTTCTCCAGCGCCCTGAGTCAGCTTCTGATAGAGCCTTGGAAAGATGGTCAGTCCAAATACCTCGCATCGCCAATCTACCCATGAGCTCATACATTGCCAGGTTGACATCAACAGGCTCTCGTGATTTTACAGCCACAGAGAGTGCGTGCGGCGTCTCACAATGGGCATATGCCGTTTTTTCAAAGTACATCTCAGACGCCATGAGATAGAGCTGTAAAAACTGATCCAGAATTAGCATTAACGTAGAGTTGTGCTTACTTGCCTTCTCCCATGGCTTTACCTTCCGAAGTGAGTTCCAACAGTACAGCAATCCAAGCTCGGATATCCTGTACGTACTTTCTAAGTTATTTGCCTCAATCGCCCAAGAAATCACGGCATGTAGGCAGATGAACGATTGGCGTAAAGAAAGTAGCTGGGTCTTCTGAGATATAGGCTCATCTAGCAATAGGTTTCCGAGAAAGGTTCGAGTGTAGTCGCAACAAGCAGACGGCTCATTGACCATTGCCACCGCCTTTTGGAAGTTTCGTCGTGGCTCGTCATCCAAAAGCTCACGAGCCAAGAGGCATCGCATCATGAGATCAGCTAGTCGATCTCCATTCCACTCTTCGTAGCTAATTCTATCCGTCGTGTGCGTATCAGTGTATCCTGCCCAGTTCATAAGAGCAGTCTCCTCTAGTTCTCCTCCACAGCATAGGCAGATTTTTATTGGAAGATCGGCGTACTCTCGCGCCACGTTGCTCCGTAGATACACATCCCTAATTTCATCCAGCTCTGAACGGACACCCTGAACCCCCGTTGACCAGTCGCTACGAGTGATGTTTCCCGCCTTGATACAGAACAGGTATAGATATCTCTGCTTATCGTCGCCTTTAATTTTCCCAACAGCCGCTATGTCTACACCATTCTGCCTAGTTCCTATCATTGGTGTGTTCAAAACGCGCAGGCCCATTTCAGAGAGAAGATTAGGCAAGACAGACTTATCTAAGTCTCCACGCTCTCTAAGGGATGCGAGGTACTCCTTAAGAATGATCTTCATTGCATAATCTTCGGCTCAATCCGAAGAAGCGTGGTCATCTCCCTAAAGCCCACAGGGTTTAGTATGTGCAAGCGCGGCAGTTCGGCGCCAAATGTAGACTCTGATAATGGCATTACTTTGGGAACTTTACTGCCATCGTCCCCGTGTACCAAGAAAAAGCTTTGCCTTCCGTAAAGGAGAGTCTTATGAGAAGTCGAATAAACTAGCACTGATCTCTCATACGCTTGTTTCTGAATATCCTTATTGAACTCACGATCCTTAATCGCTGCGGCACGTCGTTGCTCAATAGTGGGGCGTAGTTCGACCAAATGTTCCGCCTTCTTAAGACCTTCCAGATAATCGTCGTGCCTTTTTAGTAGGCGCTCAATGCAACTTGAGATCCTTTTAGAAGGATTTTTTCCTTGCTCACCAAGGAAACTTCGGAGAGAAACACTGTAGCAAAGAAGTAGAGGATCATAGATCAGTTCCTCTGCTTCGTCTCGCGCCATCATCTTGCCATGCTTTACGATACTCAAGAGAATGGAAACGGCGGTGACTGGATTATGACAAAGGAAACCAACACACTTCCGCGCCAAAAAGACTTGATCGTTCAGATCATTTGGCAAGTTAGCTCTCGAAAGCTCCACAACCATGCTTTTCTCGCCACATTCATCAACCATACCAGCAAGGAATCTACACAGTTCAAGTTGCCCACTAATGAGCCATTTTGAAAAGAGTTGAGCTGCGTTTTCAGGATCGTCCCATATCCACTGACAGAAATTTGCAAGCTGAATCGGCCCAATTGAACCTTCGAGCTTCGGGATTTGGGCAGTAAAGATATCAATGATTCTCGTCAGGCTCCAATCAATATCTTTTGAATGCAAGGCGGCATCAAGCCAATGAAGAGATGCCTGTGGGTTTGAAATATCTCCAGTGAGAGCCTCCAGGATTATATCGATGCTCTCAGCCGAAACGCCTTTAGGATGCGACAAGAGATTGGCTACTAATTGAACCAACTCGCCACCCACATTTGCGTTGACAATGGCTCCAACAAACTCCTGTTGACGATATGACCCCAACGAACTAGACCTTTCCCAAGCACAGAAAGCCGCCTCGATTGCAGAAGCTCTTACATCCCTATCGTTCTCATTAGAAATAGCTTGGCAGCATTGGTCTACGGCTCGCCTAGCGGATTCTTCACTGCCCAGATCAAGCATTCCTAGAGAGCGCAGACCCGCTGCTACAACAACCTTATCTGAGTGCCCCACCAATTCGAACGCTAGTTCTATATTCCCAAGACCTTGGATCGCAAAGACACAATGTGATAGGCATAGCTGGTCAAGAGACATAGCACCCTCAACAATCAGTTGAGCCTTATCCGGATTAGCTTTACACCATTTAACCAGTGAAATGTTTGGCTTGCCTGCCGCGCCGTCATTTCCAGCCTTACAAACAAGAGTGTGGACCAACCTCAGTACATCTCCAAACGAACAATCAAGTTCGGGGATCATCTGGTTAAATATATGTACAACTGACCAAAACTCGTTACGATCCAAGCTCTGCAAAGCGTTCAGATTATGCTCTGAGGTCAGCGATACTTTCCCTGAGTTATTCAACTCGCTCAAGGCGGGGGCGACTTCCCTGTTTCGGATACCCTTATCAAGCAAAAGGAGAAAAGGGATTAAGCCACCACGCCGATCTGCATCTTCTAGTCGCTCATGAAGAGAGGGCTTGGCATTCACTTGGGAATCTCCATGGAAGACTACTTGTTTGCCGATAGCACTTTGGCACACCGCTCCAAATCAGAAGTGGGCTGAGGCGGCGGCATAGGAGGCACCTTGGAATCCCGCCTTCTTAACTTGGAGTTTAGGCAGTACATGGGTGAACATCATATGATCTGACTTGAAATTCGCCGACACAGCAGATTGAAGTCTGCACGAGTCGCAAATTATTCTGCAGCAGAACCTCATATTCATGCTTGAACTTCTGGTTCCCCGTCACTCTATACACGAATCCAAGGACCGAGTGAGAAGCTGCGATTTTGAGTATTGCAATTTGGCCATTCACCATTTTGGCGTGCCACCGAGCGACACTTGGATGCATTGTCGTGGACATTGGGCCATTCGAGATCACCACCTGTTCTGAGACGAAGATTCCTCCGCAAAAGAGGATTTGGCCTGCCTGAAGAAAGCCACCATTGCATAGCACTTCTAGATTGACACCAGAAAGATCATTTTCGGTTTCCTCCATTCGATATGCTCTAATCTGCGGCACATCCCGAAGATACGGCATTAATCTCTGCCACTTTTTATAAGTTACGGAAGCCTTTAGTGCTTCTTCGACTGCTCTAGCAGTAGCGCCTAAGCCTTCATCGCTAATGATTTTTTCAAGCAATGCTTCATGAGACTCGTGGACTTGTGATGAGATGAGCTCGCCGATACCATGTTCCAAGAGCGCTTGGGATATTGCCGAGTTTGGATAAGAGGATCTGATCGGGAGCAAATCAACTAGCTCCAAATCTGGATTAGCCATTAGTGTCTGATGGAATGCCCAACGCTCATCATCACCCGCCCGCAGGTCCCGTTGCTTGAAGACCTAATGCAAGCACTGGGTAGGGTGAGTGATGGTAGACCGCTTTGTGATGAGCTTGCCTCTATGGGCATTACTTTATACTCTTGCCAGGCCACAACTTGATTTGATCGCTGATCGAGTCAATGGATTTACTAATAGAAATCAATGCATCTTGATAGGAAGAAGCAATGCTCATTAACCGAGCAGTCTCCTTGGCGCGTGTTGTGTCGCCCAAGCCTTGCTCGTGTGCAGTCTGAACGGAGTGCAGCAGAGAGAGTAGACTTAGAATGGAAGCAAAGAATACCCCTCTCTTTGCCCATTTCAAGTTAGCGTCTGCTTTTCTCAGACTTTCAGCCGCATTCAATGAGGATTCATTTGAAGCTTCGATGAGAAGATCGGTTTGTATATTTTGGTTCCGTGCAGCTTCACACTGCTCAGCGATCAAGCTTGACACCTTTTGGACTTCACCAATCAACTCCTCAAGGCTATTCTTTATGGTGTCATTGGCTTGAGGTGCCAAATTCTTTGGAGTGGATTGGATTGGCGCCACGTTCCTAAAATGCATGGCTGGAGAATTAATTAAGGCTTTAATCCGATTTGCGCTCAAAGTAGCATTAAAGTCTGCCAATGCGAATTGACCGACTTTGCCAATATCCGTAATTGACTTAAATGATTCGCTTATTCGCTTCCATGATGCAGCTGATTGATTGGTGCATTCTTGAGCCAGACGGCTGAAGTAATCAACATCGCTCTCGCTCGATCTGCGCTTTACTATTTGAGCTGGCTGCCACTTATTGGGCTCTGAGGTTTCGATATCATCTCCCGAAGCATACCAAGCCATTTCTGTCTCATTGACTCGCAAGTACTCGGCAGCGATGATAGGTATATCTTCTGTAGTAACTTCAGTGATATCGATTGTCGAACCGTTCTCATACTGCAAGGAAATATCCGCTTCATTGTGGCAGGGCTTGCGTCCTTGATCTGCGCAAAAGTACCTGACAAACTCCTCCGGATTGGCCTCTCCGTTGACCAAGGACTTGTCAAAAGCAATTAGTGTCCCGGCCAAGAATGGCGGAAATAGCATTGAACCAAGACCGCGAGTCTCAATCTTAAATGGTTGCTTTCTTCGAAGTTGAAATGCCATGGCAGATGTCTGTCAATCAGTATTTACGGAGTTGCATCGAAGGGCGATTAGCGGACTGCGTGCTTATCATTAGCATAGAGACAGCATAGACGGTCTAACACGACATGTCACGGTTCCCAGAACCACTCCTGCGATCTGCTCTCTTTCCAAGAACCACTTGAAGAGCGGCCGTGAGGATTGCCGGAAACCCCTATCTCTTCACAGCCTTTCGAGAGCAACTTTCGCTTTCTAGCAATTTTCACGGGTCCGATAACCACCTGTAACCAGCGATACCCAAGTCTTGCCCTCCCGCCCACCTTGAGCAGTTCAAGTCCCGCAACGCGAACCAGCACAAGGTGGATACCCATGCCGCCCCCTCACCCCCCCGCACTGCGCAAGGCAAACGGCACAGTGAGCAACAGGCTCCCCCCGGCGACCACGAACAGCCCCGGCAGGGAGATGTCGATCAGCACCCCCGACAGGGCCTGGGACAGGGGATCGAAGGCGACGCCGGCCAGCATGGCCAGGGCCATCACCCGGCCCTGCAGGGGTGCCGGGGTCTCCCGCTGCAGCCAGGCCGTGGCCAGCACCCCCACCAGGCCGCCGCCGATCCCCATCGCCGCCAGCAGGGCGGCCGCCGTCCACCACTGGCCGGCCACCGCCAGCCCCAGCAGGCCCGCCCCCAGCCCGGCCGACAGCCAGCCCAGCGCGCCCCCCGGATGGGCGATGGCGCCGAACCGGCCGGCCCACCAGACCCCCGCCAGGGCGCCCACGCCGTAGGCGGCCTGGAGCCAGCCGTAGCTGGCGGCGCCACCGCCGAAGCGCAGCGTCACCAGCTCCACCACGCCGATCACCACCGGGCCCAGCACGGCCAGGTTGATCATGGCGATCAGCGTCAGGCCCGTGCGGATCGCCCCGTGGCCCCAGGCGAAGGCGATCCCCTCCCGCAGGCCCTGCCCCAGGCCCCCCGTCGGGACCGTGTCCGCCGCGGCCAAGGAAGGCCGCACCTGCACGAAGCAGCCCACGGCGAGCAGCAGCAGAACGGTGTCGAAGGCCAGGGCCGCCGTCGCCCCGGCCACGGCCAGGGACAGCCCCGCCAGGGCGGGGCCGGCCACGTTGCTGATCTGCTCGCTGCCCTGGAGCCAGGCGTGGGCCCGCCCGAGATGGCGGTCCTCCAGCAGGCGGGGCAGCAGGGCCAGGGCGGCGGGGTAGAGGCAGGCCTCCGCCGCCCCGAACACGGCCGCCAGCACCAGCACCGGGCCCAGGTCGAGGGCGTCGCGGCTGGCCAGCAGGGTGAGCACCCCGGTGGCGATCGCCAGGATCCAGCCGGCCCGCACCGCCATCGTCCGGGGCGGATGGCGGTCGCTGAGCACGCCGCCCAGCAGCAGCAGCAGCCCCCGGGGCAGGGCCGCCGCCATCAGCACCAGGGCCAGGGAGGTGCCCGAGCCCGTGCGCTGCAGCATCAGCCAGGTGACGGCGACGAACCAGAACTGGACGCCGGCGAACAGGAGGGTCTGGCCCAGCCACAGCCAGCGGAAGCCCGGCCGCCGCAGCAGGGATCCGCTCACGGCGTTCCCGCTCACAGCCGCCCCACCCGTTCGGCGAAGGGACGCAGCTGCAGTGCCTCGCGCCACTCCACCAGCGGCCGCTCCCAGCCCTCCTCCCAGCGCTGGGCGAACAGGGGCCTGGCCTCCAGGCCCATCTGCAGCCCGGTGCGGATCGTCTCCACCAGCTCCGGCAGCAGCTCGGGGGCCCCGAGGGTGGCCGACACCAGGGCCTGGGCCGTGAGCACCGCCCCCAGGGGGTAGGGGAACTGGGTGAGATGGAAGGCCTGCAGGCCGATCTCGCCCGTCACCGTGGTGTCGAAGCCGGTGACCACGTGCCAGAGGTCGTGGGTCTGGCTGAGCCGCAGCTCCACATACGCCGCGTCGGTGGCGGGTTCCATGCCGGCGTGCAGGTTGGGGTCGTAGCCCAGCCGTGCCAGCGACGCCGCGTAGGCCTGGCCGAGGCTGCCTTCGGGCAGGGCGGCCAGCTGCGCCAGGTCGTGGGCCGGTGGGATCCAGCGCGCCTCGATCAGGGCGGCGCAGGCCGGATCGCGGCGCAGCTGCTCGGCCATCAGGGCATAGGAGGGCGTCTCCAGCAGGGCCTCAGCCAGGGCCCCCACCAGCTCGAGGTCGGTGTCGCCGCCGGCCATGGCCACGAAGGTGCCGAGGACGCGGAACAGCTGGGGCGGCAGCTCAGGGGCCTCGAACGACGCAGGGGCGGGCGAGGGATTGGGGCGGAAAACGGTGGTGGGCATCGGAAAGGTCGCGAAGGAACGTGAGCAGTCCTCACGTCCAAGAAATTATGAGCATCCCTCGCCTTTGTCAACGGGATGCGAGGATCGCTCAGGTTTTCCCGGTCTGCCGCTTCACGCCATGGCCGACGCCACAGCCGCCCCCAGCGAGCCCTCGCCCCTGCGCCGCCAGCCCCGCCAGGCCCGCAGCCAGGAACGGGTGCGGCGGATCCTGGCGGCGGCCGAGGAGCTGTTCGTGACCGGCGGCGTCGGCAGCACCACCACCAACGCCATCGCCGCCAGAGCCGGGGTGCCGATCGGCTCCCTCTACCAGTTCTTCCCCGACAAGGGGGCGATCCTGCGCAGCCTCGCCCAGCTCTACGCCGAGCTGCTGCACGGGCTGCTCACGGCCTTCTTCGACCAGGGGGACGGCCGCTGCCTCCCCCTGGAGGACTCGATCACCGCCGCCGTGGCCCTCACCGATCGCTTCTTCCGCGACCACCCCGGCTACCCGGCCATCTTCCTGGATGTGCAGAGCGCCACCCCCGAGCTGCTGGCCATCGAGGAGGAGGCCGACGTCCGGCTGATCAACGACTGGAGCGGCCTGATCGTCGAGAAGGCCGCCGCCGAGGGCAGCCCCCTCAGCGCGGAGGAGGGCCACCTGATCGCCTACGTGCTGGTCAAGACCGTCGGCCACCTGCTGTGGCTGGCGGCCACCCAGGAGCAGGGCCGCCGCGACCGGCTGGTGGCCGAATGCGGCGACCTGGCGATCGCCTATCTGCGGCGGCGGCTGGATGCCCGGATGGCATAACCAACAGGACAGGATCGTGTCATCAAGATCACAGCCCTGGGCTTTTAATCAGGCGATGGTCCTGGACGTATTCGCCTGGTCATTCTCAACTCAGATTCTAGACGGATACTGCCATCCCATCAAAGAGAGCTACGGCCATGCCCCTCGTCTCCACCTTTGAAGTCCTGCTCACGCCCCAGCTGCCTGCGACCCTGCCACCCGGCTTCAATGATGTCAAAAACCTGGGTCGCAACGTCCTTCAGGGCTACTTTCTGACCATCGCCAATATCAATCCGTATGATCTCGTCTTGTCCCTGGTCTTCACGACCCGGCTCCCCTCGGGAGTGACCTTGGATGAAGTCATTACCTTTGTCGATACGTCCGGGCTTAACACGGCTGCCCCCTTGTCAGGCGTAGGAAATAAGTACAGGTTTTCACCTCTTTTCCTTCCTGCGGACGCAACGGCCCTGTTCATCTTGCAGCCCAGCCCCACGGACGCGGCTCTCGCCGCTTTGGACATTGAAGCTCGCGGCTTTGTGGATCTTCAGCTCTCGTCCTTGGCAGGAATGCCACCAGCGGGGACAAAAGTTCTGGTGACAGCAGAGCAGCGGGGCACGTTCTTCGATAACACCACAGCTCCCAATATCGCCGACAGGGCACTGGATCAGATTGCCTATGGGCTGACAGTTCAAAATGGTGGCCTGCTCACCCTGAACTAGGGCTGGAGCCTCCAGGGCCAGGGGGATGGAGACCAACCATCCCCCCAGAAATCTCCCATAGTCTCCGCCATTCATTTAGGCATAGCTTTCGCAAATACATCCTTCATGGTGAACGACCATGGCTCCAGCCTTCCGGTTCAGACCGATCAGCCATAGCTGGATTGCGATCCATCCTGAGCCCAAAGGGGTGATCCAGTTCATGGGTGGCGCTTTCTTCGGCACCTTCCCAACCGTCTTCTATCGCTATTTCTTGAGACGGCTATTTGAGGAGGGATACACCATCATTGCCTTGCCCTTCCGATTCAGTTTTCGCCATTGGGACATTGCGATCGGCCTGCTGAAAGAGCAGGATGTCCTACGCAGGGAACTTGCCACGATCACGGGCAATGCCCTCTATCAGGAGCAGGCCAACTTCTTCTGGCTGGGGCACAGCCTCGGGTGCAAGTACATTGCGTTACTGGAGTGCCTGAGTGGCGACCAGGGCAGGCAGGCGGTGGAATCCTGCACTGAGAAGCAGGTCTCCCAACACATCGCGACTGCCCTCGACAATGCGGGCCTGAATGACGCCTCGATCCTGTCCCAACCGTCGTTGCTGCTGGCTCCCGACATCAGCGACACGGAAAGCGCCATTCCCATCAGAGCCTTTGCTCGCTTCCTTGATGACGTTGGACTGGGCGTCAAACCCACGAGGGGCCAGACGCAATGTCTCATCCAACGAAGTCAGCTGTTCAACCTCACCGCGGTCATCTCCTTTGACAAAGACACGATTGCCGGCAGTGCTGTGAAGCCGTGCACGGGCGCCAAGGACCAGGAAGAAAGTGATGTGTTCTGGTTACTTCAGATCTTGAGAGGTCGTCACTATCCGCTGCTGACGGACGAACTGCCTGGCAAGCACCTGGAGCCCCTGGGCGTAAAAATCGGCAACTACCTTGTCGACCTCAATCCCTTTGACAAATTCATCAAATCGCTCACAGGGCGGCAGCTTGAGGCGGAGGCCGCGACGTTTCTGAGCCAGCTCAGGCGGCGTCAGCACGGCCTGGGGGAGCCAACGGACACCCATCCGTCACCGCTCGCCACTCCCTCGCCAGGGAGCCTGACTCCCGCCTCCAAGCTCACTGCGCGAGCGGATCAGGCCCAGAGCGACTCCAGGGTGTAGGGGCCGCCCTCCTTCACCCAGAAGGTGCCGTCGATGAAGCGATGGCTCCGGTCGAGCCCGTCGATCGCCTCCATGTCTTCAGGAGCCAGCTCGACCTCGGCGGCGGCGAGGTTCTCGGCCAGGCGCGCCGGGGACACCGACTTGGGGATCACGGCGGTGCCGCGCTGCAGGGCCCAGCCCAGCACCACCTGGGCCGGCGTGAGGCCGCGCTGGGTGGCGATCGCTGTGATCGTGGGGTCCTCCAGCAGCACCGGCTGGCCGGGGGGCCGCATCTGGGGCGGCAGGCCCGGGGTGCCCAGGGGCGAGTAGCCCGTGAGGTGCACGCCATGGGCCTCGCAGAAGGCGAACAGCCCCTTCTGCTGCAGGTAGGGGTGGAGCTCCACCTGGTTCATGGCCGGCCGGATGCGCGCCTGCCCCAGCAGGCTGTAGAGGGTGGCCATGCCGAAGTTGCTGACGCCGATGTGGCGGCACAGGCCAGCGTCGACGGCCGCTTCCATCGCCGCCCAGGTGGCCGCGATCGGCAGGGTCTCGAGAGACACCAGGTCGTCGGCGCCCTCGGGCATCACCACCCCCGGCCGGAAGGCCACGGGCCAGTGGATCAGATACAGATCGAGGTGCTCAAGCTGCAGATCGGCAAGGGTGCGCTCCAGGGCCGGGGCCACGTCCTCGGGGGCATGGGCGTTGTTCCAGAGCTTGGAGGTGATCCAGAGCTCCTCCCGCTTCACCAGGCCCGAGCGGATCACCACCGCCAGGGCCTCGCCGATCTCCGCCTCGTTGCCGTAGATGGCGGCGCAGTCGATGTGGCGATAGCCGAGCTGCAGGGCCGCCGTCACCGCCGCACCCACCTCGCCCGGAGGGGCGTTCCAGGTGCCCAGGCCGAGCATCGGCATGGCCGCGCCGTCGTCGAAGGGGAGTGTCTTCAAGGCCTGGAACCCCAGAGGATCCTCACTCCACCCTGGCCTTGGCACGGAAGTCAACCAACGCGAAGCTGCGGGCCTCGGGCTTCGTCGATTCGATCACGAGCTGGAGCCGTTCCCCCTGCCGGCCGTTTTTGGTCTCGACCACCTTGTCGACCTCCCGGCCCTGGCCATCGAGCGCAGCGAACGTCGCCTGGATCTCGCCGCAGGGGCGCTCCAGGCAGGCCACCTCCATCACGTCGATGATGCCGCCGCCATAGAGGCGGGGCTTGCGGCAGATCCCCTGGCAGCGGCGGGTGAACACCCCCTGGTCCGATTCCACCCAGCCGTCGGCGAGCAGGTCCTGGCGGGTCTCGCCCCGCCCGCCGCCGGCGGCCGGCTTCTCGGCCAGGGACGCCCGCAGCCCGGCCGCCATCCAGCCGGCGCCGAAGCCCACCAGCACCAGACCCACAGCCAGCAGCCGCTGCAGGATCGGGAACCGGGAGGGTCCGGAGGCCGGGGGAAGGGCCGGCGGCGACGGGGGCCGTCCCCCGGGCGGCACCGGCTCCATCTCGACGATCAGGTCCTCAACGGTCTTCCCGCTCTTCGCGTTCGGCTCGCTCTTGCCGGTCCTTGCCATCGTCGTAGGCCATCAGTGAACGGAACATCAGCCCGCCGCCGCTGCCGATCAGGGCGAACATCGTCAGCAGGTTCCAGAGCGAGGTGGGCTGGAAGCTCATGATCAGCGTCTGGAGCACGCCCACCGCCAGGGCCGCCACCGAGGCCAGCACCAGGAACCAGCCCCAGCGCTGGTTGCGCAGGGCGAACAGCAGGCACACCCCGATCGTCAGCGGGATCAGCAGCAGGCCGAAGCCGCCGCCCAGGCCCTGGGACAGCCCGAAGCCGCCGCCCCAGCCGCCACCCCAGGCCGATCCGGCCCCACCCCAGCCACCCCCGAAGCGCCGGCCGAAGCGGAGCCCCAGGCCCATCGGCACGGAGCTGACCATCACCTGGTTGAAGAACAGGAACGCCCCCATGGTGAAGAGCACCCCACCCAGCAGGAAGCTGAAGAAGTCCCGGATCGGGTCCCTGGCGGCCATGGCGCTCCTGCCGGCCCCGTCATGATGGCCGGCCCCCCTGGGTTTGTCTGCCGCCGTCCACGGTCCTGCGGTTGACAGCGGCCGGTGCTGCCACGAGCATCGGCAGATGGAGGACGCCGGATCGGACGCATGACCCCCGGCGCCACCACCGTCCGCAGCCTGGTGCTCCACGCCACCGAAACCGGCAACGGCGCAGAACCACGGCAGACCAACCAGCGCTACAGGGATCCCCGGGTCGCCCTGGAAGAACGGCATCTCCAGCCCCTCCATCCCGGCTCGTTGCGGTTGCAGATGCTGCGGGTCGGCATCTGCGGCACCGACCTCCACATGACCCAGCGGGATCCGCTGGGGTTCGTGCGCAGTTCCGCCCCCGCCTCGATTCCCCAGCAGGGCCGGGTGCTGGGCCATGAGGGGATCGGCCGGGTGATCGCCACCGGCTCCGATGTCACCCGCTTCCGGGTGGGCGACATCGTGGCGCCGGAGTCCGTGCTCAGCTGCGGGGCCTGCCGCTCCTGCCGCTCCGGCGCCTTCAACCAGTGCCTGGACGCCCGGCTGCTGGGCATGGAGAAGGACGGGCTGTTCGCCGCGATCGCCGATGTGCCCGCCCGATCGGCCGTGGCCATCGGCCGGCTGGCCGAGAGCGAGCGGGGCCTGCAGATGGCCGCCTGTCTGGAGCCGGCTGGGGTGGCCCTGCTGGCCTGCCGGAAGACCCAGATGGCACCGGGCGAGCGGGTGCTGGTGTTCGGGGCCGGCCCGATCGGCTTGCTGGTCGCGATGATGGCGCGCCGGCTCCATGGCGCCGCGTTGGTGGCCGTGGTCGAGCCCTCCGCCTACCGCAGGGACTTCGCCGCGGCCTGGGCCGACCAGGTGGCGGAATCGGCGGAGGCGCTGGAGATCCCGGACGGCGGCTGGGACGTGGTGGTGGAAGCCTCCGGCGTGCTGGCCAACGTCGATGCGGTGTTCCGCCAGATCGCCCCGGGAGGAAGGGTGGCCCTGCTGGGCAGGGGCGGACAGGCCCTGCGGATCGGGGCGGTCGACCACATGATCACCAACGCCATCAGCGTCATGGGGCTGCGCGGCCACCTCGGCGGGGTCTACGAGCGGCTGATCGACCTGTGCCTCTCCGGGGTCCTGCCGCTGGATCGGATCGTCAGCAGCACCATGGAGGGGCTGGAGCGGCTGCGATCCGTGCTCGAGCACCCGGACGACATCGCCGGCGGCGACTGCAAGATCGTGGTCAAGCTCGCCGATTGACCAGCCCGCCGATAGACCGCCGCCCCCACGCACTGATCACCAGCATGGCCAACCCCTTTCCCCTGGACGGCGAGAAGTTCCTCAAGATCCGCATCTCCGTGCGGATGCTCAAGTGCAACTTCAGCTGCAACTACTGCGTGGCGGCGGCGGGCCAGAGCCAGGTGAGCGGCAACGACTACAGCCGGGGCACGAAGCGCAACATGTGGGGCACCGAGCAGGGCCGGGGCATGGCGCGCACGGCCATCGAATGGGCCGCCTCCCTGCCCTATCGCATCGGCGTTCGTTACGACGTGCACGGGGAGCCCTTCCTCAACGCCGACGTGATCGAGGATCTGATCTGGCTCACGGCCCAGCCGAATGTGGCCTTCGTGGAGGTGCAGACCAACGCCTCCCTGTTCAAGAAGCGGCTTCCCGAACTGGCCGGCCTGATCGAGCCCTCCAAGCTCAAACTCTTCTGCACCTTCCATCACACCGAGATCGCCCTCGATGACTTCCTCGGCAACGTCACCCTGGCCGCCGACCTGGGCTTCGACGTGGTGGTGAACACCCTGCTGGCGACCGACAACGTGGCAGTCATCCGCGACGCCCTCTCGCGCTGTGCCGAGAGGGCGATCCCCACCTCCGCGGATCTGAAGTTCCCCGGCTTCGATGTGCCCCCCACCGAGGCGATGAGCGACGCCGTCGATGTGGACAAGCGGGCCCGCCATTTCCTCAGTGCGGACCCGATCGAGGAGCTGCTGGCGGCCGGTGAACCCGGCCTGGAGGTGTTCCGCACCATGGCCGACAGCGGACCCCTGGGCCGGGAGATCCGCTTCCTGGCCGCCCTGCTGGTGGGCCTTTACGGGGGCAAGGGGCGTCTCTGCTCCGCCGGCCATGACTACCTGATCGTCGACAACTGGGGCGATGTCTTCCCCTGCACCAGCTACGCCGACACCCGCACGGGACGGCTGGGCTCCGTGCTGGATCCCGGCTTCGTTCCGGCCCTGCGGGAGGAGGTCTATGCCCCCTGCCAGTACGCCGAGACCTGCCACCAGAAGGAGGAGTACGGCAACCTGCGCCTGCTGCGCGAGCACCGCGATCTTCAAACGATGAGCCTCAACTGTGTCTGCGGCGAGGGCAAGCAGGTGGACCCCGACACCCTCTTCGACAGCCGCATGGCCCTGCTGGAGACCGCCCGCCACAACCCCCAGACCGGCCGCGTCGGACGACCCGTCGCCGCCGTCCCGGTCGGCTGAGCGGTGCTACCCAGGGTCTGGATCTTCGCGCTGCTGGCCTCCCTGGGGGGCCTGCTGTTCGGCTTCAACGCCACGACCCTCGGGCTGGTGGCCGCGACGGCCGCCAGCGACTGGTCGTTGACCCTCGGCTCCCAGGTGCTGCTGAGCGGCGCCTTCTTCCTCGGCGCCATCCTCGGGGCCGTGTTCATGGGCCGCTTCGGGGATGGCCTGAGCCGCCGCGATGTGATCACCACCAGTGCGGCCTGCTACGCCTTCTTCGGCTTTGCCTGCGCCATCTCCGAGCGCTTCGAGGAGCTGGTGGTGGCCCGCTTCTTCCTCGGGATCATCGTCGGGGTCACCTCCCTGGCAATCCCGCTCTACATCGCCGAGATCTCCCCGGCCCGGCACCGGGGCGCCCTGGTGTCCCTCAACCAGCTGAGCATCACCCTGGGCATCGTGCTCGCCTTCGTCATCGAGACGAGGCTGGTGGACGGCCAGGACATTTCCCAGCTCTACACGATCAGCGGCATCCTTGCCGTGGGTGTCAGCGCCGGCGCGATCATCCTGCCGGATTCCCCCGCCTGGCTGATCAAGCAGGGCGATGGGGATGCCGCCCGCGCCGTGCTGAAGCTGATCCACGGCCCCAACGTGGAGCCGGAGGTGGCCGCCATCGAGGAGAGCCTGACGGGCAACCATCCGAATGTGTGGGTGGCGCTGCTGGAGCCCTCGAACCGAAAACTTCTGGGGATCGGCATCCTGCTGTTCGCCATCCAGCAGCTGAGCGGCATCAACTTCGTGCTGCAGCTGGCGGGCGACGGCTCCCTGTTTGCGGGCTTCGATCTGGGCTGGGATCCGGTGATCGTGGTCGGCCTGGTGAATCTGTTCAGCACCCTGCTGTTCGTGCTGCTCGTCGATCGCATCGGCCGCCGGCCCCTGCTGCTGGCCGGCCTGGCGGGCCTGGCCCTCTGCCTGGCCGGGTTGATTCTCGACGCCACCACCACCGCGTTCCCGCCGCTGGCGGTGGCCGTCAGCCCCTTCCTGATCCTGGGTTACGTGTTCTTCTTCGCCATCGGCCTGGGGCCCCTGCCCTGGCTGTTCGTGGCCGAGATGTATCCGCTGCCGGTGCGGGGGCTCTCGATGAGCATTCCGATCACCGTCAACTGGCTGATCAATGCCGTCATGGTGGTCGCCGCCCTGTCGGTCGACTCCCCGGCCGACACCCTGGCGGTCTACGGGGTGTCGCTGGCCACGGCCCTGGTGGCGCTGCCGCTGTGCTTCTTCCTCTACCCGGAGACCCGGCGGCTGCGCTTCTCCCAGATCCGCCGCACCTGGCACCGCTCAGGGACGGCCGATGAGCGCAATGAGATCGCCGCCACCCTGGCCACCACCGTGGTGACCATCGGCGGCATCTTCTTCGGCTACAACCTGACGATCATCGCCGGGGCGCTGCTGCAGATCCGCACGGCGTTCGCCCTCACCCCCTTCAGCAGCGGGCTGGTGGTGAGCTCGGTGCTGGTGGGGGCGATCCTGGGATCGTTCATCAGCGGCCATCTGGCGGGGGCCTTCGGCCGGCGCTACATGCTGATGACGACGACCGTGGTGCTCATCGTCGGCACCGCCGTCTCCGGCCTCGCCGACTCGGTGCAGATCCTGGTGCTCGGTCGCCTCGTCACCGGCCTGGCCACCGGGGTGACCGCCAGCATCGTGCCGCTCTACATCACCGAAATCGCCCCGGCCCCGATCCGGGGCCGGCTGAACAACATTCAGAATCTGGCGGTGGGCATCGGCTCCCTCTCCGCCTACGGGACCAGCACCCTGCTGATGGGCGTGCCGGAGGGATGGCGGGCGATGCTCTACCTGGGTTCCGTGCCGGCGCTGTTGCTGGGGATCGGCGCCCTGTTCCTGCCGGAATCGCCGCGCTGGCTGATCACCCAGTCCCGCTTCAGCACGGCGGAGCGGATGCTGCAGAGGCTCTGCGTCGGCAACCCCAGGGAGGAGGTGGCCCAGCTCAAGGCCAGCGTCGAGCACACCTCGGCGGGCCCGGGGGCGATGCCCCTGTTCTCGAAAACCATCCGGCCTCCCCTGCTGATCGGCCTGGCCCTGGTGTTCTTCCAGGAATGCACGGGCATCATCATCGTCACCTACTACAGCCCGACGATCTTTCAGGCCTGCGGCGTGAGCGATCCCACCACCGCCATCCTGCTGACCACCATCGGGGTCGGTGGCTTCGGCCTGGCCATGTCCTCCCTCTCCTTCCTGCTGGTCGATCGGCTGGGGCGCCGCACCCAGTTCCTGATGGGCATCCTCGGCATCCTCACCAGCTCAATCGGCTTCGGGCTGATCTTCGCCGTGCTGCCCCAGGGCACCCCTGCCGTTCAATATCTCGTCCTGATCTGTTTCATCCTCTTCGTTTCCTCCTTTTCCCTGAGCCTGGCCTCCGTCTGCGGCATGGTCGTGTCGGAGATCTTTCCCCAGACGGTCAGGGATCGGGCCATCGGCTTCGTGATCGCCTTCCAGCTCCTCTGCGGCATGGCGGCGTCCTTCCTGTTCCCGATGCTCGCCGACGCCCTGGGACTGGCGGTGGTGTTCTTCGTCAATGCCGGCATCGCCGCCCTGGCCCTCCCCTTCTGGGCCTTCGTGATGCCGGAGACCCGGGGCCGGAGCCTCGAGGCCATCGAGGGGCACTGGCTGGCGGGACAACCTCCCGCCGCCCTGCGCTGACCCTGGTCCCGGCGGGGCCCTGACTCAGGCGGCACCGACGCCGGCGGCCGCGACGGCGTCGGCGCAGACCTTGCCCAGGTAGGCCGCCGGGAAGCCCGCGAACGCCTCGGCCCCCTGCTCCGCCACCTCCGGGGATGCAGCCTCCGGGACCGGGGCGGGGCGGTACGCCTCCAGCACATCCAGCAGCGACAGGGACCGCTGGGCCGCCGGCAGCCGCCGCAGGGCCGGCTCGATCCGCTCCAGCCACTCCCCGTAGCTGGCCGTCCGCTCCAGGGGGAAGCCCGCCGCCTCGATCCGCTCCACCAGGGCCTCCAGGGGAAAGGCGCCGTCGGCGGGGCCACCGAGGGTGAGTTGGTGGAAGCCCTCGGGCGCGCCATCCCCGAGGGCCACGATCGCCTGCGCCAGCTGATCCACCGGCAGGCCGCTGGCCCGGAAGCCCGCCGCCTGGCCGGCTGCATCGGTGACGCTGAAGGCCGGGGGGGCCAGGCCCGTGAGCAGGAGGCTGTGGATCAGCCGCGAGAGAATGTCGTCCGGGTTGCATTCCCCGGCCAGGTGCCGATCGGGCAGCACCAGCCCCGATCGCAGGATGCGGATCGGCAGGCCGGTGGTGGCGTGGGTGGAGCCCAGCAGCTGCTCGCAGGCCCACTTGCTGGCGATGTAGCCGTTGGCATAGGAGCCATCGAGACGGACCCGTTCCTTCAGCGGGGCCACGCCGATGGTGGAGACCATGGCGATCGGCTTGCGCCGGTGCGTCAGCGCCAGCCGCACCACCTCGGCGGTGCCGATGACATTGGGTCGGCTGAGGTGGCGGTAGTCGAGCCGGTGATTCACCAGGGCCGCGCAGTGGACGATGGCCTCGAGGCCGTGGGCCAGCCGCTCGTAGGTGACGGCGTCCAGCCCCAGCCGCGGCTCGCCGATGTCGCCGGCCACCACCTCCAGGTGCTGCTCCGCCAGCGTGCGCCAGCGCGCCGCCGTGGCCGGCTCGAGGTGGGCGAAGCGGGCATCGAGGCGCTCCCGGGCCGACTGGGTGCGGCTGGGCCGGACCAGGCAGACCAGCCGGCCGCCAGTGCTGGCCAGGCGCTCCAGCCAGGCCAGGGCGACGCGGCCGCCCAGAAACCCGTTCGCCCCGGTGAGCAGCACCGACCGGGCCGGCCCTGGAGCCGGTGGCAATTGCGCCGCGGCCCGCAGCGTGGCCGTATCGATGAAGGCCTCCACCCGGAAGTCGGCGGCGACGAGCACGTCGGCGGCCGGCTCCCGGGCCGGGCCGGAGCCGTCGGCCCGGAGCATCCGCGCCCAGGCCGCGATCGTGCCGTCGGGCCCGAGGATCTGGCTGGCCTCGATGGCGACGCCGAACTCCGCTTCGATCCGCACCGACAGCTGAACGGCAGCGAGGGAGTCGCCGCCCAGATCGCGGAAGCAGCGATCCTGAAGGGACGCCTGGTCGTGGACGCCGAGGGTGCTGCCCAGCAGCAGCCGCAGCCGCTCCTCGAGGCCCAGCGCGGCGCCGGGCCGGCGGAGGGTGGCCAGGGCCGCATCACCGAGACGGTCGTGGCTGTCATAAAGGGCGGCCAGGGCCGCCGCATACCGCTGGCGGATGGCGGGCCGGAGCGGCTTGCCCAGGGAGGACAGCAGGCCATTGGCATGGGAGAAGGGTTCGTCCGCCAGCAGGAGATCCCGGGGAATCTCGAAGCTTTTCAGGCCCTTCTCGCCGGCCAGCCGCACCATCTCCTCACGCACCAGGGCGATCAGCTCGGCGTCATCGGCGGGGGGCCGGGGCCGCCGCGCCAGGGCCTCAGGGTCCGGCACCACAACCGCCAGCAGGTAGGAACGGCTGCTCTCGCCATGGACATGGATCTGGGCCACCGAGGCGCAGCCGTCGGCGAACAGCTGCTCCAGCGCACCGACGGCGACGTACTCCCCCTGCGACAGCTTGATGACGTTCCGGCGGCGGTCGATGAGGGCGATCTGGCCGGGGCCGCGCTCCTCGACCACGTCCCCGGTGCAGCAGAAGCCGTCGGCATCGAACAGGGTCGCCGTCGCCTCCGGGTTCCTGAAGTACCCCCGGATGCCGAACCGGGTCTTCACGCACAGTTCGCCCCTTGGGTAGGGGCGATCAGTGAGGAAGTAGCCCGACTCCGGCACATCCCGCAGCCGGTAGGCGATGACGTTGGGCCGGTTGAGCCGGCCGTTCATGGCCAGGCCCCCGCTGGCCGTCTCGGTGCTGCTGTAGCCCTCATGCACCGGCACCCCGAAGGTGGCCTCCATCAGGGACCGGATGCGGGGCGCGATCGGCGCCGAGGCCACAACGATGGATTGCAGCCGGTCGCCCAGGAAGGAACGCAGATCCTCGGGCGGGGTCGTTCGCAGGTGCTGGTCGATCCACTCACAGAGGCGCGGGAACAGCACCAGCCCCGTCGGTCGGGCCAGACGGATGTCCTCGAAGACGGTGGAGAGATCCGGCTTCAGGGTGAAGCAGGCCAGGCCACCGCAGTTCAGGGCGGTGACCATCGAATCCCTGCCCATCATGTGGTGGAAGGGAGCGAGCACCACCGCCACCTTCGGGTCCGGACCAGTGACCTGGCGCCAGGTGTTGACCAGGGCCGCGGCGGAGATGCAGGCCCCCTTCGGCTGACCGGTGCTCCCCGAGGTGTGGATCAGCAGGGCCATCGCCTCCGGGTCGACGGCGGCCGGGGGAGGGAGGTCGGCGGCGGCGTCCTGGCCGCGGACGATGAGATCCGGCAGGAGCACCAGGGGAACCGTCGACCCGGCCGCCCGGAGCGTTCGCTCGGCCTCCTCAGCGAGGGTGCGCTCGGCCGTGATCCGGGTGTCGGCGTCGAAGACGATCAGCTGCCGGAGGCAGCCGTGGCGCCGCACCAGATCCACCATCGCGGGCAGCTGGGCGATGGACACGGCCAGCGCCGCTGGGGTGGTCCGCTCCAGGATGGCGTCGAACTCGGCGGCCGAATGGTGACCCGACAGGGGCATCGGCACGGCCCCGGTGTAGGCCAGGGCCAGGTCGATGACGGCGTAGTCGATGCTGGCGAAGCCGATGATCGCCACCCGCTCCCCGCGCCGGATGACGCCATCGGGATCGCTGCGCCAAGCCGCGGCCAGGCAGCGGATCCGATCCCGCAGGGTTCGGTAGGTGATGGGGCGGAACTCCGCCAGGATCTGGCGGTGGGTGGCTCCCGTGGCGGGGTCGGCCGCGACGACATAGGCGCGCTCGGCCAGGGCGGGGCGCTCGGGATGGGCCGCCAGAACGGTGTCGATCAGGGCCCCGTAGGCCAGGGGCGACGGCAGGGCAACGCTGGAATCGCTCACGACGCCCCTGGCCTCAGGCCGGTGCCTGGTCGAACGCGAAGACCGGCAGGTTCGGGGGGCGCTTGATGGCGTGGATGCAGGACTTGCAGAGGTCGTAACCGGGGATGGGACGGGGCCACGAAGTCCTCGGTGACACCTTCATTCTCCAGGTTGACCGGGCGGGAGTTCATCGTCGGCAGCATCACACTGGAGGGGATCGTTCTGATCTGCTCGACATCCTCCAGTGACAGGCCGACCAGTGACAGGCCGACGGCTGTGGTGAAGACACACAGGGGGTGACCCTTGCTGTGGGCATGCAGAATCATATTGAAGTTGGCACGACATAAAGATGCGGAAGAATCATTCAAGGCTCGTCAATGTCGCCGCCGGCCGTGAAGTCGGCCGTGAAGCCTTCAATGAAGGCCACCGCCTGCTGCAGTCCACGCTCCCGTTCGATCTGTTCCTTCATGCGCCTGAGGCCCCGCTTCAGTCCCGGATCAGCCATGGCCTCGCCGATCAGCTGGCGGAGACGCTCGGCGGTGATCGATCGGGCCTCCGCCGTGAGGGCCAGCTGATGGTGGGCCGCCCGGACGGCATTGCCCGGCTGGTCCCTGGCACAGGGAAGGATCACCATGGGGACGTCGTTCTGGACACATTCCATGATCGAATTGAGCCCGCCATGGTGCACCATGACAGCCGCATGGCGCAGCAGCGTGAGCTGGGAAATCCAGGGCACCACCAGCAGGTTGGCGGATGACGCGAACGCGCCGATGAGGGCTGGATCGCTGATGTGGAGCACGAAGAACAACTCCGGAGTCAGGGCGCTGGCTTCGGCCACGGCCGCAAAGAACCGCCGGGCCTGCCCGTAGGCCCCCGCGCTCGTACCCAGCGAGCAGAGGATGGTCGTCCGCCCGGAGGGATCGAACGGCAGCGGCGGCTCCTGCCGCTGGAAATCAATGAAATCGCCGCAATGGCGCCGCTGCTTCGCCCGCGGGCCCGGCAGCTGGAAGGCGGCCGGACACAGCACAAGCTCGGGCAGGATCAGGTGCGGGCCGATCTCATCCTGGAGATAGGTGACGTTGCGCCGCAGGCGGACGCCGGACTGGCGGGCCACCCACAGAAAGGTGTCGGTGAGGTGGTGCATCCGCAGCGGGGCCCGGTAGGCACCGAATAGTCGGGAAGCCAGGCGCTTGGTGACCAGATACCGCAGATGCATCAGCTTCCAGGCCAGGGAGATCCGCAGGGCCGAGAGCAAGCCCCGGCCCGGCCTGAGGGAGGTCACCGCCGGGGGGATGCGGGCGTTGTCGAAGAGGAAGAGCGAGGTGGAGATCTGGATGGTCGGGATGCCCAGCCGCAGGGCCCGCAGGGCCACGTACCAGAGGAACGAATCACACAGCAGCAGGTCCGGCCGGGCCGAGAGCAGGCAGGCATCGAGGTTGCCGTCGACGATGGCGGTGGTGTAGCGGCGAAACAGGGCCTCCCCCGCCGGGGACTCCTGCCCGTCTCCGGGCGTGGCAAAGAGATCGCCCGCGAATTCGATGAACGCGAAGCCCTGGTCCTCCACCAGTTGCCTCACCCGGGGAAGCCCGAGATAGGTCACCCGGTGGCCCCGGGACACCAGGGCCCTGGCCAGCCGGAACGTCCCCAGGTGATGGCCCGCCTCGCCATGCATGGAGAACAGGATCTTCATGCCGTTGTCACGGCCTCAATCGACCGGCCGGCAACCCTCGAACCACATGACGTGCCGGGCCGGGTCGTAGTCCTTGTACTGACCCGTCAGCTGGATGCCCTGGCCGGTCCGCAGGGAGAGGGCATAGGCGCCCTGGCCCTTGGCGGCCAGGCAGCTGATCTGGGTCAGGAAGCGGAACTTGCCGAACCTGATGGCCAGATCGTTGGTGGAATTGGGAATGTCGTAGGCGATGCGATAGGCACCGCCGTCCTTGGCCACATGGGCCACCCGACCCTTGATCGTGAAGGTCTTGCCCTGGTAGCGGGAGGGAATCGACGCGGCGTTGGTGTCGGCTTCCTGGGAGATCTGCTGCGACAGCACCAGGGCATCAATGACCACCGGCGCCGCCGTTGACACCGCCCCGGCGCTCCGCTCCGCCGCCGCGATGCCTTCCGGGCCGCCTTTGACGGCGTTCAACATGGCGCAGAGTTCGGTGCGCGCCCCACCGGCCCCCGCCAGCATCCCCGCCGGCAGCTTCGCCTCCAGCTTCACCCGGGCGGCGGCCTGCTCGGCCTGGGCGGTGGCGATGATCGGGAAGGGCCGGGCGGCGCCCGATCGGCGCTGCTCCAGCAGCATGCTGCCGTCGTCCGCCTCTTCGCTGAGGATGTCGTAGCCCCGGGTGGCCGCGATGCCGCGCAGCTGGCGAATCGCCACCGGCACGGTCAACGCATCGACCGTGACTTCGGCGCTGAAACGCGTCCCGGAGATGGGGTTCCCCTTCTGCGCGAAGCTGTCTTCACAGCTGCCGGCCCGGGCCGCCGCAGGCAGGGCCAGGGCCAGCGCCAGACCGCCCAGGGGAACCACGAATCGAAGGGCTGAAAGGAACAAACGCGGCGTGGGCTCACTGGCGGCGACTCTACCGAGGCCCGCCAGTGAGCCCTACATCGCCGCCGCTCCCCCATCCCAGGGTGCGGCCTGCAGCACGATCCGATAGCCGTCGTGATCTTCAAAGGTGCACCCATCCTTGTCCCAGTAGGGATTCAGGGAGGCCACGGTCATGAAACCGGCCGCCTGCATCGCTTCACAGCGCCTCAGCCAGTCCTGCCGATCTGGAATAAAGAACACCAGCAAGTCTTCCGGGGTGGGTGAGGGAGCGACGGGATGGGTACGGCAGTACGTGAATTCAAAGTGATACGTTCCGCCCGGCTCTCCCAGCATCACCCCGTCAAAGCCGTCGTGGTTGTCGAAGTGGTCGAGACGCGTGAGCCCCAGACCCTCGCCGTACAGCAGCTCCGTGCGGCGTAGATCCGTCACGGGACGGGCCAATCGGACGTGGGGGATCATCAGGACCGCTTCAAGTCCAAGAGGGAGTTGATCCCCAATGCAAGTCAGGCTGCTGCTCAGAGGGTGAACGCCTCTCGCCCATGGCGGCCAGGACGGACTCCTGTGCCAGGCGTCCAAGCCGCGCGCGGGGCTTGCCTGTCAGCCCAAGCCAGTCAGGGATCAAAGAGCCTTGGGAGGCGAAGTGCTCGACATGAACCACCACGACCTTCCCATCCGTATAGCTCACATCATTCAGTTTCCGCCACTCTCCGGGCCGGGCAAACCCGAAGATCTTCATGGCTGCGTCGACATAGTTGAGGCCAGTGCCCAAGCCAAACATGACGATGAGCTTCGTCGCCTCGGGAAGGGAGCCGAGGAAGCGGCTGGCACAACTGGTGGCCACGTCGTGTCCAAACGGCAGGGCCACAAACTGATCAAGCATTCCACCGCCAGATCCCTTCCAACCCGCCGACTTCCTGTCGTATCGCTCGACCGTGCAGCGCACTAGGGAGCCAAAATGGAAGCGTCCGGATGGGTCTGCGATCAGTTCATCCACGGCCTTGCTGCCCCTCTCCATCAGCACCCCTGGCAGCAGACCAAGATGGGCGAGGATTTTGGCTACGTTTCCACGACTCGCCTTGAAGGCAATCTCGTCGTGCGGAGTGCTGGCCAAGGAACCCGCCTGACGCGGTCCCTTTGAGAAGCCAAGGAGCACGATTTCAGGAGTGCTGCTTCCCCAGGCAAGTGGATTATTGGTGATGCGCCAGTCGCCTTCCTTACGTCTGGTCTTGTCGAAAACGACTGGCTTGCCTTCAAAGCACAGGTTGCAATCAACGCGGCCATGAGAAGGGAGACACGGCATGGCCAGGATGTCCTCGTTGTCTCTTGATCCGCCAACGGCTGTTGGCGACAAATCCATAATGGCCTCCCCCCAGCCACCGGGCAGGCCGCCGAATCAGCCCCCTGCCGTTCCTTCCCAGGCCCCCGCATCCAGATAGGTCGCCGCCGGCAGCGGGCCCGCCAGGAGCCGCTCGTCGCTGGGGTTGAGGGGGCCGGCCAGCAGTTCGGCCGCCGCGATGCGGGCCGACGCCGGCAGGGCCGGCTGGTCGGGGTCGAAGGCGGTGGGGTGGGTGACGCTGCTGGAGAAGCCGCGGAAGATCAGCAGCTCGAAGGGTTCGTCTTCTTCCGACGCCGGCAGGGTGCCCACCAGGCGCAGCACCCGGTCGGGGCGCTCGCGGCTGATGACTTCCAGCGCCGCCAGCAGGGCCGCCACGGAGGGGGAGGCGGCGTCGGGCGTGGTGTCGGTCATGGGGGACAACGCCGAAGAACAGCTCAGAACTCGCCGGCCACTCGGCCCAGGCGCGGCAGGCGCACCACCAGCCACTGCAGCAGGCCCACCACGTAGGCCACCAGGGCCGCATAGCCGACGAAGGCGGCTACCCCCGTCGTCCACTCGCCGCCGAACACGAAGGCGAACACCTTGGCCACCACGCCGTGGAGCCCCTCGGGGGCCTCCAGCCAGGCCCGGCAGAGGCTCAGGCCGGCACCGGCGCCGCCCATGCAGGGCAGGGCGGTGACGGCCAGGCTCGCCCCGCCCAGGGACAGCAGCGTCAGGCTCCAGCGCCAGATGCGCAGGGTGAGCGGCAGGGCCCGCCAGGGGGGCATGTCCGCCAGTTCCTCGTTGAGGTCCACCCAGAACCACAGGGCCGCCACCACCAGCAGCGGCGCCACCACCAGCAGCAGGAAGCCGGTGGGGCGGTTGCCCGTGAGCAGCAGCAGGGCGATCAGCTGCAGGCTGGCCACCTTCCAGTAGAGGCCCATCAGGCGCACCAGGGCCTGCTCCCTGCGAAGCGCCGCCCAGACGAGCAGCACCAGCGGCAGCCCAACGGCGAACAGCATTCCCAGCCGCACGTCGAGCCAGACCAGGGAGCGATAGAGCTGTTCCGGCACGTCCGCTCGGTTCGGTAAGGCGCCATTATCCGTGTGCCCCCCAGGCGATAGGGTCCGTCCATGGGCTCCCTCCCCTCCTTTCCTTGGTTGCAGCGTCGTCCCGACGCCCCCTGGTGCCGCACCGCCCTCGGCCGGGATGCCTCGCTCCAGGAAGCCGTCAACCAGGTGTTCGAGCAGCTCCGGGGCGCCGGTGAGGCCGACCTGGCCCTGGTGTTCGCCTCCGCCAGCTACGCCAGCGACCTGCCCCGCCTGCTGCCCCTGCTGCAGCAGAAACTCAGCGCCGCCCACTGGCTGGGCTGCGTCGGCGGCGGTGTGGTGGGCACCGATCCGGCGGGCGCGCCCCATGAGATCGAACAGCAGCCGGCCCTCACGGTCACCCTGCTGCGGCTCCCGGGCGCCAGCCTCCATCCCTTCGCCATCGACACCACCTCCCTGCCCGACCTTGATGGCCCGGCCGAGCCCTGGCGAGAGCGGGTGGGGGGCGAACTCGAGGACGGCCAGTCGATGCTGCTGCTGCTTGATCCCACCGGCACCGCCATCAACGACCTGATCAGCGGCCTGGACTACGCCTACCCCAACACCACCAAGGTGGGCGGCATCGCCGGCCCCCACAGCGCCGCCCACGGCTCCCTGCTCTTCGACAGCGGCACCGCTGCCCCGAACACTCCCGCCGACACGGTCCGCAACGGGGCGGTGGGCTGCCTGATCAGCGGCGCCTGGCGGCTCGATCCCCTGGTGGCCCAGGGCTGCCGGCCGATCGGCCCGGTGCTGGAGGTGGAGCAGGCCCAGCGCAACGTGGTGATCGAGGTGAGCTGCGGCAGCACCCGCAACAGCCCCGTGGCCGCCCTGCAGTCGATCCTTGTCGACCTCACCCCCGCCGAACGGGAGCAGGTGAAGCATTCCCTGTTCCTCGGCGTCGGCCGCAGCGACTTCAGCCTCCCCAGCGCCGACCTCACCCCCGTGGCGGAGGCGCCCGGCTCCTTCCTGGTGCGCAACCTGATCGGCGTCGACCCCCGCAACGGGGCGGTGGCGGTGGGGGAACGGATGCGGGTGGGCCAGAAGGTGCAGTTCCAGCTCCGCGATGCCGATGCCTCCCGGGACGAATCCCGCCAGCTGCTGGCCGGCCAGGCCCGGCGCCGCAGCGAGCCCCTGGCCGCCTTCCTGTTCGCCTGCCTGGGCCGGGGCGAAGGCCTCTACGGCGAGGCCGACGGGGATGTGAGCCTCTGTCGCGAGGTGTTCGGCACCGTGCCGATCGCCGGCCTGTTCTGCAACGGTGAGATCGGCCCGGTCGGCGGCACCACCCACCTGCACGGCTACACCGCCAGCTGGGGCTTCCTGGTGCCCAACGACCCGCCCGGGGGCACCGCCACACCGCTCTGATGGTGCGTCAGCACGTCAATCCCCTCAGCCGGATCCACCAGCTGGCGCGGCCCCTGCCGCAACTGATCGAGCTGTTCGCCGATCCCTCCCTGCCCCTGCATCTGGATATCGGCTCCGCCCGGGGCCGTTTCCTGCTGGCCATGGCGCCCCTGGCGCCGCAGCGCAACCACCTCGGCCTGGAGATCCGCCGGCCCCTGGTGGAGGCCGCCGAGGACGACCGCCGCCGGGACAATCTCACCAACCTGCGCTTCCTCTACGGCAACGCCAACGTCAACCTGCCGGAGTGGCTGGCGCAGCTGAGCCCCGGGCAGCTGGAACTGGTGACGCTGCAGTTCCCTGACCCCTGGTTCAAGCTGCGCCACCGCAAGCGCCGGGTGCTGCAGCCCGCCCTGCTGCTGGCGATCGCCGCGGCCCTCGCCCCCGGCCGGACCCTGTTCCTGCAGAGCGATGTGGAGGCCCTTATCACCCCGATGCGGCAGCTGGTGGGGGCCAGCGGCGCCTTCGAGCTGGCCGGGCCCGAGGAGTGCGGCCCTGAGCGAAATCCCCTGCCGGTGGCCACCGAACGGGAAGGCCAGGTGCTGGCCGAGGGCAAGCCGGTGCACCGCAGCCTCTACCGCCGCAACAACGCCCCCCTGCCGCCACTGGCCGATCTGGAAGCCCACCTGGAACCCACCACCAGTGGCGTCGATAATCGCCTCGACGCTGAAGCGGATTGATGGTGCCTGCCCCAGCTCCCGTGCCCCTGCTGCTGCGCTGGCAGGGGTTGCTGGCCGGCCTGCCCGCCGGCCGCCTCGGCGCCCACCTGCCCCTGGTGGCGGGCTGGATCCTCTGCGCCCTGATGGTCGGCCTGCCCCTGGTGACCCGGGAGGGCCTGAGCCTGCTGATCGCCGCCTCCGCCCTGCTCTGGGTGGTCTGGGCCCTGCGCACCCCGCCGGGCCGCCTCGGCGCCATCAACATCTGGCTGCTGCTGGTGATCGCGATCGCCGTGGTGGCCACCGGCTTTTCGCCCGTGCCGAAGGCCGCCCTGGTGGGCCTGTTCAAGCTGCTCAGCTACCTGAGCGTCTACGCCCTGATGCGCCAGCTGCTGGCCGCCGCCCCGGCCTGGTGGGACCGGCTCGTCGGCGCCCTGCTGGCCGGTGAACTGATCACCAGCGTGATCGGCATCCGCCAGCTCTACGAGGCCCCCGGGGCCCTGGCCCGCTGGTCGGACAACAACTCGGTGGCCGAAGGCACGGTGCGCATCTACAGCACCCTCGAAAACCCCAACCTGCTGGGGGGCTACCTGCTGCCGATCCTGCCCCTGGCCGTGGTGGCCCTGCTGCGCTGGCAGGGGCGGGGCCGGCGCCTGTTCGCCCTAGCCAGCCTGGTGCTGGGCCTGGTGGCCCTGGTGCTCACCTACAGCCGCGGCGCCTGGATGGGGATGGTGGCCTCCCTGGGCCTGCTGGCCCTGCTGCTGGTGCTGCGCCAGACCCGCGACTGGCCGCCCCTTTGGCGGCGCCTGTTCCCCCTGCTGCTGCTGGCCGGGGCCACCGTGGCGCTGGTGCTGCTGGTCACCCAGGTGGAGCCGCTGCGGGTGCGGGTGATGAGCCTGGTGGCCGGCCGGGAGGACAGCTCCAACAACTTCCGCATGAACGTCTGGACCTCGGCCCTGGCGATGATCCAGGACCGCCCCTGGATCGGGATCGGCCCGGGCAACAGCGCCTTCAACCTCATCTATCCGCTGTACCAGCAGCCCAAGTTCAACGCCCTCAGCGCCTACTCCATCCCCCTGGAGCTGCTGGTGGAGGCCGGCATTCCGGGGCTGCTGGCGGGGCTGGGCCTGCTGCTGAGCGCCGTGAAGGTGGGCCTGGGCCAGTGGCGCAGCAGCGCCCCCCTGGCCCTGCCCTGCCTGGCGGCGGTGGCCGTGTTCGCCGGGCTGGGGGTGCAGGGCCTCACCGACACGATCTTCTTCCGGCCGGAGGTGCAGCTGATCGCCCTGTTCAGCCTGGCCACCCTCGCCGCCTCGGCGGCGGATCCCGCGCCATGCGACTGATCGCCGGCTTCGACGCCGGTCAGACCCACACCACCTGCCGCCTGGCCCTTGTAGGCGATGGCATCCCGCCGGGGCTTGGCCCGGTGGTCGGGGAAGGGGAAGGCCCCGGCGTCTGCCACCTAGCCGCCCCCGAGGGTCCCGAGCGCTTCGGGGCCGCCCTGCGGGAGAGCCTGGTGCGGGCCCGGGCCCATCTCATCGACGCCGGCGAGTCCGCCGGCACGGCCGTACTGGTGGCAGCCTCCGTGGGGGCCAGCGGCATCGAACAGGGCACGGCGGTGCAGGACCAGGGGCGAGCCCTGGCGGCCGCCGCCCTGGGGCTGGCCCCGGAGAAGGTGGTGGTCACCGGCGACGAGCGCACCGCCCTGCGCGGGGCCTTCCCTGCCGGCCCCGGCATCGTGGTGATCAGCGGCACCGGCACCATCGCCGTCGGCCGCGACGGCCGCGGGCGCGAGCACCGCTGCGCTGGCTGGGGCTGGCTGCTGGACGGGGCCGGTTCGGCCATGGACATCGGTCGGGACGGCCTGGCCCTGAGCCTGCAGATGGCCGATGGCCGCCTCCCCGAAACTCCGCTGCGGCGGGCCCTGTGGGAGGCCCTGGATCTGGACCCGGACGACCCGGGATCTCCCCAGCGGCTCAAGGCGCTGGTGGTGGCCGACGGGTTCGGCGCCGCCGGCTTTGCCCGGCTGGCGCCGGTGCTCGATCGACTGGCCGCCGCCGGCGATCCCCGGGCCCTCGCCGTGATGGAGCACAACGCAGGGGCGCTGGCGGCGATGGCGGCAGGAGTGGCCCGGTGCCTGGATCTGGTGGGGCCGGCGGTGTGCCCGATGGGAGGAGCGCTGCTCCATCTGGAGCAGCTGCGGGACCCCTTCGGCCGCAGCCTGACCCTGGCCCTGCCGGGCAGCCGGCTGGTGGGGGCCGCCGGCGATGCCTGCCAGGGGGCCCTGGCGCTGGCGGCGGCCCTGCTTCAGGAGCCTCAGCCGGCCTGAGCCGCCAGGGGAACGAGGGCCAGGGCGCCGCCGAGCACGGCCAGCAGCAGGGCCAGCCGGGTGGTCCAGGCCAGGGGAAGGCGGCGCATCAGCAGGAAAGAACCGCCGCTGACCAGCACCGAGGCGGCCAGGGCACCGGCCCACCAGCCGAAGGCCGAAGCATCGACAGGGGCCTCACCGCCGTGCAGGGCGCCATGCAGGGCCACCGCCGCGGCCACCAGGCCGCCACCGAAGGCCAGACCAGGGCTGCGGCCCTCGCGGTGGGAGTTCAGCGTCAGCAGGGCCACCGCCGAGATCGCCAGGGCGGCGAGCACCTCGGCGAAGGGCATGGTGAAGCCCATGGCCCCGGCCAGCCCCCCCAGCACCGCACCGGCCAGGCCCCAGAGCAGCAGCTGGGCCGACACATAGGAGGCGGCGGCGCCGACACCGATCAGCAGCAGCAGGTGGTCGACTCCGGTGATCGGGTGGAGGAAGCCGTAGCCGAGGCCGCCGTGGGCCAGGCCATGGGCCTGGGCCGGCTGGCCGACGAGCACGAAACCAAGGGCGGCGGCGCCCCCCAGCAGGGTCCAGGAGCGCAGACGGGAGAAGTGGGTCATCGAGGTTCCCGGTCCGCGCCGGGATGGAAGGAACGGTTCACGGCGAGCGTTCTGGCTGAGGGTGACCCCATCACAGCTGCGGGACAGCGCCGGAATGATGGAAGGGAGAACCCTGCCGTGCACCGGACTTTCCTCGTTTCCTCCCGGAGGTGAACCCCGGGAACCGTCCACCCATTGTGCCCGCAGCCAGTGACGTTGCCGCCCGATGACCGCAGCTTCTGACCGGTAAGGGGGGAGGATGGCCCGCAGGAGGTTCCTCCCCTTCACGGGGAGGACGCAAGGAGGAAAGGCGGTGCGGGGTGACCCAAGTCCGCCGCTGTCCCGCAGCTGTGATGGACACCGCGGCCCCCGCCCCGGCGTCCTCAGTCAGAACGCTCACCCCCCACGACACCTTTCCTGCCGGCGAGGACCGGAGAACATCCATGAATCTGCCTTCCCTGGCCAAGCGGCGCGGCGCCCTGCCCATCGCCATGCCCATCGCCCTTGTCGCTGTGTGCGCCCTGCCGCTGCTGCTGGCGGCTCCCGCTTCGGCCCACCACCTGATGGATCTCACCGGCATGAAGCCGGGCGTCCTCACCGGCCTGCTGAGCGGCCTGGCCCACCCGATCCTGGGCCCCGACCACCTGCTGTTCCTGCTGGCCATCGGCCTGGTGGGCATCGTCCAGCCCTTCCGCTGGGTGCTGGCCCTGCTGGGCTGCGGTCTGGTGGGCAACGCCCTTGGGCTGGCCCTGCCGGGCTTCCCCTGGATCGAGCCCCTGGTGGCCCTCTCGGTGGCCCTCACCGGCCTGGTGCTGGCCCGGCGCCTGCCGCCGGCCGTGCTGGTGCCCGCCTTCCTGTTGCACGGCTACGCCCTCAGCGGCGCCGTCCTCGGCTGGGAACCCACCCCGATCGGCTTCTACCTGGTGGGTCTGCTGGTGAGCCAGAGCCTGCTGCTGCTGGTGGCCCTCACGGCCGTCCGGCGCTGGCGCCGCACAGCCTCCAGCGGTGCGGTCAACATCACCGCCGGCCTGCTGATGGGCATCGGCCTGGCCTTCACCTGGTCGACCCTGGTGGCCTGAGGGCTCAGGTGCCCAGCAGAGCCGTGCACTCCAGCCGCTCCTGGCTGGCGGCACGGTGGGAGGCCCGCAGGCGGATCGCCTCCGCCAGGTACTCGGCGTCGTCGGCGACGCCGCAGAAGCGGGCCGAGCCCCAGGTGTGCAGCCAGGGCAGGCCCAGGACATAAAACCCCGGCACCCGGGTGAGACCCCGCTCGTGGACCGGATGGCCGGCGCCGTCGAACACGGGCACCTCCACCCAGGAGAAATCCGGGCTGTAGCCCGTGCACCAGATCACCGCCGCCAGCGGCTCGGCCGTCAGCTCGAGGGGCTCGGGAGCACCTGGGGGAGGCGTCCAGCAGGGGACGTAGGGCGCTTCCTCGGGCGCATCGAGGCCCTCTTTGGCGATGTGGTCGTCGATGCTGCGGCAGATGCGGCTGTAGACGGCATCGGCACCGTCGAGATTGGCGGCCAGATCGCCGGCGAACTGGATGCGGTCGTGGCCCAGGTCGGCCAGGCGGCCGTGCAGCACCATCCCCTCGAGGGCGCGGCGGCGCAGGTCGATCTCCCGGCCGCCGTCGCGGCCGGTGAGGTAGTGGTTGGTCTTGCCCCGCACCGCCTTGGGATCGGCGTGCTGGTGGATCGGCATGGCGTAGTAGCCCATGCGATCGAGCCAGTCGACCACGTCGCGGCCGCGGTAGCGGCGGGGGGAGCGGGGGGCGCTGCCGACGCTCAGGTGCACCCGGCGGCCGGCCAGGAAGAGGTCTTCGGCGATCTGGCAGCCCGACTGGCCACTGCCCACCACCAGCACCGGGCCAGCGGGCAGCGACTCAGGGCTGGTGTAGTCGCGGGCATCGATCTGCAGGATCCCCTCCGGCAGGCGGGCAGCGAGGGGGTGGCGCTTGGGGCGGTGGTAGCCGCCGGTGGCGATCACCACCTGCTCCGCCTCGATGGGGCCCTCATCGGTGGAAAGCAGGAAGCCCGTACCCCTGGCCTCCAGGCGATTGACAGCCACGCCCTCGCGCACGGGCACCTGGATGTGGTCAGCGAAGCGCTGCACATAGCGGACGATCTCCTCGCGGCCCATGAAGCCCTCGGGGTCGTCGCCGTCGTAGGGGAAATCCGGGAGCCGGCACTGCCAGTTGGGCGTCACCAGGCAGAAGGACTCCCAGCGCTGGCGGGCCCAGGCATGGCCGATGCGGTGGCGCTCCAGCACCAGGGGCCGCACCCCCCGCTTCTGCAGGCAGTGGGCGATCGACAGCCCCGCCTGGCCGCCGCCCACCACCACCACCGCATGCCGCTGCACCGACTCCGAACCCCTTGCCACAGCCACCCCGGCGCCTGAACGAAAACCGATGCTGGCCGCCCCTGGCGATACCTCCTGTAACGACCGGCACGGATCGCCCGGGCGCCGTGAGTACCGGTACCCGGCGCCGGCATTCGGTGGCATCGGCGACACAGAACAAAAGTTCATCCGTGGCACGGTCCCCCATGCCGATCCAACCGACCGCACCTCGCCATGCCCCAGGTCAGCCGTCCCGCCAACCAGACGGGTGAGTTCCTCGTCGACTACGAGGAGAAGGTCTTTCCCGACGTCAAGGCCGAACCCGGTGAGAAGGCCCTGGTCACCTTCCACACCGTGGCCTTCGAAGGTTCCATCGGCCTGGTGAACCTGCTGCAGGCCAGCCGCCTGATCAACAAGGGCTTCGAGACCTCGATCCTGCTCTACGGCCCCGGCGTGACCCTGGGTCTGCAGCGGGGCTTCCCCAAGCTCGGTGATGCCGCCTTCGACGGCCACCTCAACTTCGGCGCCCGCATCCAGAAGTTCATGGACCAGGGCGGCAAGGTCTACGCCTGCCGCTTCGCCCTCCAGGCCCTCTACGGCCACGGCGAAGGCGCCCTGATCCCCGGGATCATCCCGGTCAACCCCCTCGATGTGCTCGACATCGTGCTCCTGCACCGCAAGGAAGGCGCCTTCATCCTCGACACCTGGACGCTCTGAATGCCCGCCACGGTCACCGTCGCCGCCGCCCAGATCCGTCCGGTGCTCTACAGCCTGGAGGGATCGGTGGCGCGGGTGGTGGCGGCCATGGAGGAGGCCGCCGCGGCCGGGGTGCAGCTGATCGTCTTCCCCGAGACGTTCCTGCCCTACTACCCCTACTTCTCCTTCGTGGAGCCGCCGGTGCTGATGGGCAAGTCGCACCTGAAGCTCTACGAGCAGGCGGTGACGGTGCCCGGCCCGGCCCTGGGCCGGATCGCCGCCGCCGCCCGCCAGCTCGGCCTGCACGTGCTGCTGGGCATCAACGAGCGGGACGGGGGCAGCCTCTACAACGCCCAGCTGCTGATCGATTCCGCCGGTGAGCTGGTGCTGAAGCGCCGCAAGCTCACCCCCACGTATCACGAGCGGATGGTGTGGGGCCATGGGGACGGGGCCGGCCTCCAGGTGGTGCCCACCGCCCTCGGCCGCATCGGCGCCCTGGCCTGCTGGGAGCACTACAACCCCCTGGCCCGCTTCAGCCTGATGGCCCAGGGCGAGGAGATCCACTGCGCCCAGTTCCCCGGCTCGCTGGTGGGGCCGATCTTCGCCGAGCAGACCGCCGTCACCCTGCGCCACCACGCCCTCGAGGCCGGCTGCTTCGTGGTCTCCTCCACCGCCTGGCTGGAGCCGGAGGACATCGAGCGGATCACGCCCGAACCGGTGCTGCAGAAGGCCTGCCAGGGGGGCTGCCACACGGCGGTGATCAGCCCGGAGGGCCGCTACCTGGCCGGGCCGCTGCCCGATGGCGAGGGGCTGGCCATCGCCGAACTCGACCTGACCCTGATCACCAAACGTAAACGCATGATGGACAGCGTCGGCCACTACAGCCGCCCCGACCTGCTGGGGCTGCTGATCGACCGCAGCCCCGCCCGCCAGCTGCATGAGCGGCCCCCAGAGCCCGCCGGCGAGACGGCTCCGGGCCTGCCGCTGCTGGAGGAGCTGCACCATGGCTGAGCACGATCGCCGCGCCCTGGGGCGCCGGCTCACCGAATTGCAGGTGCACGGGGTGGTCGACCCGGCCGTGCCTGGCAACCCCGGCCGCCGGGGCGGGGCAGGCCCCTCGGATCACCGCGCCCTCAGCATCGACGGCACCACGGTGATGGTGCCCGTCTACAACGCCCTGGCCGGCAGCTCGCCCTACCGGCTGGACACCGCCGCCGGTGGCGGGCTGGAGGTGAGCGGCACCACCGCGACCCTCGCAGCCGACGACCCCGGGCCCCTGACGGTGGAGACCCCGCCCGAGCCGCGCTTCTACGGGCTGGCCACCGCCGAGGGCATTCCCTACCGCTCGATCGCCCTGCTGCACGGCCGGGACGTGCTGGCCACCACCCTCCTGCAGACCTGCATCCGCTTCCGCGACCGCACCCAGTCGTGCCAGTTCTGCGCCATCGAGCAGTCGCTGGAGGATGGCCGCACCCTCGTGCGAAAGACGCCGGCCCAGGTGGCGGAGGTGGCCGAAGCGGCGGTGCGTCTTGATGGGGTGCGCCAGCTGGTGCTCACCACCGGCACCCCCAACAGCGACGACCGCGGCGCCCGGCTGATGGCCGAGACCGCCGCCGCCGTCAAGGCCCGGGTGGACCTGCCGATCCAGGCCCAGTGCGAGCCCCCCGAAGACCCGGCCTGGTACCGCCGCATGAAGGACGCCGGCGTCGACAGCCTCGGCATGCACCTGGAGGTGGTGGAAGAGGAGGTGCGGCGGCGGATCCTGCCGGGCAAGTCGGAGCTGGGGCTGGAGCGCTACATGGAGGCCTTCGCCGAGGCCGTGGCGGTGTTCGGCCGGGGCCAGGTGTCCACCTACCTGCTGGCCGGCCTGGGGGACAGCGCCGCCTCCCTCATTGCCGTGAGCGAGCGGCTGATCGCCCTGGGGGTCTACCCGTTCGTGGTGCCCTTCGTGCCGATCGCCGGCACCCCCCTGGAAGCCCATCCCGCCCCCTCCACCGACTTCATGGTGGCGGTGTACACGGCCGTGGGCGACCGGTTGCGGGCCTCCGACCTCAGGTCCGAGGCCATGGCGGCCGGCTGCGCCAAGTGCGGCGCCTGCTCGGCCCTGTCCCTGTTCGAAGCCGGCCCGGAGCCGGGCACCCCCTGAGCGCGGCCATGTTCTTCATCGACCCCTCCAGCCACGACATCGGCCGCAGCGCCAGCTCGGCGCCGGCCGCCTTCACCCCCTCGGTGCGGCGGGGGGTGGCGATCGAGGCCGAGGACTTCCGGCTCTCGCCCACGGCCAGCTCCCAGCGCTTCTCCTTCCATCTGCTGCGGCGCGGCACGCCCCTGGAGGAGGGCTACTGGCAGCTGCGCAGCGCCATCTTCTGCCAGGAGCAGCACCTGTTCGAAGACTCCGACCGGGATGAGAAGGATGGCCACGCCTATCCCATCGCCGCCCTCGACCACAGCGCCGGCAGTGGCAGCGGCGTGATTGGGGTGGTGCGGATCCTGGAGGAGCGGCCCCGCCTCTGGTACGGCGGCCGGCTCGGGGTGCACGGCGACCACCGCCGCCACAACCAGATCGGCAAGGGCCTGATCTGGAAGGCGGTGACAACGGCCAACGGCTGGGGCTGCGATCGCTTCCTGGCCACGGTGCAGCTCCAGAACGTGCGCTTCTTCCAGCGCCTGCACTGGACCTCCATCGACACCCTGGAGATCCGCGGCCTGCCCCACCACCTGATGGAGGCCGATCTCTCCTATTACCAGCCCGGCCTGGAGCGGCGCCCCCTGGCGGCGGGCGAGGTGGCGGGGGTGGCGGCGGCGTGAGTCGTCCCGGGCCGCAGGATCCTGATCTGGCGGCCCTGGCCGCCCGGCTGCGCCAGCTCAGCGGCCTCACCGGCAAGACCGACATCCAGTCCCCGGCGGCCACCTTCCCCCACCAGCCCTTCCCCGCCCTGGGGCCCGCCGCCGCCCTCGGCGACGATGCCGCCCTGCTGCCGGCGGTGGCCACGCCGCTGCTGCTGGCCAGTGAGGGCCTCGACCCGGCCCTGGTGGCCAACGACCCCTGGTTCGCGGGCTGGTGCGGGGTGCTGGTGAACCTCAGCGACATCGCCGCCATGGGCGGCACCCCGATCGCGGTGGTGAACAGCCTCTGGTGCCGCAGCCCCGCCCGGGCGGAACCGATCCTGGCGGGCCTGCGCCGGGCCTCGGAGGTGTTCGGGGTGCCGGTGGTGGGGGGCCACACCAACCTGCACAGCCCCTACGACGCCCTGGCGGTGGCGGTGCTGGGCACGGCCGCCGGCACGGTGCTCTCGGCCCGCGCCGCCCGTCCCGGCGACCACTGCCACCTGCTGATCGACCCCAACGGCGGCTTCCGCGGCGCCTCCCTCTGCTGGGATGCGGCCACCGACGCCGAACCGGCCCGGCTGCGGCGCCAGCTAGCCCTGATGGCGGAACTGGCGGCCGACGCCAGCGTCCATGCCGCCAAGGACATCAGCATGGGCGGCCTGGTGGGCACCGCCGCCATGTTCTGCGAAGCGGCGGGCTGCGGCCTGCGCCTGGATCTGGCGGCGATCCAGCCCCCCGATGGGGTGGCGCTGGAGCCCTGGCTCACCTGCTTCCCCAGCTTCGGCTTCCTGCTGGCCGCCCGCCCCGATCAGGAGGGGCGGCTGGCGGAGCGGGTGGCCGCCTGCGGCGGGCTGCTGCTGGCGCGGCTGGGCACGTTCAGCGACGAACGCAGGCTGGTGCTGGAGGCGGGGGGCCGGCAGGAGACGATCTGGCGCGGTGAGGAGCCGCTCACGGGTTTCGGGGCGCTGTCGTGATCGTCACCGCAGTGGGGACGGCCCCGGCGCACAATGACCCCAATGGGTGGTGGGAGGCGCCATGCCGGAAGTGGAGCTGACGCTGGAATGGCCGGATGGGGGCAGGAGCCGCCTCTATTCCCCGTCCACGGTGATCCTCGAGCACCTCGCCCCGGGCCAGACCGTGACGGTGGCGGAGCTGCGCACCAAGGGGACCTTGGCGCTGCGGCAGGCCTCCGAGCGGGTGCGGGCCCGCTACGGCTTCGCCTGCACCCGGGCCGATGAGGAGGAACGGCGCCTGCTGGAGCAGGCGGCAGCCTTCGCTGCCGAAGAGCTGGTGAGCGTCCAGGCCGCCTAGTTGGCCGGACCGGCTAGTCGGAGAGCACCCGCTCGATGCGCCGATCGGGGACCAGCCACATCAGGGCCACCAGCGCATAGACGGCCTGGCCAACGGCCGGAGAGCGCAGGCTGGCCAGCATCGCCACCAGATAGAGGCTCAGGGAGGTGTGTCCCTTCCAGTCGCGGCCCACGGCCCGGCGCAGCAGGGAGTCGGGGCCCTGGCTGGCGATGATCCGGCCCTGAAGGATGAAATAGGCGAGGGCCGCCATCACCATCACGGCGCCATAGAGGAACGCAGGAGCGATCGCCCGGTGGTTCTGGCCCATCCAGCCGGTGGCGAAGGGCACCAGCGACAACCAGAACAGCAGATGCAGGTTGGCCAGCAGCACCGGGCCGCTGACACGCTGCAGGGTGTGCAGCATGTGGTGGTGGTTGTTCCAGTAGATGCCGATATAGATGAAGCTCAGCAGATAGCTCAGGAAGACGGGGATCAGGGGCACCAGGGCCGCCGGTTGGGTGTCGTGGGGCACCTTGATCTCCAGCACCATGATCGTGATGACGATGGCCAGCACACCGTCGCTGAAGGCCTCCAGGCGGGTGGTGTTCATGGGGGCCCGTGAGTAGATCTGGCTGCTTATGGCAGAAACGACGCAGAGTGCTGCAGAAAGGACATGAATCGCTACATCGTCCAGACAGCCTGGCACCACTCAACAGGTGGGAGGTGCCGCCTCCTGCCGCCGCAGATGGGGAGAAAAGAAATCTTCGCGGGGCTCCGCGCTCCGTAGAGAAGGGGTGACCACCTCGAAGCAAGATCCGATGAGATGTCGCATCCGCAGACGCCTGTTGACGCTGGCCTCCATGGCCGCCCTGGTTGTCTCCCTGATGATCCAGTGGCCAGCCACGGCCATGGCCAGCCATGCCCCCTCACTCACCCCCATCACCATCGCCGCCATGACAGACAAGATGTCCGCCAAAGCCAAGGAAGCCGAAGGCAAGATGCAATCCGCCTATGGCGAAGTCACCGGCGATACAGGCCAACAGATCAAGGGCAAAGCCAAGCAGGTTCAGGCCTCCGCCATGAACACGGCCGAAGCCGTCAAGGATGGCACCAAGGCCGCGGCCCGCAAGGCCAGTGATGCCGCCGACAAACTGGCCGACAAGATCAAGTAACCGGCCCATTCACCTACGCGTCCCTGACGCGTCACCAACGCATCACCATTGAAAGGAGGACCCCATGCTGGAATCACTCGCCGTCATTCTGGTGATTCTCTGGCTGCTCGGATTGGTGACGTCTTACACCATGGGCGGCCTGATCCATCTGCTTCTGGTCATTGCCCTGATCGTGATTGCGGCCCGACTGATCAGTGGTCGGACCGTATGACAGACCCTCGGCGCACGGATCAGGCTTCCTCGGCCAGACATCGCCGCATCTTCAACAGGGCCTTGCGCTCCAGATGCTGCACCTTGTGCTTGGACAGGCCGATGCCCTCGCCGATCTTCGCCAGCGACGGGGAATCGGCGCCGGCATAGCGAAGACGCAGCACCCGGCGCTCCAGAGGGGACAACTGGAGCAGGGCACGGTGCAGCCACAGGTAATCGTCCTGAAGGCCGGGCTCGCTGGGATCGCCGATCAGATCCGTCAGGCTCACCTCCCCGTCGGTGCTGCCCAGGGTCTGGTCGAGGGAGAGGGTCTGCAGGTCGTGGGAGGCCTGAAGCACGGTCTCCAGCCGTCTCGGGCTCTCCCCCAGCTGGACGCCGATCGAGGCCAGCGTCAGGGGCTCCGGGGAGGCTTGGCGCAGGGCATGCACCTTGCGGGCCAGGGCCGCCATCTGGGGCGGGATCCGGATCAGACCGGCCGTTTCCTGGAGATGGCGGTGCACCGCCTGGCGGATCCACCAGGAGCCGTAGGTGGAGAACCTGTAGCCGCGCTCGGGCAGGAAGCGCTCCACCGCATGGATCAGGCCGAGGTTGCCGGCCTGCACAACATCCATCGGATCCAGATGCATCTGGCGGATGCGGTTGTGCTGCTGCTTGCAGAGCGACACCACCAGGCGCAGGTTGCCCGTGACCATGCGGGCAAAGGCCCGGCGGCCTTGCCGATCCTCGCTGGGGGCCGGGGCCGACTGGGAGCGCCAGTCCTGCACCAGGGCGCCGAGATGCAATTCCTCGGCGGGCGTCAGCAGGGGGATACGACCGATGCTGCGCAAATAGTCCCCAAAACAATCTGACATGGCAACCAGAAAAGAGGGGCACCTACGAGTTTAGGAATGACAGAGACATCGTCACGATCGACATTCGGTTCTGCGGCAGATCTGCAGCATCCAGATGCATAGACCGATGGAGATATAGCCTGATTTTTGTATCCGTTGCAACCCACAGGAGAACGCACCATGACGCTGATTTCGCTCATCATCACCCTGATCGTCGTCGGGGTTCTGCTGTGGCTCGTCAACAACTACATCCCCATGGACGGGAAGATCAAACGCATCCTGAACATTGTCGTGGTGGTCGCCGTTGTGGTGTGGCTCCTCAACATCCTGGGTCTGATGGATTCACTGCGCACCATCCGAATCGGCCGCTGACGAACGGCCGCCGCCGGCAGCCTCAGCCGTCGACCACGGCGCTGGGCATCGCGTGCAGGGCCTGGGTCTCCTCCGGGCCCAGCACCAGCTCCGCCGACTCCTCTCCCGCCAGGGGCAGGCTGAGCACCAGGGGCAGGGCGTCGCTCGGGCGGGGCAGCAGGTCGGCCATGTCGAACTGGGCCGAACTGTCGGGCAGGGCCCCGGCCCCGACCGCCACCAGCTCCTCACTGCGGTTGGCCAGGGTCCAGGAGCCGCCGACGCCGTCGCTGAGCAGCAGGGGCCGGCTGTGGTCGACGGCGATGCCCGGGGTGAGGGCGCTGAGGCGCAGGCGCTCGCCGCTGGGGTAGGCGGGATCGGGCTGCTCGAAGATCCTCATCGACCAGCGGTTGTCGCCCCGGTCGCGCAGGCTCCAGCGCTGGCCGTCGTCGGCCCGGGCCAGGCCGGGCGCCAGGGTCAGCAGCAGCACCAGGAGCAGGGCCGCCAACGACGCCAGCCAGGGCCGCACGCCGCTGCCGGGGGAGCCCGAAACAGGTTGAGCAGAAGCACGCATGGGGAGCAGCCCCGATCGGGGATCATTCAACGTTATCGTTTTATCGTCCGGCAGCGGCAAGCGACATGGCCGCAAGGCGATCTCGCCGCCCTTCGCTCCCGGTCTGTCCATCTTCGGATGTCCTGCCATGACTCTCACCACCCTGTCGCGTTCCGGGGTCCATCCCTGGGATCGCTTCAAGAATTGGGTCACCAGCACCGAGAACCGCCTCTACGTGGGCTGGTTCGGCGTACTGATGATCCCCACCCTGCTCACGGCCACCGTCTGCTTCGTCATCGCCTTCATCGGCGCCCCGCCCGTCGACATCGACGGCATCCGCGAGCCCGTCTCCGGCGGCCTGCTCTACGGCAACAACATCATCACCGCCGCCGTCGTGCCCTCGAGCAACGCCATCGGCCTGCACTTCTACCCCATCTGGGAAGCCGCCAGCCTCGACGAGTGGCTCTACAACGGCGGCCCCTACCAGCTGATCATCTTCCACTTCCTGATCGGCATCTTCTGCTGGATGGGCCGGGAGTGGGAGCTCAGCTACCGCCTGGGCATGCGCCCCTGGATCGCCGTGGCCTACTCCGCCCCGGTGGCCGCCGCCACCGCCGTGCTGCTGATCTACGCCATCGGCCAGGGCTCCTTCTCCGATGCCATGCCCCTGGGCATCTCCGGCACCTTCAACTTCATGCTGGTGCTGCAGGCCGAGCACAACGTGCTCATGCACCCCTTCCACATGCTCGGGGTGGTGGGCATCTTCGGCGGCGCCCTGTTCTCCGCCATGCACGGCTCGCTCGTCACCAGCTCCCTGGTGCGGGAGACCACCGAGACCGAGTCCCAGAACCGGGGCTACAAGTTCGGCCAGGAGGAGGAGACCTACAACATCGTGGCCGCCCACGGCTACTTCGGCCGGCTGATCTTCCAGTACGCCTCCTTCAACAACAGCCGCAGCCTCCATTTCCTTCTGGCCGCCTGGCCGGTGGTGGGGATCTGGTTCGCGGCTCTTGCGGTGGTGAGCTTTTCGTTCAACCTCAACGGGCTGAACTTCAACCACTCGATCCTGGATCACCAGGGCCGCGTGGTCGACACCTGGGCCGACATTCTCAACCGCGGCGGCCTGGGCATCGAGGCGATGCACGAGCGCAACGTGCACAACTTCCCCCTCGATCTGGCGGCCGCCGCCAGCACCCCCGTGGCCCTCACGGCGCCGTCGATCGGTTAGTGGGGCTTTGAACCCCGCCCAGCCATCGGCGCCCTGAGCCCCTGCCGGGCCCGGAGCGATCCGGGCCCTTTTGCCGTGACACGCTATTGATCTCCGCCGGCTGACGCGATGGCCCGCCCCCCCTACCAACCCTCCCTGCTGCGGCTGACCCACGGGGTCACGGCGTTGCTGGTGCTGGCCGCCTGGCTGAGCGGGCTGTTCGTCTACAGCCGCTATGACGGGCGCTGGGGGCGGCTGCCCTTCACCCCGCCCGGCAGCTGGATCGACCTGCACGGCCAGGCGGGCTTCCTGCTGCTGCCCCTGGGCCTGGTCTTCGCCGCCTACGCCCTCACCCTGGGCCGGCCGCGCCTGAAGCGCATCACCAACGCCATGGCCCTGGGGGCCCTGGTGCTGGCGGTGGCCACCGGCAAGCTGATGCAGGAGGACTGGCTGCGGGACGGCCAGCTGCACCACCTGGCCTACAGCCTGCACCTGGTGGCCTGGCTGCTGATCGGCCTGGCCGTGGTGCTGCATGTGGGCGAGAGTCTGCGGCTGGGGGGGACGCCGCTGCTGGCCTCGATGGCCAGCACGACCCTGCGGCCGGGCGATCTGCCCGGCGACTGGCCCGGCCAGGTGCGGCGGTTTCTGAAGCGGGGGGGCTGAACGTCCGGCCCCGGGGATGTGTCTCAGGTGGCCGTGGGCGTGCGTGGCTATCCCTTCCTCATCCGGTCAAGGCCAACTGAATTACGATGACTCAACAGCAGTAATTCAGGCGATGCGCAGCACCATCACCGCCCGCGGCCAGACGGTGGTTCCGGCCCCGATCCGCGAACGCTTCCAGCTGGGTCCGTCCACGCGGTTGGAATGGATCGTGGAGGGCGACGGGACCATCCGTGTGGTTCCCGTTGCCCTGGATCCCATCACCGCCTTCCGCGGCTCCGGCGCCGGAGGCGCCACCACCCGTCTGCTCGCCGAACGCCGCCACGACCGCCAGCAGGAGGCCTGATGGCCGGCCGCTGGCTGCTTGACACCTCCGCCCTGCTGGCCCTGCGCGACAACGAAACCGGCGCGGAACGCGTCGCGGAACTGCTCCAGCGCTCCCAGGCCCGCCAGGACACCTGCCTGGTGTGCTTCATGAGCCGCATGGAGTTGCTCTACCGGGTGTGGAAGGACGAAGGCGAACGGGTCGCCCGCCTCGCCGACGCCCAGCTGCGCTCCCTGCCCCTGGATTGGGTGGCGGCCAGTGACGCCCTGCTGGACCGGGCGGCGGCCATCAAGGCCACCCATCCCCTCTCCGTGGCCGATGCCTGGATCGCCGCCGCCGCTGAGCAGGAGGGGGCGGTGCTGGTGCACAAGGATCCTGAATTCCGCTCCCTGGCCCACCTTCCCCAGGACTGGCTGGGCTGAGGCCACCACAACGGCCTGATCCAAGCGGCTCACCTGGCAGGAAGCGGCGGATGAACCGCTCCAGGGCCATCGGTATCTCAGGGCCGATCGAATCCGCTGGCATCCCCAACCCCTGATCGGCGTCTTGAAGTCCGTGCGACGGAGGATCAGGTGCCACCGTTTCGGTTGCAGAATGGTTGCCGGTGCCCCGGCAACGGCCATGGCCAGGAGCCTCACCCTCAAGAATCTCCCCGACGACCTCTACGGCCGCCTGAAGCATGCGGCCAGGCAGCATCGCCGCAGCCTCAACAACGAAGCGATCGTGTGCCTGGAGGCAGCCCTTCCGCCCCAGGCCATCACGGCCGCCGAGCGACTGGAGCAGATCCGGGCCCTGCGCCGCAGCCTGCCGACGGAAGCGGCGTTCACGCCCGACCACATCGATGCCTTCAAGCGCGAGGGCCGCCCGTGATCGTGGTGGACACCAACGTGGTGGCCACTCTGTTGCTGCCAGGCCCCCAGACCGAGAAGGCTGAGGCGCTGCTGCTTCACGACCCTGAATGGGCCGCTCCGGTGCTCTGGCGCAGCGAGCTGCGCAACGTGCTCAGCGGCTACCTGAGATGCGGGCAGCTGGATCACCAGCAGGTGCTGAGGCTCCAGGGCCAGGCGGAAGCGTTGTTGCATGGGTGGAGGCGAGCGACTGCAGCGCCTACGACTGTGAGTTCGTGGCGGCCGCCCTGGCACTCCAGACCCGCCTGATCACCTCCGATCGCCAACTGCTGCGGGCTTTCCCCACGCTGGCGAGCCCGTTGGAGCACGCCATGCCCTGACACGGGCACAACAACAGCTCAGGGCGGATCCCCGGGCAGGAAGCGCCGGATGAACAGCTCCAGGGCCATCGGCCCGCAGCGGGGCTGCCAGGTGGTGCCGCCCGGCAGCCGCCGCCAGCAGGCCACCTGCAGCGCGCCGCCGCCGGCCAGCAGCTGCACCCGGTAGCGGTACTCGGCATCGGCGGCCTGGGCAGGGGCGGCCAGGGGTTCGGCGCCGGGCTGGCTGGCCAGGAACGCCGCCGCGAAGGCCTCCGGCTCCGTCCCCTGGCGCAGGGCCGTGGCGAAGCGCCAGGCGGCGCCGGTGGGGTAGCCGTCGTGGTGCAGATAAAGGTGGCGCTCCGGCACGTCGGGAAAGCCAGTGAACGAGTAGACGGCGCGGGTGGCCAAGGGGCTGGGGCGGCTGCACAGGGAAGTGCCACCGGTGTCTCACAACCAAGGAATGGTTCTGGCCGTACGATGGACGTACAAAGAGGCCGGCCGATGGACACCGCCCCCACACGCGCCCGTGATCGGCGCCTGGAAGTTCGGGCCACGGCGGAAGACCGCCAACTGATTGATCGGGCAGTTGCCGCTTCCGGCACCGATCTCACGGGATTCGTGATCACCCATCTGCGCCTGGCCGCCCAGCAGGTGCTTGCCGACCGCGAAGGCTTCCGCCTTGACCCCGAGGCGCTCGACGCCTGGGAGCGCATCAACCAACGACCGGCACGGTCGCTGAAGGGCCTGCGCGAGTTGATGGATCGGCCCTCACCATTCCAGGGGTGAGCGCCGATTACCTGTCGCCCCGCCTGCTGACCGCCGCCGATCGCCTCGACGGTTTCGAATGTCGATCAGAAGAGCAAACGATCTGGTTGAGGCAGCACGCTCGCCAGGCCCATGCCCGTGGAGGCACCAGCAGGGTGTTCGTGGTCAACGAAGTCGGCGGCAGTGATGTGGTGGCTTACTACGCCTGGTGCATGGCCAGCACCACTCCTGCCCAGGCTCCGCAACGGCTGCGGAAGGGTGCCGGCCGCTATCCCCAGCCCGTTGCCCTGCTGGCCCGGCTCGGTGTCGACCTTGACCATGAAGGGCGAGGCCTCGGTGCCGCTCTATTGGCGGATGTGATCAGCCGTACAGCCCAGATCGGCTCCGAAGTGGGTTGTCGGGGACTGCTCGTCCATGCCGAGAGCGCATCAGCCAGGGCGTTCTATCTGCATCTGATTCCAGAGTTTGAGCCGTCCCCCACTGACCCCTTGCATCTGGTGCTGCTGATGAAGGACATCCTGCGGACGCTGGGGTGAGTTCCCTACGCTCAGTAGAGATCAAAGAACGGATTCCGCGAATGAGAACCGTGAAAAGCCTGATTGAGGAACTGGCCAGGTTCCCTGCAGAGGCTCTTTGCCATGCCTACGAAGGTGAGATCATCGGGATCGTTGTTCGGCACTGCGGACGCGAGGGAGTGATCCACTGCAGTGAGCGTGAAGGCGCTGAGCAGGAAACAGAGACGTTCAAAGACTTGTAAAGCGCGGCAGATCAGATGGTCTGGAGGTCATCGCTGGAATCGCGAAAATTGATCCGCTGGTCTTTCAAGCCCGTGACTGAGCTCCACAGATCAGCGGCCTCGATGTCAGCGAGGAGTTGCTGGTGATCAGAATCCAGTGATGCCGGAAAGCTCAGTCCATCCTTTCGGTGCCATGCGTGAAATCATGTCCATCAGCCTGCCGGCGGATCGCATGGACGCGCTCGACCAAGTCACGGCCGCAGAGGGGATCTCGCGCAGCGATCTGGTCCGGGCCGCCATGGCTCCGTACGCCGAGGCCCAGGGGGTCTTCAACGATGACGACGTCTTCCACCTGGTGGCGTGAGGCTGGTGGTCGACGCCGCAACCCAGACGTGTGGCCATGCCTTCCCCGAAAACGATCAGCGGGCCAGGCCCAAGAAGACCAGGATGGAGCGATTCAGCCGCACCAGAAGCGCGTCATCGAGGATTCCGATCCTTCGACCCAGCCATGCGCGAGGCAGTGTGGTGAGCTGGCCAGCAGCAGCCGGCCTGCCCGCCACGGTCCAGATCTCACCACGATTCATTGCTGAACCTGATCCGGCCAGATGGAGATGGCGTCCACAAAGGCCTGGTCTTCGGCCTCCAGGGGGCCGGCATTGGCCAGAAGGCTCTGGCGACGGGCCTCGGAGGCGAACCGGGGTGACCGCACGTCGGGCACCCAGATCTGGATCGGCCGCAACCCCTGGGATCGCAACCGCTGGCGGGCGCCGCAGTCCGTCGCTGGATCCATGGAGACCCACCTGCGGTCACACCTAACACGATAGGAGGGCTGACCCACGGCGCCGCAGGCCCCAGGCTGGGGCATGCACGACGCCGCGAGACGGCGGGCCATGAGCGATCCAGCCACCCCCACCGATCCCGCCCAGCTGCGCCGCGACTACCGGCTCCAGGACCTGCGGCGGGGCGATCTGGCGGAGGATCCGGTGGCGCAGTTCCGCCGCTGGTTCGATCAGGCGGTGGCCGCCGCTCTGGACGAGCCCAACGCCATGGTGCTGGGCACCAGCGATGGCGTGCGCCCCAGCGCCCGCACCGTGCTGCTCAAGGCCTTCGACGAACGGGGCTTCGTCTTCTTCACCCACTACGAGAGCCGCAAGGCCAGCGAGATCGCCGCCCACCCGGAGGTGAGCCTGCTGTTTCCCTGGTATGGGCTGGAGCGGCAGGTGGCCATCCTGGGCCGGGCCGAGCGGATCAGCGCCGCCGAGTCGCTGGCCTACTTCCTCTCGCGCCCCGTCGGCAGCCGGCTGGGGGCCTGGGTGTCGCAGCAGAGCACCGTGATCGGCTCCCGCTCGATCCTGGAGATGCAGTGGGACGCCATGAAGCGCCGCTTCGCCGATGGCGAGGTGCCGCTGCCGCCGGCCTGGGGCGGCCTGCGGGTGGTGCCGTTCGAGTTCGAGTTCTGGCAGGGCCGCACCAACCGCCTGCACGATCGCTTCCGCTACCGGCCTGACGGCGGGGCCTGGACCATCGAGCGGCTGGCGCCCTGAGGCATTATGCGGCTATGCTCATAGCACTTGATGCCCGAGCACCCATGACTGTCGCGCCTGCGCCCTCCCTGTCCCTCCTCGCTGCCGCCGGGGGTGAGCCGCTGCTGTTCCGCCAGCTGTTCGATGCCGACACCGGCACCTTCACCTATCTGCTGGCGGAGGTGGCCAGCCGCAGGGCCCTGCTGATCGATTCGGTCTTCGAGCGGCACGACCGCGACCTGGCGCTGATCCGGGAACTGGGCCTCGAGCTGGTGGCCGCGATCGACACCCACGCCCATGCCGACCACGTGACCGGCAGCTGGCTGATGCACGAGGCCACCGGCTGCGCCATCGGCCTGGCGGCCAGCGTCGGCGCCGAGAACGTCACCCGCCCCCTGAAGCACGGCGATCGCGTCCTCTTCGGCGGCCGCCATGTGGAGGTGCGCGCCACCCCCGGCCACACCGACGGCTGCCTCACCTTCGTCCTCGACGACCACACGATGGCCTTCACCGGCGACGCCCTGCTGGTGCGCGGCTGCGGCCGCTGCGACTTTCAGCAGGGCAACGCCCACACCCTCTGGGCCTCGATCACCGGGCAGATCCTCACCCTCCCCGACCACTGCCTGCTCTACCCCGGGCACGACTACACCGGCCGCAGCGTCACCTCCGTCACCGAGGAGAAGGCCTTCAACGCCCGCCTCGGCGGCAACGCCACGGAGCGGGACTTCGTGGGCCACATGGAGAACATGCGCCTGCCCCATCCCCACCGGATCGCCCAGGCCCTGCCGGGCAACATGCGCTCCGGCAAGCCCCGCGACGCCAGCGCCGCGCCCGCCTGGGCGCCCATGGCCCGCAGCTATGCCGGGCTGCCCGAACTCAGCCCGGCCTGGGTGGCCGCCCACCGCGGCGATGTCACCGTGCTGGATGTGCGCTCCGCCGAGGAGTTCGACGGGCCCGACGGGCGCGTGGCCGGCAGCCTGCTGATCCCCCTGCCGGAGCTGGAGAGCCGCTCCGGCGAGATCCCCTCAGGTCGCCCGCTGGTGGTGGTCTGCCATTCGGGCAGCCGCTCGGCCCTGGCCACCCAGCAGCTGCTCAAGGCCGGCCGCCAGCAGGTCGCCAACCTCCACGGCGGCCTGAGCCGCTGGGCCGCCGAGGGCTTCCCCCTGGAGGGCGTGATCCAGGCCTGAAGCGCTGCCCAATGAATTCCATCCCCTTCCTTCTCCCGTCCCCTCCGACCATGACCACCACCACCACAGCCACCCCCAGCCGCATCAGCGCCCACGACCTCGCCGACCAGCTGGCGACCGGTGAGGTCACCGTGATCGATGTGCGCGAGCCGATGGAGTTCGTCACCGGCCACATCGCCGGCAGCCTCAACGTGCCCCTCTCCCGGCTGGCCCAGGCCGACCTGCCCCGCGGCCCGCTGGTGCTGGTCTGCCAGAGCGGCAACCGCAGCGCCAAGGGCCTCGCCCAGCTGCTCGGTCAGGGCCATCCCCACCCCGTCGCCGACCTCCTCGGTGGCGTGCCCGCCTGGCAGCAGGCCGGCTTCCCGGTGCGCAAGCTCAAGGGGGCGCCGCTGCCGCTGATGCGCCAGGTGCAGATCGTCGCCGGCAGCCTTGTGCTGCTGGGGGTGATCCTGAGCCAGGCCGTGGCCCCCGGCTGGATCTGGCTGAGTGGCTTCGTGGGCGCCGGGCTCACCTTCGCTGGCATCTCCGGCTTCTGCGGCATGGCCCGGCTGCTGGCCGTGATGCCCTGGAACCGGGTGTCGCTCGGCTCAGCCCGGGGCTGAGCTCCGGCGCCACAGGCCCAGCCATTCGTCCGGGCGCTGGTCCACCGATCCGGTGGCCGGCTCCCAGAGCTCGGCCACCAGGCTTGCGGTGGCACCAGAACAGCCCCAGCAGCCAGCCGCCCGGCGCCAGCAGCCGACAGACGGTGGCGATGTAGGCGTCGCGGCGGCCCGGATCGATGGCACAGAAGCAGGTGTGCTCCACGATCCCCGTCAGGCTTCCGGGCTCCAGACCCCCCGCCTCCAGGGCCTGCTGGTCGAACAGGTCGGCCTGCAGCCAGCGCAGGCGGGCCTGCTCAGGGCCGTGCCACACCCGCGCTTCGGCCACGGCCTCGCCGCTGAAATCCAGGCCGATAACGCTGAAGCCGAGCTGCTAGAGCAGGCCAGTCTCATGGCCGCGGCCGCAGCCGCAGCCCGGCACCAGCACTGTCCCCGGCGGCCGTGGGGCCAGCGGATGGCTGCGCAGAAACTTCTCCAGCGGCGGAGCCGGCCGGCCCAGTTCCCAGCCGTCCGTGCCCTGCCGGTAGCGCTGGTCCCAGTGGCCTGGCTCAGCGGTGGTTGCCGGTATGGAGGATGACTTCCGCATCCGCCTGGATGCCGCCGCCTCCGAGCAGGAACGGGGCCTCGCCGTTGCTGACGCCATCGCCTACATGCAGGAGCGCATGAAGCTCTGCCCTATCTCCCGCAACCTGCCCGACGGGGTGCGCAAGCGCATCGACATCACCTCCCTGGGCTGAATCCTTGCGCAAACCTTCGATCTGGTCGATCCGCGGCACGAACAAGGCCGCCGATCAAGCCGCTCAACGTTCCTGGGGCGATTCTCCGGAGAGTTCGGTTCAGGCCAGATTGTGCAGGGTCAGGGTTTGTTCGGGGGTGAGATCGATGCGCAGCGGCCCGGCACTGCTGGTCAGTGTGAGGCGCAGGGGCAGGGCGTCGCTGGGACGGGGGGTGAGGGCCTCAAGGTCGAACTGGGCCGAACCAGCGGGAATGGGCGTGCCATCTGGAGGCACGATTTCCTCGCTCCTGTTCACCAGGGTCCAGCGCTGACCCATGGTGTCGCTGACCTGCAGGGCGTCGGCGTGGTTCAGCTCAATGCCGGCCCCGAGTGCGTTGAGGCGCAGGCGCCAGCCGCTGTTGTACTCGGGAAAGGGTTGCTCGAAGACTGAGGCCTGGACGCGGTGTCCGGCTTCATCGCTCAGTGGCCAGCTGTCGACTGCCGCTGCCGGGGCAACCAGCACCAGGGAAGCCAACAGGACAGCCAAGAGGACAGCCAAGAGGACAGCCAAGAGGACAGCCAAGAGGCTGATTAGCCCCTGGCGCCAGCGACGTCCAAGCCGCTCGAAACAAATTGTCATATTCATGTTGCTTTAGCTTCTATGTCGATAACATCATAGCGAGATTCAAGGCCTTCCCCCTGTCCACTCCGCTCCTGGCCGTGGTCCATTTCCCCGCCCGGTCAGGTCTCGGCACTCCCTCACGCGCTGCCTGCTGATGCTTGCCACGTTCGATGTCGTAACCCTGTCACGGCTGCAGTTCGCTCTGACGGCGATCTTTCACATGCTCTGGCCTGTGCTCTCCACCGGCCTGGCGATCTATCTGGTGGTGCTGGAAGCCATCTGGCTGCGCACACGCAACCCCCTTTACTACCGGCAGGCCCGCTTCTGGGCGAAGCTCTACGTGCTCAATTTCGGCATCGGTGTGGCCTCAGGTCTGCCGATGGAGTTCCAGTTCGGCACCAACTGGGCGCCACTGTCCGAGTTCGCCGGCGATTTTTTCGGGTCGGTGCTGGGCTTCGAGGGGGCGATGGCCTTCATGCTCGAAGCCGGATTCCTCGGGATCATGTTGTTCGGCTGGCAGAAAGTGCCGCCGGTGATCCACTTCCTCTCCACCGTGATGGTGGCCTTCGGCGCCAACCTCTCGGTGTTCTGGATCCTCAGCGCCAACTCCTGGCTGCAGACTCCGTCGGGCGGCACTTTTTCCGAGGGCCATTTTCATGTGCAGAACTACTTCGCCGCCATCAACAACCCCTTCATGGTGAGGAGTGTGATTCACATGGCCCTGGCCACAGTGGAAACCTCCATACTGGTGGTGGCAGCGATCAGTGCCTGGTCGCTGATGCGCCAGAAGGCACCGGAGTTCTTCCTGTTTTCCTTCAAGCTGGCGCTGGTGATCCTGCTGGCGGTGGCGCCGCTGCAGATCCTGGCCGGCCACGAAAGCGCCGTGCAGGTGGCCGAGCATCAGCCCACCAAGCTGGCCGCGATCGAGGCCCTCTGGGACGACCAGGCCGCCGGCAGCTCCCCGGCCTGGACGGTGCTGGCTTCCCCCGATGAGGCCAGCGGCAGCAACCGCTGGAGTCTGTCGGTGCCTGGCGCCTTCAGCTGGATCCTGGAGACGCGGCCGCAGCTCAGCCAACCGCTGCGTGGGCTCAACAGCTGGCCCGCCGACCAGCGGCCCCACATGGTGGGTCTGCTCTTCTATGCCTTCCGGGTGATGGTGGCGATCGGCCTGGCTGCGGCGGCCCTGATGGCCCTCAGCCTGCTGCTCTGGTGGCGAGGCGGCCTGAGCGCCGCCAGCTTCGCCCAGTGGCCCTGGTTCAGCTGGGCCTGGATCCTTTCAGCCCCGGCCGGCTACCTGGCGATTGAATCTGGCTGGGTGGTGCGTTGCGTGGGCCGCCAGCCCTGGACGGTCTACGGCCAGCTGCGGACCGCCGATGCCGCCTCGGTGCTGCCGGCGGGCGAGGTCCTCACCAGCTTGAGTGTGTTCGCTGTGATTTACACAGTGTTGCTGGTGTTCGCGCTTTGTTTCGGCTCCCGGATCATCGCCAAGGGACCGAATCTCACCCTTGAGCCGCCCCCTGGCCTTGCCACCGCCGTGATTCTTTCCGACCCATCGGCGAGCGCCTGACCATGGAGTTCCTCGAATGGTTCATGCCCACGGTCTGGTTTGTGATCCTGGCCCTGTTCCTGCTGCTCTATGTGATCCTCGATGGTTTTGATCTGGGGGTGGGCATCCTCTCGCTCACCTCCCCCAGCGAATCCCAGCGCACGATCCTGATGACGAGCCTCGGCAATGTGTGGGATGCCAATGAAACCTGGCTCGTCCTGATGGGCGGCGCCTTGTTCGGAGCCTTTCCCCTGGCCTATGGCACCATCCTCAAGGCCCTCTACGGCCCCATCTACCTGATGATCCTGGGGCTGATCCTGCGGGCCGTCGCCTTCGAGTTTCGCGAAAACGCCACCAACAAGCGCCCTTGGAACCTGATGTTCGGTATTGGCAGCGTTCTGGCCGCTGGTTCCCAGGGCATCTGTCTGGGCACGGTGCTCTCGGGCATCCCCACCGATGCCGCAGGACACTTCACAGGCTCCGTCTGGATCTGGGTGAACCCCAGCAGTCTGGTGGTGGCTCTCACGCTTATCCAGGGCTACGTGTTGATCGGCTCCACCTACTTGATCCTCAAAACCAGTGGTGAGCTGCAGCGGTTGCACGTGCGCACCGCTCGCCTGGCGGCTGCCACCACCCTGGGAGGAGCCCTGCTGATCACCTTCACGGCACCGTTCGCATCGGAAACGCTGCGGCAGCGCCTGTTTGATCCTGCGTTCCTGCCCTTCTTTGTTATATTGCCGCTGCTGGGTGTCGCCCTGATTGTTCAACTGTTCCGCAGCCTGGCGATGCAGCAGGAGTTATGGCCCTTCGTGTACACCGTACTTCTGTTCATCCTCAGCTTCGCTGGCCTGGGAGTGATGGTGTTTCCGGCGGTGATTCCGCCGTCGGTCACGATTTTTCAGGCGTCGTCGTCGGTAAGTTCGATGGTGTTCATGCTGACGTTCATCGGTGTGCTGATTCCCATCATGCTCTTCTACAACATCTACAACTACATCGCCTTTCGAGGCAAGGTGAGTGCCGAATAGGGAAAACCGCTGACCACCAGCACGATCAATCCCCCTAGGATGTATCGAAACCCCATATGTCTCGCCTTCGCTCGCTCCTGCTGGGGGTCGCCCTTGCCCTCTGCCTGCTGATCTCAGCGCCTCAGGGTGCCGCTGCGGCTACCACGATCGCCCCTCCGGATACCACGGTTGCTGCAGGCGAAGCAGCTGCCATTGACGCCGCAGTGGAGCAGTACCTCTCCAACCTGCCGGGTGATTTTCACGCGATTCGATCGGTCCCAGCCTTGAAGCGCCTGCTCGCCAGCGGCAACGTGTCGCTGATTGACGTGAGGACCCCTGCCGAGTACCGGGCGGGACACATTCCCGGAGCCATCAACAGACCGTTGAACGATCTCAGCCACCACGTGGCTGAGATTTCCCCAGAGCGAGAGGTGGTGCTCTATTGCTCCAGTGGCTTTCGCTCTGCCATGGGAGTGATGGCGCTGCAGCTGGAGGGCCGCCACCAGGTGAAGGGCTTTGCACCCAGCATCGAAGGCTGGAAGGCGGCTGGTGAGCCCGTGGTGGCCACAGAAGGCGCGTAGGCCTGGGGGTTGCTGGCGGGGTGCTGATGGTGGCCGGCGTCTTCGGCAGCACTCACGCCGCGCCGGCCTGGCTGCAACGCATCGATCCATCCGCAAAGAACCACCAAGATCGCAAGGCCCAGGCGGGCTTGCTTCGCACACTGAAGGAACAAGCCTCCAGGCCGATGAACCCGTCGATCAACCAGGCCCTGCGGCTGATCACGCTCTGGATCGCCTGGCTGCTGGCGATGCTCTTCCACGTGGACCTGGGCCTGATGCCCCTGTTCCATGGTCAGTCGCCGGAGATCCACAGCCATGTGCAGGAGGGGGCCCTACCCCTGCTGTTCGGGGCGATGCTCGGCTACTTTCTGCTGCCGCTGATTGCGATTGTGCTGATCGCCTACGCCGCCACCACGGTCGGTCCGGACACGCACTGGCGGCCCTGGCGGCGAATCCACTTCTGGTTCAGCGTCGTCTATTCGGTCACCAACGTCCCCCATCTCATCGCCGACATCCTGGTGCCCGATGCCCGCCTCGATCAGATCGTGCTGATGGTGGCCCTCACGGTCTTCGGGCTGCTGATCAACGTGGAGGCCTGGCGCTGGTGGCGACAGACCCCATGACTCGGTCACGTTGACGAGGAAACGATGCGCAGTCCTCGGAAAGGCTGGCTGCTGACGCCGATGCTTGGAATGGTGCTCGGCCTGCTGCTGGCGCTCACCCCTTCGCTGGCCCCTGCCCAGCCCGGCGTGGGGGGAGCGGAACTTCAGGTCTTCGTGCGCGAGGGCTGCCCCCACTGCGCCGCCGCCAAGGCCTTCCTCCCCGAGCTGCAGAAGCGACGCCCGGAGATTCAGGTGCGTCTGCGGCCGCTCGAATCCGATCCCGCCGCGATCGACGACCTGATGCGCTACTCCCGACAGGCCGGTATTGGTGCCCCTGGGGTGCCCACGTTCGTCCTCGCAGGCCAGGTGCTTGTGGGTTTCGATGACGCCGAGGGCCGCGGCAGGGAACTGCTCGACTTGATCGATCGACGGGAGCGTGCCTCCGGCAACGTGAACCTTGGCCGCTTCGGCAGCATCAGCGCCACGGCGCTCGGCCTGCCGATCTTCACCCTGGCCATGGGGCTGCTGGATGGCTTCAACCCCTGCGCGATGTGGGTGCTGCTGTTTCTGCTCTCGCTGCTGGTGCACTGGCGTGACCGGCGGCGCATGGCCCTGGTGGCCGGCACCTTTGTGGTCGTGAGCGGGGCCGTCTATTACGCCTTCATGGCGGCCTGGCTGAACGTCTTCCTGCTGCTGGGCTTCACCGCCTGGCTGCGGCTCCTGCTTGGATCCCTGGCCCTGGTGCTGGGGGTGGTGAATCTGGGCGAGTTCTGGCGCAAGGGTCCGAACTTCACCCTCTCGATTCCCGCCAGTGCCAAGCCGGGTCTCTATGCGCGCATGCGCGGGGTTATGCAGAGTCAGTCCCTGCCGGCAGCGCTGGCCGCGGTGGCGGCCCTGGCGGTGGTGGTGAACGCGGTGGAGCTGCTCTGCACCGCCGGGCTGCCGGCGGTCTACACAGCTGTGCTCAGTCAACAGAACCTTGCTGCGGCTGCCCATTACGGCTACCTGGGCCTCTACATCGTGGGCTACATCGCCGACGACGCCCTGCTGGTCGGTTTCGCCGTGCTGGCGCTGAGCAGCAACAAACTCACCGAAGGCACGGGCCGGTGGCTGAAGCTCATCAGTGGTGTCGTGATGGTGGCCCTGGGCCTGCTTCTGGTGCTTCGGCCCGGCTGGCTGTTCTGAACAGGCTCACTCAGCGGCGGGTCCAGGTACCAATGTCGACGACGGAATCGAGATCGGAGGTGTGACGATAAACAACCTGAATCTGGTTGGGACTGATGATCTTGCCATCCGAAAATCCATCCTCATCGACAATGTACATGGTGGCATTGTCATGGCCGAGCGTGCCGACAAACTTCTCCGTTGCGTACTTGGATTTGAAGACTCCGTGGAAAACTCGACCCTGTTGCTTGGTGATTTGAGCAACGGCATTGAGATCACTGAAATCACCATGATGATGAGTCTTGCATCTCGATGCTTCGACTTTGCAGAGCACGGCCCCCTTTCCTTCAACTGTCCATGTGCCGATCATGCTGGGAATGACAGGGCCAGCCAAGGCTGCAGAGAAGGTTCCTGCACAGATAAGAGTTGTCACGCCAGCCATGGCCAGCCTTGCCGTGAGAGGCTTGGCGATGGAATTCGCGATCGCAGCATAGCTCATTAGCCTATAAACGAACGTCTCATCTACACCCTAGGCATAGAAGGCAATCACGAATAAACCACGCAAACTAATGACATATCAGCAGACAAGGCTTTTCTGCCGGTTGTACGAATTTGCAGTGCTGATCTGGACAACACGACGCCAGACAGGAATCAAGTATGTATTGCGGTTTCCACCCAAACAGCAAGGGGGACATCCCGATCCGAATGAACCAAGGCTGCAGCCAGTGGACATTCCCTGCTCAACGCCCGCATCAGTGAGAGCCAGGGCTACCGCCAATCGAGGCCGGGCAGAAAGGGAACGATCGCCGGGGTCGATGTCATGTAGTCGGCATAGCCGCTGTGCATGGAACACAGGCGCTGCTCCTCACGTCGTGCCTTGAGGCTGAGTACGGACGCCAGCGCCAGCAGCAGGCCAAGGTGCAGCAGGCTGCCGAGGGCCAGGGTCACCCCCAGGGAACAGAGCAGCAACGACTGGTAGAGGGGATGGCGGCAACGGCCGTAGGCCCCCTGGGTGATCAAGGGCGCACCGGGCATCGGCTCCGGCAGCGGACTGAGACTGTCACCGAGGTTCAGGGCCCCCTGGGCGCCGAGGACCAGGCCGATCAGGACGGTGAGCCCGCCGATCACGCGCAGCGCCAGGGGCCAGTGAATCCCCAGAGCCGAGGGGGGAGGCGTTGGCGGCAGCCAGTGGGCGGCGATCAGGATCATCTGCGCCAATACCCACCACTCGCCGTGGCGGTTGTCCCGCAGACCCTCCCAGGAGAAGCCCCACTTCTGCATGCGTTCGTTCAGTTGGCTCAGCACGGTTCGATCTCCTCAGGTGAAGGGGGTGGGCCTGGCTGGCGCCACAGGCCCAGCCACTCGTCGTTGCGCTTATCCACCGACCCGGTGGCCGGTTCCCAGATCTCCGGCACCAGCCCTGCCTGGCGCAGCTGGGTTTCCAACGCCTCCGGGTCACTGCCCCAGGGCGGGCCGCCCTGCTGGCGGTGACACCAGAACAGCCCCAGCAGCCAGCCGCCTGGTGCCAGCAGTCGGCTGGCGGTGGCGATGTAGTCCTCCCGCAGGCCGGGATCGATGGCGCAGAAGCAGGTGTGCTCCACGATTCCGCTGAGGCTGCCGGGGGTCAGGCCCGCCGCCTCCAGGGCCTGCCGGTCGAACAGGTCGGCCTGCAGCCACTGCAGGCCGGCGCGGTCCTCGCCATGGAGCCTGCGGGCCTCGCGCAAAGCCTCGCCACTGAAATCCAGGCCGATGGCCAAGAAGCCGAGGTCTTCCAGCAGGGCGACCTCATGGCCGCGTCCGCAGCCAGGCACCAGCACCCTGCCCGGCGACTGGGGCGCCAGCGGATGGCTGCGCAGGAGCTGGGCCAGCGGTGGGGCGGGCTGGCCCAGCTCCCAGCCGTCACGGCCTTCCTGGTAGCGCTGGTCCCAGCGGCTCGCATCGGCGATGGGGCTCTGGCTGGAAGGACTCATGCCTCCAGCTTGCCCCGTTCAATCGCAACATGTCTTGAGCAGCATGGCTACAGCCTGCGGGACCATCAGCAGGGGATCGATCCGGGGAGTGTGGCGCTGAGCATGGGGCACTCCCTAGAGGTGCATCTGCGCAGCTATCCATGGGCTTCAGGTCAGGGGGCAGCCGCAGCTTTTGCGAGAGCTTTGGAGAGATGAGGTACGAGAGGGAATGGCGACGAGGAGTTGTAGGCATGCCCGACGAACTTTGCTCACTGGGCCGTGGCGGGACACCCCCTGAGCTGGGCCGCGTTCGCCCGCGGCTGCAGGTGATCACGCCGAGCAGGGTGCCGGGCTGTCCGTGCCTACTGAAGCAACAGCCCGGCCAGGAGCAGGCCCCAGGAGAACGGTCCCGTGGGCCCCAGCGGATCCAGTGTGAGCTTTCGCCCCCGAAAAGCCGCTGCAACTGCTGCCCGCGCAGCTCGGCAACCTGGCCGGTTTCACTTGTCAGGGCAGGCCGCCTTGGTGGACGGGTCCGGCCCAGCGGACTGGCTAGCTGCCAGTTGGGGGTCCTGCGGCAAAAGGAACGCCAAGACACAGGACCAACGAGGCGGAAGCCCAACCCAGTCAGGTTGCAAGGTTCGGCGGCAGCTCATGGAGCGCCTGCACCACTTCAGGTTGCAGCATGACCATGACCGTGGCCTCTGGATTGTCGGTTGGCACCTCCAGCTGCAGCGGCAGCACGTCGCTGGGCCTGGGGTCCAGGCCTTTGGCGTCGAACTGGGCCGAGGATTCGGGGATCACCTCCTCCCCCTGTCGCACCAGTTCCTCACTGCGGTTCGGCAGCTCCCAGGCGCCGCCGAGGCCATCGCTCAAGAGCAGTGGCCTTTGGTGATCGACTATCTGCCCGGGTGAGCGGGCAGTCAGGCGCACTCGCCAGCCGGCTGGGTAGGCGGGATCAGGTTGCTCGAACAGGGTCAGGCCCCAGGAACGACCCGAGGAATCCGTGAGGGTCCAGCGCTGTGGATCGGCTGCTGCCTGGGCCTGGAGCGGCAGCAGCATCAGGGTCAGGGCAAGCAGAGCAGCGGCGAAGACGGGCCGCCAGTTGGGTCGATGCAGCCGGTGCGCAGCTGGGCGGAAACCCGCACCAGCCCTTTGAGAAAGAATGCTCATAACGCCTCTCGCGTCATAGAAGGCTTCAATGCTACTGTTGTATTGGGAAGAGTCGGCGCTTGGTTGGCCATCCACCACGATGGCCCGCCCTCGCCTTCGCGGCTCTCCCCAGTCCCGTCCTCATTCCTCGCCATGACGACAACCATCCTCAAGCGTTCCTGGAGCAACCCATGGAACAGCTTCAAGGACTGGGTGACCAGCACCGAGAACCGCCTCTACGTGGGCTGGTTCGGCGTGCTGATGATCCCGACCTTGCTGGCTGCCACCGTCTGCTTCGTGATCGCCTTCATCGCCGCTCCCCCCGTCGACATCGACGGCATCCGCGAACCGATCGCTGGCAGCCTCCTCTACGGCAACAACATCATCACCGCCGCCGTCGTGCCATCGAGCAACGCCATCGGCCTGCACTTCTACCCCATCTGGGAAGCCGCCAGCCTCGACGAGTGGCTGTACAACGGCGGCCCCTACCAGCTGATCATCTTCCACTTCCTGATCGGCATCTTCTGCTGGATGGGCCGTGAATGGGAACTCAGCTACCGCCTGGGGATGCGCCCCTGGATTGCCGTGGCCTACAGCGCCCCGGTGGGTGCCGCCACCGCCGTGCTGCTGGTGTATGCCATCGGCCAGGGTTCCTTCTCCGATCCCATGCCCCTGGGCATCTCCGGCACCTTCAACTTCATGCTGGTGCTGCAGGCGGAGCACAACGTGCTCATGCACCCCTTCCACATGCTCGGCGTGGCCGGAGTGTTCGGCGGCGCACTGTTCTCCGCCATGCACGGCTCGCTCGTCACCAGCTCCCTGGTGCGGGAGACCACCGAAACCGAGTCCCAGAACCGGGGCTACAAGTTCGGCCAGGAGGAGGAGACCTACAACATCGTGGCCGCCCACGGCTATTTCGGCCGGCTGATCTTCCAGTACGCCTCCTTCAACAACAGCCGCAGCCTGCACTTCTTCCTGGCCGCCTGGCCGGTGGTGGGAATCTGGTTCGCCACCCTGGCGGTGATCAGCTTCTCCTTCAATGTGAACGGCTTGAACTTCAACCACTCCGTGCTCGATCACCGGGGCCGGGTGATCAACACCTGGGCCGACATCCTCAACCGCGGCGGCCTGGGCATCGAAGCCATCCACGAGCGCAACACCCACAACTTCCCCCTCGATCTGGCGGCCACCGCCAGCACCCCCGTGGCTCTCACGGCGCCTGCGATCGGTTAGTGGGACTTTGAATCCCGCCCAGCCGACCCTGCTTCGCTCCATGGACTGAGCCGCCACCCTGGGGCCTGGAGCGATCCGGGCCCTTTTGAATCTCCTGATTCCCTCCCCCTTCGCCGATGGGCAACCTGGCAAGGCTTGAAATGATGCCGCCTTCGCGGATCCCTTTCGTTCCCGAGGTCCCATGCCCTTCGCCCTGAACTTCGTCCACCCGCTGCTGATGTGGGTGCTGCTGGGCCTGATGCTCTACTCGGGCTACCTCGGCTACAAGGCCAGCTTGATCCGCAAGGTGAGCGCCGAGGAACGCAAGGCGCTGGTTCCCCTGCACTACGGCCAGCGTCATGCCCAACTCGGTGCGGTGATCCTGGGCCTCACCCTGCTGGGCGCCGCCGGTGGCATGGCTGCCACCTTCCTCAAGAACGGCAAGCTGATCATCGGCCCCCACCTGTTTGTCGGTCTTGCCGTTGCCGTGCTGGTGATCGCCACGGCCTCCCTGGGCCCTTCCCTCCAGAAGGGCAAGGACTGGGCCCGGGGCCTGCACGTGGCCATCAACGGGGGAGTGCTGCTGCTGTTCGGCTGGCAAGCCACCACTGGCATCGCCATTGTCCAGAAGCTGCTGAGTTCAGCGGCATCACCAACCTCTCTTGGCACCTGATCCGATGACGTTCACCACTCCTCTCCAGCGGCTGGCACGGCTGGCCCTCTCAACCCTGCTCCTGATGCTGGTCGGCGTTGGGCTGTTGACGGCCCGGCCGGGTACCGCCCTGGCAGCGGAGGCCTCGCCGCCGGTCGATTCGGCAGCACTCTCCAAGGCCGTTGTGGCGATGGAGCAGCTCGATCAGATGCGCATCTCCCTGGCCTCCACCCTTGAGGGCCGCACCGAGGAGCCCACCATCGAAACGATGAAGGAGGTGTGCAAGCCGGTGGGCATGCGGGCCATCGCCATCGGCAAGGAAAACGGCTGGCAGGTGCGCCAGGTGGCCAGCAAATACCGCAACCCCGACCATGCCCCCGCCAACGCTCAGGAGCGCCAAGTGATCGATCTGTTCAGCCGACACCCTGAGATCAACGGGCTCTGGGAGCCGGCCGTGGCAGACCAGGGCGCCGGCCTGAACTACTACCGCCGCATCAACATCGAGCCCAGCTGCCTGGCCTGCCACGGCACCAAGACCAGTCGGCCGGCGTTCATCAAGGCCAACTACCCCGACGACAAGGCCTTCGACTTCAAGGTGGGTGACCTGCGGGGCATGTATGCCGTGCACCTGCCGGAGGTTGAGGCAGCACTCGCCGCCGCGGCGGGCTGAGCCACGCCACTGCCAAGATCTTTCTACAGTATGCGTATCACCTCATAAGTGGATCGGACGTTCCTGAGCCATGACCTTCATTCCCGCGCTTCCGTCCAGCGACGAGGTCCCCAGCCTGGGGCGTCGCCAGTTCATGAACCTGCTCACCTTCGGTGCCGTCTCCGGGGTGGCGCTCGGCGCCCTCTATCCGGTGGCGCGCTACTTCATGCCTCCACGGGAGGCTGGCTCATCGGGTGGTGCCCTTGCCCTCGACGAGCTCGGCAATCCGATCGCGGCCAGCGGCTGGCTGGCCAGCCATAGCGAAGGCGACCGCAGCCTGGTGCAGGGCCTCAAGGGCGATCCCACCTATCTGATCGTTGAAGGAGAGGGCGCCATCGGCGCCATCGGCCTCAACGCCATCTGCACGCATCTGGGCTGCGTGGTCCCCTGGAACAGCGGTGAAAACAAGTTCATCTGCCCCTGCCACGGAAGCCAGTACGACCCCGAGGGGGCCGTGGTCCGCGGTCCCGCCCCGCTGCCCCTGGCCCTGGCCCATGTGGCCGTGGAGGACGAACGGGTCCTGCTCAGCACCTGGAGCGAGAGCGATCCCCGAACCGGCGAGAAGCCCTGGTGGAGCTGAGCTGAGCGTCAGGAAGCTGGCTCCAGCCACTCAGGACGGCTCAATGGATGGGCAGAGGTGGGTCCTGTTGAAATTGGCGGACTCGAAACGTTGGCCCTCGTCATCCTCCGCCTGCATCATGTCCACGAAGGCCTGACCGAACAACACCCGGGAGATGGGGTAGTTGTGATGGGCATAGATCGGTCGCTCCAGGGTTTCGTCAATGCCGCGGAAGGACACCAGGATCTCGGCCTCGCCAGCGGCCAGATCCCGGGCTGTTCGCCCCCGCAGCGGGCTGCGGTCATTGATCGGATGCATCAGCGTCCAGGTGAGCAGAAACAGCGGGGAGCGATCGCGGTTCAGGGCCAGCGGGTGCAGACGCCGCATCCGATGGCCCTCTGTCGTGCGCTCATCGATGGCGAGATAGGCCTGAACCGTGGCCTCCAGGATGGTCTTGCGGCGTTCGTTGGCCAGGCGAAACATCAAGGTGGGCTGGCCGTCGTAGTCGTGCACGGTGGCCACCTCCGAGAACAGGATCCGGGCCGTGGAACGGGAGAAGCGACTGAACGCCATCCCCGTCGTCAGGGCGATCACGATCAGTCCCAGCAACGATTCGACGGTGACGACCAGATGGGTGAACAGGCTGCTGGGATGGAAAGCGCCATAGCCGATTGAGCCCAGGGTCTGAACGCTGAAGAAGAAGGCCTCGAGGAAACTGGTGGTCTCGCCAGCCACCCCGGCAATGCCATGGGGATCGAGCCAGTAGAGAAGGGCGAACAGCAGGTTGAGCAGCAGATACCCTGCGGCGATCAGCCCGAAGAAACCGGGCCAGGGCACCGCCAGCATCAGGTGATTGGGGTGGCGCCAGTGCCGCAGCCAGTCGGAGGGGTTCACCGCAGTGAAGATGCCCCCATGCTTCTGCAGCCGCAGCGGAGCTGGAGGCATCGACGCGACCGGCGAGGTTTCAACTAATTTTATCTTGTTATGCGTTCTAGCGCATTAACTTCTGTGTGGCGGGCGGCGTGTCGGCTGGGGCCCGACCCAGGTTGGGACGAAGAGCATGGCCGTGAGATGGGCGAATCCGTAGCGAAACACCACCGCCACCACCAGGTTCTGATCGTGGGCGGCGGCTCCGCCGGGATCACCGTCGCCGCCCAGCTGCTGCGCGCCCGCCCCGGCCTGGACGTGGCGATCCTGGAGCCCGCCTCCGTTCACGCCTACCAGTCCGGCTGGATCCTGGCCGGTGCCGGCCTGCTCCCCTACGCCCAGACCCAGCGGCCCGAGGCCGCCGTGATCCCGGCCGGTGCCGTCTGGATCCGGGACAGCGCCGCCTCCTTCGAGCCGGAGGCCCGGCGGGTGATCACCGCGGCCGGGGTCGCCCTCAGCTACGAGGTGCTGGTGGTGGCCACGGGCCTGAAGCTCGACTGGAGCCGCATCCAGGGCCTGCCGCAGGCCCTCGGCCAGCACGGCGTCGTCAGCAACTACTCCCACCCCCACATCGCCACCACCTGGAAGGCGATCCGCGACTTCCGCGGTGGAACGGCCCTGTTCACCCATCCCGCCACACCGATCAAATGCGGCGGCGCCCCCCAGAAGGTGATGTACCTGGCCGACGACATCTTCCAGGCCACCAGTGGGGTGGGCGTGAACACGCATGTGATCTTCTGCAGCGCCCAGCCGAAGCTGTATCCGGTGGAGGCCTACAACGCCAGCGTTGAGCGCGTCGTGGAGCGCCGGGGGATTGAGACCCGCCTGCTCCACAACCTGATCGAGGTGCGCGCCGAGGAGCGGGTGGCCGTCTTTGAGGTGCTGGCCGAGGGGCGGGAGCCCAGGCGCGAGGAGATTCCATACGACCTGTTGCACGTGGTGCCGCCGATGGCGGCACCGGACGTGATCGCCAGCAGCCCCCTGGCGATCGCCGGGCCGGGGGGCTGGGTGGAAGTCGATCGATTCACCTGCCAGCACAAGCGCTACGGCGATGTGTTCGCCCTCGGCGACGTGAGTTCCCTGCCCACCGCCAAGAGCCTGGCGGCCGTGCGCGGCCAGGCGCCGGTGCTGGTGGCCAACCTGCTGGCCCACATCGATGGTCGGCCGTTGCTGGCCCACTACGACGGCTACACCGCCTGCCCCCTGATCACCAGCTTCCACGATGTGGTGATGGCGGAGTTCGACTACAGCCTGCAGCCGGTGAGTTCGTTCCTGGTGGATCCCACCAAGGAGCGCTGGAGCATGTTCCTGGTGGAAACACGGGCGTTCCCCTGGGTGTACTGGCACCGAGTGCTCAAGGGGCGCCTGCACGAAAGCCGCTTCCTCAAGCCGTTCGGGCCCCTGGTGCGCGCCCTCGGGCTGGCACGTCGCGGGCCTCCCTAGCCTGACCGTATGCGCCTGCTGCACACCTCCGACTGGCATCTGGGCCGCAGTTTTCACGGCGCCTCGCTGCTGGAGGAGCAGGAGGCGGCGATCGAGCGGATCGCCCAACTGGCGCGGGAGCATGCCGTCGATGCGGTGCTGATCGCCGGCGACCTCTACGACCGGGCCATCCCGCCGGCCGAGGCGGTGGACCTGTTCAACCGGGCCCTAGCCCAGCTGAGCCGTGATGGCACCGCCGTGGTGGCCATCGCCGGCAACCACGATTCCCATGTGCGGGTGTCGGTGTACGACCCGCTGCTCTCGGCCTTTGGGGTAACGGTGCGGGGCGACGTGGGCCGGGCCAGCGAGCCGGTGCTGGTGACACCCCGGGACGGCGGCACGCCAGTGGCCATCTATCCCCTGCCCTACCTGGAGCCGGCGGTGGTCGGGCCGGCCCTGGCCGGGGCACCGGTGCGCCTGCGCCACGAGGAGGTGACCCGCCTGGCCATCGAGCGGATCCACGCCGACCGCCGCGAACGGCCGCCGCACCGTTCGGTGCTGGTGGCCCACACCTTCGTGGCGGGCGGCGAGACGTCGGAATCAGAGCGGGAGCTCACCATCGGCAACGTCGACCGGGTGAGCGTGGCGGCCTTCGAGGGCTTCGATTACGTGGCCCTGGGCCACCTGCACGCCTCCCAGCAGCTGGACGGCGCCCGGGTGGCCTATTCGGGCACCCCCCTGGCCTATTCCTTCTCCGAGGAGCGGCACGTCAAGTCGGTGCGGATCGTGGAGCTGGCCGCCGACGGCACGCCCACCGTGGCGGTGGTGCCCCTGGGGGTGGGCCGGCGCCTGTGCACCCTGCGGGGGGCCATCGACGAGCTCTGCTCAGACCCTGCCCACGCCGCCGCCAGCGAGGCACGGGTGCGGGCGATCCTCACCGACGACACCCTGCCCCTGCAGGCCATGGCCCGGCTGCGGGCACGCTTCCCCCACATCGCCGAGCTGCGCCACGAGCCCCCCGACGTGGCCCGCGCCGGCGAGGCCGAGCGCCACCGCCAGGTGCGCCAGGCCCGTTCGCCGCTGGAGCTGGCCACCGCCTTCTTCACCGACCAGCAGGGCCAGCCGCCCAACGAGCCGGAGGCCGAGCTGCTGCGGGCGGCCCTGGCGGCGGCGGAACGGGGAGGGGAGCGGTGAAGCCGCACCGGCTCTCGATCGAGGCCTTCGGGCCCTACGCCGATCCGGTGGCGATCGACTTCGACGCCCTGGCCGCCGAGGGGCTGTTCCTGATCCACGGCACCACCGGCGCCGGCAAGACCTTCCTGCTCGATGCCCTCTGCTTCGCCTTGTACGGCGAGGTGTCCGGCGACCGCAGCGTCAAGGGGCTGCGCTCCGACCACGCCGCCCCCGGCGCCGTGCCCCGGGTGCGCCTGGAGTTCTCCTGCGGCGCCGCCCGCTACCGGGTGGAGCGCACCCCCGCCCACACCGCCCCGAAGGCCCGTGGCCAGGGCACCACCGAGAAGCCACCCCAGGCAGTCCTGTTCCGCCTGGACGCCGGGGCGCCGGAGCAGGCCGTGGCGGCGAAGACCACCGAGGTGACCCGGGAGGTGGAAGGCTTGGTGGGGCTAAGCGCCGCCCAGTTCCGCCAGGTGATCCTGCTGCCCCAGGGGCGCTTCGCCGAGGTGCTGCGGGCCAAGGCCGAGGAGCGCGAAGCCCTGCTCAAGACCCTCTTCGAGACGGAGATCTATGAGCGGGCCGGCTGGTGGCTGGAGGACCAGGCCCGCGCGGCGCGGAACCTGGCGCTGGATCAGGCCCGGGAGCAGGAGGTGCTGCGGCGCCGGGCGGCCGACGCCTGGGCCCCCCACGCCCCCGAGCCGCCGGAGGGGACCGAACCGCCGCCGCCCCCGGCCGACCAGGCCGGCCTCGAGACGCTGGTGGAGCGGATCGGAGGGGTGGTGCGGGGCACCGAAGCCACCCTGGAGGAGGCCTCTGCCAGCCTGACGGCGGCCCAGGCAAGCCAGGCGGCCCTGGCGGCGCAGGCGGACCGCTTCGACCGGCGCGCCGCCGCCACCACCCTTCTGGGCGAGCTGGAGGCCAAAAAGGAGACGGTGGAGGCGTACCGCCAGAAGCTCGCCCTGGCGGAGCAGGCCGAACGCCTTCGCCCCAGCCTGGTGGCCGAGCAGGGGGCACGCCGGTCCCTCGCCCTGGTGGAGCAGGGGCTTAAGGAGCAACTGCACGCCACACGCCAGGCCAGGGACGGCGCCCAGGCGCTGCCGCCGTCGCTGCTGGGGCTGGATCTGACGGCCCTGCCCAACGCCGAAGCCCTCGCGTCGGCCGGTGCCGACCTGGCCGCCCGGGGGGCCGAGGTGCGGGAGCTGGCGAAGAAGGCCGAAGAAGCCGCCCAGGCCGGGAGGGCCGCGGCCGCCGCCAGCCAGCGGGCCGGCGAGGCCGAGGCCGGACGGGCCACGGCCGTCGCCCGGCAGGAGCGGCTGGCGGCGGAGCAGGAGCGGGAACTGGCGCTGCTCGCCAAGGCGCGCAGCGCCCGCGACCAGCTCGAGGGCCTGCAGCGGGCCGCCCGGGAGGCCGAAGGCCGTGCCGTTGCCGCTGAAGCGATCGCCCCGGCCCGGGAGCGACAGCACGCGGCCGAGGCCGCCAGGAACGGCGCCGATCGCCAGGTCAACACGGCGGCCGCCGACCTCAACGAGCTGCGGCGGCGCCAGATCGATGGCATGGCCGCCCGGCTGGCCGGGGAGCTGGCCGCCGGAGCCCCCTGCCCTGTCTGCGGCGCCACCGACCACCCGGCACCGGCCCGGCCCTCGGCCGATGCTGTGGACGACGGGGCGATCGCCGCCGCGGAACGGACCCTGGCCGCGGCCACCCAGGCGGCGCAGGCGGCGGCGGTGGCCCTGGCCAACGCCCAGGCCGCCCTCGCCGCCGTGCTGGAGAAGGCGGGCGACGGCGCCGATCCGCACGCCGCCCGCCAGGCCGCCGGCAGCGCCGCTGCGGCCCACCAGGCGGCCCAGGGCCTGGCCGACGGTCTGCCGGCGCTGGAGCAGCGAACCGCTGATCGGGAGCAGCAGCGGCAGCAGCTGGCCAAGGCCATCGAGGCGGCCGCCACGGTGATCGCCCTGGAGCGCCGGGCCGCCGCCGAAGCCAGCCAGCGGCAGCGGGCCCTGGCAGAGCAGGTGGCGCGAGAGCTGGGGGAGGGGCTGGAGCCGGGTGCGGTGCTGCGGGCCTTCGGGCCCCTGGAGGCCGCCCTCAAGGCCCTGGTGGCCGGGGCCGGCGCCCACACCCGCGCCAGCAGCGAGCTGGAGCAGGCGGCCCGGCGGCTGGGCCAGGAGCTGGCCGCCTCACCGTTCGCCACGGCGGCGGACGCCGCGGCGGCCCTGCAGGAAGAGAGCTGGCGCCTGAAACTGGTCGAGCGGATCGCGGCCTACGAGGCGGCGGTGATCGAGCAGCGCAACCTCCTGGCCGCCCCCGATCTGGCCGATCTCCCCGAAGCGCGGCCCGACACCACCGCCGCCCGCGAGGCCGTGGCGCGCTCCGATGCCGCCCGCACCCGGGCCGTGGAGCGCCACAGCGAAGCCCGCGCCGCCCAGCGGGAGATCACCCGGCTCACCGCGGAGCACCGGGTCGGGGCCGCCGCTCTGGCGGCGAAGCAGGAGCGGGCCGAGCGGCTCAGCGCCGTGGCCAACCGCTGCCAGGGCAAGGCGGCCCCCTACATCTCCCTGCAGCGCTGGGTGCTCTCGGCCTACCTCGCCGATATCTGCGGCTACGCCAACCAGCGGCTCACCCTGATGACCTCGGGCCGCTACCAGCTGCGGCTCACCGACGAGGGCGGCCACGGCGGCCGCAAGGCCGGCCTGGGCCTGCGGGTGCTGGATGCCTACACCGGCGAGGAACGGGAGGTGAGCAGCCTCTCGGGCGGTGAAACATTCCAGGCCTCCCTGGCCCTGGCCCTCGGGGTGGCCGACACGGTGCAGGCCCACGCCGGCGGCGTGCCCCTGGAGGCCCTCTTCATCGACGAAGGCTTCGGCAGCCTCGACCCCGACAACCTGCAGCTGGCCATGGACGAACTCGACCGGCTGCGGGAAGGGGGCCGCATGATCGGCCTGATCAGCCACGTCGGCGCCCTGCGGGAGCGCATCCGCGGCGGCATCGAGGTGATCGCCGGCGAGCGCGGCTCGAGCCTGCGGGTGGGGGTCACGGCCTGACGCGACCTCCCTAGAGCAACCCCCGATGGCGCACGAACAGCTGCACCATCGCCCAGGAGCCCAGGGTCACCTTGACGGCCACCAGCACGTTGAGCAGGGGGATCCAGCTCCCCGAGGCCAGGGTGCCGAAGGTTCCGGCCGGCAGGGGGACCCCCGCGAGGGCGAAGGCGGAGAGGACCACGAAGGCGATCACGGCGGCCTTCTCCCAGAGGTCGGCGCGCCAGCGGCGGTAGAGGCGGTCGGAGAGCCGGGCCGAGCCGCTGATCAGCACCAGGCCGATGGCCGTGCCGCCGGCCACGCCCGCCGCGAACCCGCCCCCCGGGGACAGGTGGCCGCGCAGGGCCAGCTCCACCCCGATCAGGGCCGCCATGGTGGCGCCCAGCTGGCAGAGCACCACCGAGGGCGCGTCCTCGATGGCCCGGATGCTCGTCTTGGTGGGCTCCCCCGCCAGCAGGAAGCGCACCCCGATCGAGGCCAGGGTGAACACCACCACCTCGGCGATCGTGTCGTAGAGGCGGGTGTGCAGGATCACCCCCGACACCAGATTGGGCACGTCGGTCATGGCGGCCAGGGAGGCGATCACCGGGCCGATGGGGGGCGCCGGCGGCAGGGCCGCCCCCAGCGGGGCCAGGCAGAGGGCGGTGGCGGCCAGCAGGTAGAGCCAGGTCATGGCTCCTCCCGCAGCAGCAGTTCACCGCCGCTGCTCTGCCAGCGACGGAAGCCCTCGAGGGCCTGGAGACGCTCCGCCAGCCGGGGGTTGGTGAGCTCCAGCCGCAGGCCAGGGCCAAGCTGGCCGTGGCTCGCGTCGGCCTCGCCGGGCTCCTCCGGATCCGGCGGCACCAGTCGCAGCCGCAGCGACAGGGGCTCCAGCCAGTCGCGCAGCAGCGCCTGACTGGCGTCGCTGGGGGGATCGTCGGCCGGATAGGACAACCGCAGAGCCATCGAGGACCGCAGCGCCACCGCGTAGAGCGTGGTGGAGAGCAGGGTGCCCACCAGCGCCTCGGTGATCGCCACGTCCGGAGCGCCCAGCAGGGCGTAGATCAGGGTGGAGACCGACCCCAGGATGCCCCGCAGCACCAGGGTCTGGTAGGGATTCGACTGGCTCACCAGCAGCACGGCGGTGAGCGGCAGCAGGGCGGTGATCGGCAGGAGCAGATCCAGCTCCCCCACCAGGGACACGGTTCCGCTCACGGCTCCGGCTCCCAGCGGGAGGCCAGCGAGCAGGCGGCCAGCACGTAGCCGAAGATCGTGTTCCAGAGGATCAGCGCCACCAGGGCCAGCACCAGCAGGGGCCACTGGCCGGGGATCCGCAGCAGCAGGCCCAGCAGCATCAGCGCCGAGCCCAGGGTGTCGGCCACCGAGAGGGCATGCAGCTTGCTCAGGTAGCTGCGGCTCTCCAGCAGGGGCCAGGTGCCCCAGAACCAGAACACCAGTCCGGCCCCGAGCAGCAGCAAGCTGGCGTGATCGGCGAGAGCGGCGAGGGTCATCGCTCCGTCCCCCGCAACAGGTTGGCCAGCAGCAGCAGCCCGGCATTGCCGGCGCACAGGACGATCACACCGGCCAGGCCCAGCATCCGGTCGCCCCGCACCGCCGACACCACCAGGATGATCAGGGCCACCTTGCTGGCGACGCTGGAGAACGCCGCCAGCCGGTGCCAGACGTCCGACGGCCGGCAGGCCACCGCGATCGGGATCAGCAGGGCCAGCACCATCCCCCAGAGCAGCACCGTCATGGGGTCGGCCCTCCGGTGCGGCGGGGCGTCAGGGCGTGGATCCGGTAGCGGCGTCCGCCGTCCTCCAGGCCGAGCACGATCGTGAAGGGGGTGAGGGTGATGCGGAACACGTCCAGGAACACGAGCAGGGGGATGGTGCCGTCGGTGGTGGCCTCGCTGAGCTCCCCCTCCACCGGCTCGCGGCCGACGATCAGCCGCAGGGCCTCCAGGTAGGCCTGGGGCACGGCCAGCAGGCTGCGCCCCAGGGCCCGCAGCAGGGCACGCAGTGGCAGGGGCCTGGAGTGGGCGCGGGGCAGCAGCAGGGCCACCACCAGCCCGATCAGCAGGTTGATGCGGCTCAGGTCGGCGGTCAGCAGGCACCAGACCGCCAGGCGGAAGCCGGTGGTGAGCAGCAGAGGCAGCAGGCGTCTCATCGGATCCACACCAGCAGGCCGGCCCCCACCACACCCATGCCACCCACCAGATCGGGGAAGCCCTCCAGGTCGGGCAGCCGGAACCAGGGGCGGCGCCGCAGGGGCTGCAGCAGCCGGTGCAGCCCCTGCCCGGCCGCCAGCACCAGGGCCGCCTTGGCGGCCGCCGGCAGCAGTTGTGGGCTCCAGGTGCGGGTGGCCTCGGCGGCACCGAGCAGCACCAGCGCCAGCATCAGCAGGATCACCCCCGGCGACCAGGCCGGCTCCGGCGGGGTCATGGCCGCCGGCGGCGATGCCGGGGCCGCGGCCTGCAGAGGTGCGCCCCAGAGACGCGCGTAGACCGCCGCGGTGCCCACGGTGAGCAGGCTGAGCAGCAGGCCCGTGGGCTCCGGCAGGGCGCGATCCAGCCCCGACTTGGCGAAGAAGCCCAGCAGCGGCGGCACCCCCACGATCGAGAGGGAGCCGATCCACAGCGGGACCCACACGCCGGCAGCCAGGGGCCGGCCGGCCCAGCCGGCCAGGTCACGGCCGGGGAAGCGGCGGGCCACCAGGAACAGGGCGGCCTTGGCCAGCCCGTGGCCCAGGGCATAGAGCCCTCCGGCAGCGGGCACCAGCACCACCAGTCCCATCTGGGAGAGGGTGCTCCAGGCCAGCAGCCGCTTGGCATCCGCCTCCACCAGGGCGAACAACAGCCCCAGGCCGGCGCTGGCCACCCCGATCAGGGGCAGCACCGCCGCCAGGGCGGGCACCACGCCGCTCAGCCGCAGCAGGGGAACAACCCCGGCGGCCACCACCACGCCGGAGAGCAGGGCGGAGACCTCCGCCGGCGCCTCAGCATGGGTGCGGGGCAGCCACAGACCCGAGAGGAACAACCCGGCCTTGGTGAGCAGCCCGACCAGCAGCAGGGCCAGGGCGGCGGCACCGGCTCCGGCGACGGCCTCGAGCTGGAAACTGCCATGGGTCAGATAGACGACGGCGGCACCGACCAGGTAGAGGGTCATCACCGTGTTGCCGATCAGCAGGTAACGCAGGGCCAGCCAGAGGGAGCGCTCCGAGCGGCTGGCCAGGATCAGCAGGAAGGCGCTGATCCCCACCACCTCCAGGGTCACGTAGAGGCTCACCAGATCGACCGCCACGAAGGCGGAGGCCAGGCCGCCGTGGAGCACCATCAGCAGCAGCAGGAAGGGGCCGGGCAGGGTCCGGCGCCAGCCGTCGAGCACCACCGCGCCGCAGACCAGGGCATTGAGGAGCAGGAACGGCGCCGCCAGGCCATCGGGCTGCAGCTCGACGCCGTAGGGGCCGAGCAGGCTGAGGCTCGCCGGCAGGGCGCCGGACTGGATCGCCACCGCCACAGCGCCGGTGGCCAGGCAGCAGACCAGGGCCAGCCAGCGGGCCAGGGGGGGCAGCAGGGCAGCCAGAAACGCCGCCGAGTAGGGCAGCAGCAGCCAGCCGATCAGGAGGGTCTGGCCGGAGAGGGGCGCCATCAGCGCCGCCCCCCGGCATCGAGGCGACCGGCATCGAAGCTGGCCAGATCGAGGCTGGGGTCGACGCGGGCCAGGCGGGTGATCACCACCAGCAGCAGGGCCTGGATGGAGAGACCGATCACGATCGCCGTGAGGATCACGGCCTGGGGGATCGGGTCGGCCATGGGCACCGGGGCCGCAACCGCCCCGGGGGCGAGGGGCGCCGCCAGGATCGGGCTCTGCAGTCCGGAGCGGGCGGCGACAAGCACGAACAGGGCCACCACGGCGGACCCCATCACGTCCATGGCCAGCACCTTGAGGAACAGGTTGCGGCGCAGCAGCAGGCCGACGAACCCCACCAGCACCGCCACCAGGATCAGGAGCTCAAGCAGCCGAAAGGGATCCATCGGACCTTGTATACCGGAGGACGGCCGGGACACGGAGCGGGATGGTAGCCGTTGCTTCCGGACGCCGACGGTCGGCGCCAGCCCTCAGGCGGAGGTGTGGAACTGGTCCGCCAGCAGGCGGCGCTGGTACTCCACCGACAGGGCCTCGAGGTGGGAGCGGGCCTGCTCCTGAAGGCCTGGATCCAGCTGGTCGAGCACCAGACCCTTGGGCACCCCCATCCGCATCACCAGCGCCAGGGCATCGAAGATGCGCACCTGGTCGCCCTGCCAGCCCTGGTACTCGGCGGCGAGGGCCATCAGGGCCTCCCCCGAGGCCTGGCCTTCGATCACCCGGGGCCGCAGCTCCTGCACCTGGGCCAGCCGGGCGGAGCTGATCAGGGCATGGGCGGCGCCCAGGGCCGCCAGGGAATCGGCGGCTTCCCGCTTGAGCACGGTCATGTCCCGGCTGAGCACGGCGGTCTCCACCGACAGGGGCTCCCGCACCCCGGGGCAGAGGGCGGCGACCCGATCGACCGGTGGAGCAGGTGGAGCGGGCGGGCGGACCGGCGCCGGGGCCAGGGGCGGGCTGCTGACGGCCAGCGGGGGCGGCGATGGCTCCTGCCACAGGGCGGTGGCCGCCGCCCGCAGGCGCCGTGCCAGCCATTGCCTGACGTTGGTTGCAAGGCTTGCCATGGACGTGGGCCGATGAGTGATTTCAATCTGCCCCTCATTCACCGGCGGGGAAGACGGCAAACTCACCCGCCGGGCGACGGATTGCCGGCCCTTCCGGAGATCAGCGCGGCAGCACCAGGGCATCGGCATCGGTGATGCGGGCGCTTGCCAGAGTCAGGGCGGATTGCAGCCGACGCCACCACGATGACCCGAGCCCTGCAACCGTTGCGCTCCCCCCGCCAGGGCCCGCTGGTCCGGCGGTCCCTGGCCCTGCTGATGGCCCTGGGCCTGGCGCTGTCCATCGGCCTGGCGGTGCTCCAGCCCCACCCCACGGCCGCAGCGACAGCCGCCGCAGAGGCCCCCGCCCTGGGCGGCCACGGCCCCGCCCCGGCGGACCCGGCCAGCGCCGGCAGCTTCCGCCTCGGCACGGTGCGGATCCTGGGGGTGCCCGTCATCACCGTGGCCTCATCGGCGGTGGGTTCCGGCAGCGACAGCGGGCCGGAGGCCGCCGAGCGGGCCCGGGTGATCGAGGGCAACCTGAGCCAGCTCTACGAACCCAGCAATCCCTGCACGCCGGGGGAACGGCTCGGTGAGGCGCTGCTGGATCACCTCAGCGTCGAGGGGACCAAGGCCGCCTGTGACCCCAACCATCTGGGGCTGCAGGGGCCACCGGAGGCCCTGCGGGTGGTGGTGCTGCGGGAGCCCGGTGGAGGGCAGCGGCTGGCGGCCAAGGTGCCCGGCCGCGCCAGCCCCTTCCCTCTGCTCACGGTCACCGAGCAGGACGCCGCGTTCAACGGGCTGCCGGCCGATGCCCTGGCCGAACGGTGGCGCGGTCTGCTGGAACGCCGCCTGCGCAGCGCCCGGGGCGTGTTCGGCGAGGAGCAGCTCGACGGGCGCCTGCGGACCGCCCTGGTGTCCCTGGCCGCACTGGCCCTGCTGATGGTTCTGGCGGTGGCGTCGTGGCGCTTCAGCCAGCGCTCGCTGCCCCGCCTGCAACGGCGCGTCGCCGAGGGGTCGGGACGCTTCGATCGCCTGCTGCTCCAGCTCACCCACACCGTCAGCCGGCTGCTGACGGCGTTGGTGCTGCTGCTGGGGGTGGCGATGGGCGCCGTGCTGCTGCTGGCCTGGCCCGGCCAGATCCCGGCCGCCATCGATGTGCTGCTCCAGCCCGTGGTGGTGCTGATGAAAGCGCTGGCGCTGGCGGCCGTGGCCGTGGTGGCGCGGGGCCTGGTGGGGCTGCTGCTGGCCCAGTGGGCCAGCCATCTGGCCGTGAACCCCGATCACCGGGCCCGACGCCGGCAGCGCTACCTGAGCCTGCTGCGGGTGCTGGGCCGGCTGGTGAACCTGGTCTGCCTGCTGCTGTTCGCGATCTGGACGGTGCTCGGGATCCCCGTGTTGCGGGACCTCTCCAGCAATGCCGTCCTGGCCAGTGGGGCCGTGCTCGGCGCCCTGGCGCTGGTGTTCCAGGGGTTGCTGCGGGATTTCGTCGCCGGGCTGGTGCTGCTGCTCGACGACCGCTACGCCATCGGCGATGTGGTGGAGATCGGTGGTCGCTCCGGCGAGGTGGTGGATGTGGGGGTGCTGAGCACAGAACTGCGCTGCGCCGATCAGCGGGTGGTGGTGGTGCCCAACAGCCACTGCGAGCAGGTGGTGAACCACACGAAGCTGCGCTCGGGGGCGGAGGTGACCGTGCTGCTGTCGCGCAGCCTCACTGATCTGGCGGGCGCCATGGCCCTGATCGCCGAGGAACTGGCCGCCTTCGGCGCCGATCCGCGCTGGGCCCCGAAGCTGCTGGAGCCACCCCGCCTGCTGGGCATCGACGCGATGACGGAGGACGACCTGCAGGTGAAGGCCCTGCTGATCACCGAGGCGGGCCAGCAGGGTCCAGCCCGGCGGGAACTGCTGGGGCGGCTGGTGCAGCGGCTGCAGGGCTGGCCGCAGCAACAGGGCAAGCCCTGAAGGATCCCGTTTCTAGGATCGCCTTCACGTACCAGCCCGATCGGGCCCTTTGCCATGGCCCCGTTCCCCTCCCTTCCCGGCACGGATCTCCGCCTCGGCCGCCGGCAGGTGCTGCTGGGAGGCGCGGCCGCCGGCTTCGCCCTGGCGGTGCGGCCGGTGGCGGCGTCCACCGTCACCACCTCCACCCAGGGGCTGACGGCCGGCTGGGTGTCGGTGCCGGGGGCGGATGGCGCCATCAAGGCCTACCGGGCCCGCCCCGCCAAGGGTTCGGGCTTCCCGGTGGTGCTGGTGGTGCAAGAGATCTTCGGCATCCATGCCTACATCCAGGACGTCTGCAAGCGCCTGGCCCAGCTGGGCTACCTGGCCATCGCCCCGAGCCTGTTCGATCGCCAGGGCGATGTGACCGTGCTGCCCGACATCCCCTCGATCCTGCCGCTGGTGGCGACGGTGCCCGATGCCCAGGTGATGGCTGATCTGGATGCCACCGCTGCCTGGGTGGCCGCCAGCGGCGAAGGGGACGTGGCACGGCTCGGCATCACCGGCTTCTGCTGGGGCGGGCGGATCACCTGGCTCTATGCCGCCCACAACCCGAAGCTGAAGGCCGGGGTGGCCTGGTACGGCCGGCTGGTGGGCACGGCCAACAATCTCCAGCCCGTCTATCCGATCGATGTGATTCCCAAGCTCAAAGCCCCGGTGCTGGGGCTCTATGCCGGCGAGGACGACGGCATTCCGAATGAGTCGGTGGAGCGGATGCAGGCGGCCCTGAAGGCGGCCGGCAGCCCCAGCCGCATCGAGGTGTTCCCGGGCGTCCCCCACGGCTTCCACGCCGACTACCGCCCCACCTACCGCGCCGCCGCCGCGGCCGCCGGCTGGACGCAGATGCGGGCCTGGTTCCGCGCCAACGGCGTGGTGTGAAGGCAGGCGGCCGGGGGCTCAGGCCCGGTTGAGGTGCTCCTCGGCGGCGGCGGCCAGGGACTCACTCCAGTGGTCGACCTGGCTCTGCTCGGCTGCCTCCACCATCACCCGCAGCAGCGGCTCGGTGCCGCTGGCCCGCACCAGCACCCGGCCGTGGCCCTCCATGGCCGCCTCCGCCTCGGCCACCGCCAGCCGCAGCGGTTCGCAATCTTCCCACTGCTGGCGCCGCTGGCGGTCGGGCACGGTGACGTTCACCAGCCGCTGGGGGTAGGGCTGGAAGCTGCCGTCCATCCACTCGGCCAGCTTCAGGCCGCCACCGTGGATCAGGGTGGCCACCTGCAGGGCGGTGAGCAGGCCGTCGCCGCTCATGCCGTGCCGCGCCGAGAGGATGTGCCCCGACTGCTCGCCCCCCAGGCCGGCCCCCAGGGCCTCCATGGCGGCGTGCACGTGCTGATCGCCCACGTCGGTGCGCTCCAGCACCCCGCCGCTGGCCTGCCAGGCCCGCTCGAAGCCCAGGTTCGACATCACCGTCGCCACCAGGCGGTCGTCGGGCAGCTGGCCCTCGCGGCGCAGGGCGGAGCCCCACAGATAGAGGGTGTGGTCGCCGTCCACCACCCGGCCGCGGCCGTCCACCGCCAGCATCCGGTCGGCGTCGCCGTCGAAGGCGAAGCCCATGTCGGCGCCGCTCTCCAGCACCGCCCGCTTCAGGGGCTCCAGGTGGGTGCTGCCGCAGCCCTGGTTGATGCGCTCGCCATCCGGCTCGCCGTGCAGCACCAGCACCTCCGCCCCCAGGGAGCGGAACAGCTCCTCGCCGCAGGCGGTGGCCGACCCCCAGCAGAGGTCGAGCACCACACGAGCGCCATCGAGGCTCTGGCCGCCGGTGCTGGCCCGCAGAGACTCCACATAGGCCGCCAGCAGGTCGGTCCGAGGAACTTCCCGGCCGCTGCCCGCCAGCGGCGGCAGGGCGGTGCGGCCCTGGAGTCCGGCTTCGATCGCCTGCTGGCGGGCGGCCACGAGCTTGGCTCCGGTGGCGCCGAACACCTTGATGCCGTTGTCGTGGGGGGGGTTGTGGCTGGCCGAGACCATCAGGCCGCCGGCGGCCCCCTGGCGCCGGATCGTGCCCGGCACCGCCGGCGTGGGGCACAGCCCCAGCTGCCACACCTCGCGGCCGGCGGCCATCAGGCCGGCGCTGAGGGCCGCCACCAGCATCGGCCCGCTGCGGCGCGAGTCGGTGCCGATCACCACCGGCCCGTCGGCCTGGAGCACCACGCCGGTCCAGTAGCCCACCTGCAAGGCCAGGGCGGGGGTGACGCTGGTGCCGACGCGGCCGCGGATGCCGTCGGTGCCGAAGCGGGCCATGCCATCGGCCAGGGGGGCCCCGAGGGGGAACCCCGCCGGATGCGAAGCCGCTTCTCCCATGCCGCTGCCACCACTGGGGAGCAGGCTACGCGCCGTGCCAGGAGGGGCTCAACGCCAGCGGGGCGGCCACCAGCGCCAGCGCAGCAGTTCGGCGGTGGCCCAGAGCAGCAGCAGGCCCAGGCACCAGCCCGGCAGCAGCCGGACGGGCCAGAGCGGCCGCAGCAGCAGGGCGAGCAGGGCCACGGCGCTCACCACCACGGCGCGGCGGCGCTGGCCCGCCCCGGGCAGGCGGTCGAACAGCGGCGGCAGGGCGGGGAGGGAGGGCAGTCGCACCGGGGGCGGCGCAGGCGGATGCCCAGAATGCCCCGGACGCCGTCCCCCGGCCATTGGCCCGACTCCCGCTGCTGCTGTCCCTCTCCTGCCTGGGCACCGGCCTGGCACTGGTGGGGGGCCGGGCCCTGCTGGCGCGCCAGCCGGCGCCCACCCCCGCCACCGCCACCGACCGGCTGGAGTGGCTGCAGCACTGGGATGCCGATCCCTGGCGGCGCCGGGAGGCCAGCCTGCTGCTGGCGGCCCGCAGCAAGGATCCCCAGGCGCAGCGCCAGTGGCTGCGGGGCCAGGGCTGGGGTCCCGATCCCCTGGCCGCCCTGGTGCTGAAGCAGGACGCCCTGGCCGCCGCGGCCCTCGGACGCCCCGAAACCGCCCAGGCCCTGTGGCGCCAGCTGCAGCGGCGCTTCCCCGGCGATCCGGCCAGCGCCGATGCCCTCTACGCCCTCGGCGGCGACGATCCGGCCAAACGCCGGCAACTGCTGCAGCGCTTCCCGGCCCACCCCGCGGCCCTGGCCGCCGCCCTCGCCGCCGGACCTGAGGCGGCCGAACGACGACGCGGCGCCCTGCACCTGGCCCGCTGGGGCGCCCGCTGGCCCGGCGCCGAAGCCCGCCTGCGGCAGGTCTGCAAGGAGGACCGCCCGGACCTGAGCGCCCAGCAGCGGGGGCAGCTGGCGGAGGGCCTGGCCGAACTGGGCGATGCCGAGGGCGCCCTGGGCTGCCTGGGCCCCACGCTCAACGGCCTGGGGGCCAGCGGCCGGCTGAGCCTGGGCCGGGCCCTGCTGGCGGGGAACGAGCAGCAGCAGGGCCAGGCGGAGCGGCTGCTGCTGGATCTGGTCCGCAGCGCCCCCACCACGCCCGAGGCCGAGGCGGCCGTCCGCCTGCTGGCCCAGCAGGGCAGCCCCGCCGCCGCCGCCTCCCTGGCCCGGCTGCCGCCCCGCTGGCGCGACAGTGCCCCGGTGCTGGCCCGGCGGATCCAGGAGGCCGAACCCAAGGGAGACGGCCCCCATCCCGCCACCGACGCCGCCGCCCTCGATCTGCTGCGCCGCTGGCCCCTCGACCCCGCCAGCCGCACGCTGCAGTGGGATCTCGTGCGGGAGCGGCTGCTGGCCGGCCGCTGGCGGGCAGCCAAGGCCCTGCTGGAGGCCATCCCGACCGATCAGCTGCCGCCACCCCTGGCCGCCCGCCAGAGCTTCTGGATCGGTTTCGTGCAGCAGCAGCTCGGCGACGGCGCCGCCGCCCGGGCCACCTGGGAGGCGCTGCTGCGCCGCCATCCGGGCGGTTACTACGGCTGGCGTGCCGCGGTGCGCCTGGGCCAGGGGGATCTGCAGTTGGGCGCCGGGCCCCACCTGCCGGCCGGTGCCGACGGCCCGGGAGGGGGCAGCGGCTGGCGGCCCCTCGCCAGCGGCGACGGGACCCTCGATCGGCTCTGGCGGCTGGACCAGCGCACCGAGGCCTGGGAGACCTGGCGCCACCGCCGCGGGCGCCGCGCCCCGGAGGGCAGCCGGGAGCTGCTGCTGGAGGGGCGGCTGCGCCAGGGGGTCGGCGACGACTGGACCGGCTTCGGCCTGCTGGAGCAGGCCACCCTGAAGCTCGACGGCAACCAGTGCGCCCTGGAGCGGGAACTGGAGCGCAGCCTGCATCCGCTGCGTTTCGAGGCGGCCTTCCAGGCCGCCGCCAACCAGGGCGGGCTGCCGATGGAGCTGCTGCTGGGGGTGGCCAAGCAGGAGTCGCGCTTCACACCTGCGGTGCGCTCGCCGGTGGGGGCCACGGGCCTGATGCAGCTGATGCCGGAGACCGCCGCCGAGCTGGCCGGTGGGCCGGTGCCGGAGTCGGTGCTGGAGGACCCGGCCGGCAACGCCAGCCTCGGCAGCCGCTACCTGGCGAAAATGCTGCGCCAGTGGGACGGCGACCCCCTGCTGGCGGTGGCCAGCTACAACGCCGGGCCCGGCGCCGTGGCCGGCTGGGTGAACCCCCAGCTGCGCAGCGACCCGGAACTGTGGGTGGAGGCGATCCCCTACCCCGAAACCCGCCTGTACGTGAAGAAGGTGCTGGGCAACGTCTGGAGCTACCAGCAGGGCAGCGAACCGGGCTGCTGAATCAGCGCACCAGCAGGCGGCCGAAGTTGGCGCCGCCGAGCACCAGCAGGGTGAGCACCCCGGCCAGCACCAGCGGCGGCGGCACCACCCGCACCCGCAGCAGATCGAGCCGGGCCAGCAGCACCGCCGAGCCCATGATCAGCACGTTGGCCAGCACGTTGAGGTGCAGCAGGTAGAGGCCGCCGACGGTGACCAGCAGCAGGGTGACCACCAGGCTCACCACCCGACTGGCGGCCATCACCATCGACAGCTGCCGGATCACCAGGTCGGGCATGGTGCAGACGAACACGATCAACATCGCCTGCAGGCACTCGGCCGACCAGACCAGGGTGGTGAGTTCCTGCATCTGGGTGCCGCCGGTCTCGAGGGCATGGCTCCAGTGCATGCCCTGGTAGGTGCTGACCCCCATCAGCACCAGCAGCATCGGCGCCTGCAGCGGCAGCAGCATGAGCCGGAAGATGTCCTTCATGGCTGCAGCACCAGGGTGATGGCCTCCAGCGGGCAGCTGGGGATGCACTGCTCGCACACCAGGCAGCGGGAGGCCTCGAAGTGGAGCCGCTGGGTCACCGGTGTGTAGTGGAGAGCCCCGCTGGGGCAGACGCTGGAGCAGATGCCGCAGTCGACGCAGCGCTCCGGATCGATGCGGATCTCACCGGGGGCGCGGTTGAGCCCCAGCCCCTGGATCTCCAGCCAGTCTTCGGCCGCATCGAGCTCGTCGATGTCGCCGGAGAGCTCCACCACCATGGTGCCGCTCTGGTTGGGGGCGATCTGGGCCCGCAGGATCTTGGCGGCGATGTCGAAGTCGACCGCGAGGCGGTAGGTGATCGGCTGGTGCACCGCCTCGGAGGGGAAATGGAGAGTGAGGCGCCGTTTCACCGCTCCAGGCCGGGAAAGCTGACGCTAGCAACGATGTCCGGGGCCAGCCCCCGCCCGCAGGTGCCCGGTGGGAGGGGCGACGCTGCCAGAGTGGGCGCCGTTCCGTGTCGCCGTCGCCCATGGCCCCGTCGGGCAGTCCCCCCCCCTCCGCCCTCGGCCGCACCGAGCGGATGGTGCTGGCGGCCGTGGCGGCCGTGCTGGTGGTGCTGATGGTGTGGCTGCGGGGCGGCCTGCATCCGGAAGCGCCCCTGGAGCGCCTCGCCCGCCAGTCGCCCGAGTTCAACGTGGCCCTGGCCGACGGCCGGCCCACCCTGGTGGAGTTCTACGCCGACTGGTGCGAGGCCTGCCGCTCGATGGCGCCGGCGATGGAGCGGATCGAGCGCCAGCAGCACGGCCGGATGGATGTGGTGCTGCTCAATGTCGACAATCCCCGCTGGCAGCCGGAGCTGGAGCGCTACGACGTCAACGGCATCCCCCAGCTGGAGCTCTTCGACGCCGCCGGCGCCCCCGTGGGTCGCTCGCTCGGCGCCCGCTCCGGCGCCGAACTCGAGGCCCTCACCACCGCCCTGGTCGACGGCCAGCCCCTGCCCCTGCTGGCGGGGGTGGGGGCGGTGAGCAGCCTGCCGGAGGCGGCCGGAACCGAGGGTGCCGCTCCCCCGGCGGCCGCCCTGCCCAGCCCCCAGGCCGGCCCCCGCAGCCACGGCTGATCCCGCCACCTCCCTTCCCCCCGCACCCCGCCCATGGATCCCCGCTTCCGGGTCGAGCTGATCGCCGCCACGCCGAACCCGCAGCAGTGCGTCTACGCCGGGATGCACCAGGACTACAGCGAGGGGTTCGTGGCCGCCGACCGGGCCGACTGGCCCGACGAGCGCAAGGCCGGTGAGATCTGCGTCAAGCGGCTCCTGGCCGGCGAACGCGGCCACTACGGCCCGCTGGAGCACGCCCAGATCGTGCTCAACGTGGGCTGGTTCCCCCATTCGGTGATGCAGCAGGCCCGCACCCACCGGGTGGGGGTGAGCTTCGATGTGCAGTCGATGCGCTACACGGGCGACCGCATCCGCCGGGCCGCCAACGGGGAGCTCGACCTGGAGGAGGTGTTCTACCTGCGGCCGGTGGGGCCCTACAGCGACCGCCAGGGCAAGAAGTACCTCTACGACGAGGGGCAGCGGGCCATCGATCTGGAGCTTTGCCGCACGGCGGCGGAGCGCTACCGCGACCTGCTCGATGCCGGCTACGCCGAGGAGCACGCCCGCGGCATCCTGCCCTTCGACTACCGCCAGCACTTCGTGGTGAGCTTCACCCTGCGGGCGTTCCTGCACTTCCTCGACCTGCGGGCCAAGCTCGATGCCCAGCAGGAGATCCGCGAGCTCTGCGACCTGATGTGGCCCCACCTGCAGCAGTGGGTGCCGGAATTCGCCGACTGGTACGAGAAGAGCCGGCTGCACAAGGCCAGGCTGGCGCCCTGATGAAACGCCTCAGCTGGGGCCTCGCCCCCTGCCTGGCGCTTGTCCTGGCCATCGCCCTGCCGGGTGCGGCGGCGGCGGCACCGGTGCTGCGGGTGGGCCTGGTGGATGGCTCGCCGCCCTGCAGCTACCGGGAGGCGGGGGTCTGGCGGGGGCTGGGGGTCGATCTGTGGAACCGGGTGGCCACGCTGGAGGAGATCCCCTACGTCGTCTCCCAGTGGCCGTCGGTGCGGCAGATGCTGGAGGCCAGCCGCGAGGGCAAGGTGGATGTGGCGGTGGGCTGCATCAACGTCTCGCCCGACCGCCTGAAGCGCTACCGCTTCAGCCTCCCCTTCCAGGAGGACGGCCTGGCGGTGATGGTGGTGAAGAGCCGGCTGGACCTGGGGCGCTCCTTCCTGGCGGCCCTGCTGACGCCGACCCTGCTGCAGCTGCTGGGCGGCTACCTGCTGGCGATCGCGGCGCTCACCTGGCTCACCCTGCGCCTGGAGGTGCGCACCCATCCCGTTCCGGTCAGCCGGCGAAGCTCCCTGCGCCACTGCAGCAAGGTGTTCCAGGTGCTGGCCACCGGGCCGGGCAGCAACACGATCGTGACCACCACCCGCGGCAACGGGATCGTGATCCTGGCCTACCTGGTGCGGATCGTCTCGGCGTCGCTGCTGGTGGGCTATCTCACCGTCAATGTGGCCGGGGAGATCCAGGACACGGCCAGCGGCGCCATCCGCTCGCCGGCCGACCTGCGCGGCCTGCGGGTGGGGGTGCGCAGCGGCACCGTCAGCGAGTCGCTGCTGAAGGAACTCAACGCCTCCAGTCCCGGCCCCAGGGCCACGATCGTGCCCCTGAAGAGCATCAGCGAGGGGGGCCAACTGCTGGCCGAGCGCAGGGTCGACGCCCTGCTGGGGGACAACCTGCAGCTCAGCTACCTGCTGCTCCAGGAGGAGGCCAAAGGCTTCCTGCCCAGCCTGGCGCTGGAGGGAATCCGGCCCGAGTCGCAGGCGTTCGCCTACGCGCCGAGTCTGCCGGTGGCCACCGCCGACCGCATCGACCAGGCGATCAGCGCCCTCAAGCGCAGCGGCGTGGTCAGTGAGCTGCGCCAGCAGGCGACGACCCGGGGGAACGCCCAGGGGCGCTGAAGCCGGCGCTCCACCAGCGCTCCACCACCGCGGGGCTGCCGTACCAGAAGGGGCCGAAGGCGCCGCCATGGGCCACCCCCGGCAGCACCAGGGGGGTGGAGCCTTCCAGCAGGGCTGAGGCCACCGGCACCAGGCCGTCGCCCCGGCCTGTGGGATCACCGGTGCTGTTGCGGTAGGCGGTGGGAGCCAGGCGCTGGGCCATGGGGGAGGCCGCCTGCAGATCCAGGTCGCCGGCCACCGAGACGTAGCGCACCCGATCGGCGAAGGGGCAACCGGGCAGGCGCTCCGCCACCATCCGGCGCAGCACCGTGGCCTTGAGGGCGGTGTGGGGGCTGCCCAGCATCACCAGGGTGTCGGCCAGGGCCTTGCCGTCGTAGCGGCGCCCCTGGAACGGGGCCTCATCCAGGAACAGCCGCAGCATGATGCCGCCGGAGCTGTGGCCGATCAGCGTCACCTTGCCCGTGGGGGACTGGCGGGCCAGCTCGGCGACCGTGGCCTGCACTCGATCGAGGATCCCGGCCCAGGCGAAGGCGAACACGGTGAGCAGCCACTCGGGCTTGCCCACCGGCACCAGCCGCACCGGCTGGCCGCTGAGCTGCTCCAGCCGCGCCACCATCGGGGCATAGGCCTCGGGGCTGATCAGGAAACCCCCGAGGATCACGATCGGCTGGCGGGTCATGGGTGAGGCCTGGCGGCGCCGCCGAGGGACCCTACCCGCGGCGGGCCGCCTCGATCGCCGCGATGTCGATCCGGGTCATCTGCATCATGGCCTCGAAGGCGCGCCGGGCCGCGGCCCGGTCGGGGTCGGCGATGGCGGCGGTGAGGGCGCGCGGGGTGATCTGCCACGACAGGCCCCATTTGTCTTTGCACCAGCCGCAGGCACTTTCTTCGCCGCCATTGCCAACAATCGCGTTCCAGAGCCGATCGGTTTCGGCCTGGTCGTCGGTGGCGATCTGGAACGAGAACGCTTCGCTGTGCTGGAACGCCGGCCCCCCATTGAGGCCCATGCAAGGGAGGCCGGCGACGGTGAACAACACGGTCAGGACATCACCCTCCTGGCCCGACGGATAGTCGGCCGGCGCCCGAAAGATCTCACCCACCGCACTGTCCGGGAAAGTTTCGGCGTAGAACGTGGCCGCCTCCAAGGCGGTGCCGTCGTACCAGAGGCAGATCGTGTTGCGAGAAATCGTGTTGCGAGAGACCGTTTTGCGAGAGACCGTGTTGGGGGGCACCATCCTCACGGTCCATGGATCTGTCTGGCGATCCTAGGCGGCGGCTCAGGAACATCGGATACGGCGAAAGACATCACGCCACGCAGCAGAGGTAAGCCGCCAAAAGCCGTAACGGAAGCTGTACACGCTGTACAGGCCTGTTCAGCGGATCATGATCTCCATGCAAGTCGCCATCACAGTCGCCTGGCTGGATACAGCCAGCCCTTGAAGAGTTTCGTCATGCGGGGCATGGCCACATAGGTCATAACGGCGACCACAACCAACGTCACCACCAACGTCCGCAGCAAGGCGGGGAGAGGGCCGATCAGCGGCACCAGGATGACATTGATCAGATTGATCAGCACATAGATCGTGATCCAGGAGACCACCATCATTTTGTAGCGAGGTGGGGCAGGCAGACCCGGTCGATGGGGCAGGGTGAACCAGGTTTCCAGGCCAGTGAGCATCGCGTACTGGCCCGTGCCCTCCGTGAACTGACGGGCACGATTCAACAGGCGTTGGCGAATCGGAGAGGCTTCCCATTGCTTGAGCCTGCTGATGCGGTCGAACTTGAACACAATCCGGTATTCCGGATGGTCCGGATCGGATGGGCGGAACACGTTGACGCCCAGGTGCCCCTCACAGGCCATGGCCGCTTGAATCAGCTCGGCGAGAACCGCTTCGAAGGCTGCTTCACATCCGGGTTTGATCCGTTGCAGCACATCCACCGTCGTGGGCGGATCAGAATCCAGGTGTTCAGGGGCGCTCATGGCTGCAGGAGTTGGTGCCCGGCGATGCCGATGTCCAGGCGCACAACCTTGGCAGGCTCCAGACCCGACGGCAACGGGAACGACAGGCCTCCATTGGTGACGACATACAGACTGGTGTGGTCGCCCGCACCGGCACCAAAGGCCAGCGCCGTGCTTCCGACCATCCCCTGCTCTGCCTCGGCAATGGTGGTGATCCGGCGATCGGGCGTGATCTTGACCACACTGTTGTAAATGTGGGTGGTGCCATAGAGGTTGCCCTCCCGGTCAAAGGCAAAGTCATCGAGATTGACGGGTTCGAAAAAGATCTCCGGCTCACCAGGTTGCCCATTGGGCTGAATCGGTATCTGGATCAACTGCATCCGTTCCGTGTTGGACGCGTAGAGCATCTGCCCATGGATCTTGAGTCCGTTGACCGCCGGGAACTCCCTGTCCTCGGAACGGCGCGCCAGCAGAGGATGCTCCAGCCATAGGCCGACCGACCGATCCGCCAGATTCAAGTGCCAGATGGCACCGCGATAGGAGTCGGCCATCAGATAGGAGGATGGCGAGAGGGGTGTCAATCCGTTCAGGAAGATGGCCTTGGGCATGGTCACCAGCAGCGTCACAGCGCCCTGGGAGGAAATCGAATAGACGACAGGAAGGCCGTCGGCGTCCCAGGCTGTCAGCAACAAGTCTCCGGCAGGGGTCAGGGCCAGCCCCGTGGCATTTCCAGCGATGGCCGCATGCACCACGGGCACACCATCGACGCCCATCCGAAACACCTTGCCATCCAGATGGCTGCTGACAAACAACGTGCCATCGGTGCTGACCGCAATGCTTTCCAGGAATGTGCCTGGTGGAAACTCCGCAACGAGATGCGATGGAGCGATCGCCACAGGCACCTCGGCGAAAATCGGCGGCAGTCCGGCTGGGGTAGACATTCAGGATCCTCGGAACGCGAGCCATTGAAATGGAACCGGGGTCAGGCTAGCCATCAAGTCCGCATGGATCTTTCCTGATCTTTTGAAAGATGGCACAATCTTTTGATCTGGGGTGCAGGTGTGGGCTATTTCACGGATGTTCGATAGGCCCTGGGGGTCGTGCCCAGGTGCTGGCGAAACACGCGCGTCAGGTGACTCTGGCTGGAGAAGCCACACTGGAGGGCAATAGCGGCGATGGCTGCATCCGAGCGCGCCAGCAGCTGCTGCGACCGCTGCAGCCGGCACTGAACGATGAACTGGTGGGGCGACGTTCCCGTGGATTGTTTGAACAAAGTGGCAAAGTAACAGGCGCTCAGTCCCACCAAGTCCGCCAGATCCGCCAACGACAGTGCCTGGTCGAGATGGTCCTGGATGTAGCCGGTCACCAGGGCAAGCGTGGACGGCGGCAATGGCCCCGCAGCCGGGAATCGGGGTGGAACCGCCGAGTACGTCTTCAGCAGATGCACGGCCAGACAATTTACGAGCGATTCCACGTACAGCTGATCGCGTCCCCCGTTCAGCTCCAGCTCCGAGCGCAGGGCCAGCCCCAACTGACGAACCAGGGCATCCACCCGGGGCAGACCCGGCACCAGGTCAACCTGATCGGGGCGGATCGCCTCATAGGCAACCCGACCGAGAACATCGGGCCTGAGGGTGAGGATCAGGAACTCCGCGTCCTGATCCCACTGAACCTGATGCGTCACCTTGGCAGGGACGACGATCACCTGCTCGGCAACAACCTGCTCAACCTGCACCCGTCCATTCAACGTCCGTTTGACCTGGAGATCTTCCGGGATATGGGTATGGATGGCAATTTTGTGGTCGGGATAGGCATACTCCGGGGTTTCGAACGGAGGGCAACGGAACTGCTCCAGCGCGATCCCCTGCCACCCTGCCCCAGCACTGGACAGCAAGGGAACGTTCGGAAGAATGGGCGCCAGGTTGTCGGTTCTGACTGGGAGCGAATCAGCTCTGGTGGTGGGTGAATCAGCCATATCCAGACCTGAGCCATCTGTGAATACCACGGCAGCGAGTCTATGGACGGGTCCCATCCGTCACTGTGTCTGACCTCACCCGATCGCCGTTCGGCAGGACCGGTCTACCCGACCCTCCGGGCCACGTACATGCCATAGCTGAAGTGGGCGCTGTGAGCTTCGTAGAGACGGATCTCTTGTTCTTCGGCGCTGACGATGGCCTGGGCGGCTTCGCTGTGGCCGTGTCGGCTCAGGAAGTCATTGAAGCGGGCCTGCAAGGGCCGGTAATAGTGATCCAACCAGCAGCGCCGGGGGAGCACGACGTAGCCGATCGGCGCGTAACCGTGCTGTTCCAGCAGGGCGATCTTGGCCGAGGCCCGGTCGATTTCGGGGTACTCCGCCTGCCAGTGCCGCTGGAGATCCGCCGGTCGCGCCGCGGTGGTCCAGGTGATCTCGCTCACCACCAGCAAGCCATCCGGTTTCAGGAAACGGCGCCACTCGGCGATGCCCCTGGCGAAGCCGATGTTGTAGATAGCCCCCTCCGACCAGATCATGTCCAGCTCCCCGTCAGCGAAGGGCAGGTTGTCCATGGAGGCGGCGCAGGGGGTGATCGCGCCCGCCACTCCCTGCTGTCGCGCCCGGGCCTGGAGAACGTCGAGAAACTCCGGCCGCAGATCCACCGCCGTGATCCGGGCGTTCGGCAACAGGCGGGCCAGCAGCAGGGTGGAGGCTCCGGTACCGCAGCCGATGTCGGCCAGCTGCAGTGGCGCGGTGCGGTCGACCCCGGCCAGCTGCAGTGCCAGTTCCGTCTCGGCGTCCCCGCCCGGCCCCTGCCGCTCCCCATCCCGGTGCAGATCGATCAGCAGCTCGAGAGGGTCCATGGGCTCACGGCTAACGGCTAACGGTTGTGGATCCAACCCAGGGTGGCCTCTTCCACCCGGATGGCCGGCAGGAACAGCCCGTACTCCCAGCCGTCGCCGGGGGGACGGTCGCGCCGGGTGATGAAGTCCTGCCGTGGGGGCCCCTTCCCTTCCGGGCCGCCATAACGCTCCACGGCGTGGAAGATGGACACCCGGGCCACGCCGTAGCCCAGTACGTAGGCGCCCAGAAGGCCAGCCAGGAGGGGACGGAGATGCCTGACCAATCGGCCCAGCTCCCTGCGCAGAACTGGGGCCCATCCAACACCAAACCCATGGCTTCGGGCGAACAACCTTCCGGGGCTTGCGGGGCTTCCGGGGGCGGCAGGGGCTCAACAGGGCAGCGCACAAAGCTGTACAGCCTGTACAGGTCTGCTCCGTGCTCCGAGAGAGACATCAAGGTCGCTGATCAGGCTCCATGGCCATTCGGCGCAGCGGCCCCTCGGCAACGGCCCCTCGGCGAGGCCCCCCATCAACGGGCTGGGCCTGCCGTCGGCGCCGGCACGGTGATCGGCTGGCCCTTCACCCCCGCGTAGACCACCACGATCTCGGCGGGTTCGGTGCCGTTGTTGGTGCCGTAGTGGGGCTGGTTCACCATCTCGATCAAGCCCTGGCCCGCCTGGAGCTGCACGCTGGCGCCGGCCGCACTGGTCACCAGCAGCCGGCCGCGGATCAGCATGCCGGCGTTGATCACCGGGTGCTGGTGCATGGGCAGCGCCACCCCCGGCGGGATGGTGATGTGCAGCACGGTGACTTCCGGCTGGCCGCTGGGGTAGGCGGGAAGGGGGGTGCCGTTCCACGACCGGGTGGATTGCACCAGCGTCCGCACCGTGACGCCGGCCGGTTCGCCTTCCGCCAGACCCGGCCGCACGGCCAGCAGCAGGCCACAGGCGAGCAGCATCGGCGCCAGGGCGCGCCGCCGGCTCCGACGTGTCGCCCCGAATCGGTCCATCCCCATAGCCTGCCCCACAGCACCCGCCGGTCCCTGTGGATTTCACCGCCGATCTGCCCGTCGTCCAGGTCCGGCGGGCGGTGATGCGCCGGGCCCTGATCGCCACCGATGTGCCGCCGCGGGTGGCACTGGCGATGGGCGACGAGCCGCAGCTGCTGCGCTACACGGTGGGACTGTTCGGCTACGGCCTGATCGGCTGCGCCGTCACCGATGCGGAGAGCTGCCTGCGCCGCCTGGCGGAGCAGGCCCACGGGCTGCTGGTGTGCTCCGACAGCCTCGAGGGCGGTGACGTGCTCAGCCTCACCGCCACGGTGAAGGAGCGCCATCCCCAGCTGAAGGTGATCGTGATCGGCACCGCCCCGGTCCAGGACCCGGCGCTGGTGCGGGCGGCCTGGGTGGACGGGCTGGTGGCGGAGCGCGACATGACCTTCCGCAGCGGCGCCCTGCAGGCGGCGGTGCTGGCGGCGCTGGGCGGGCACCACTTCCGCAGCGCCTCGATGCGCGGCCTGCCGGTGCCGGCGCCGATCAGCGAACTCAGTCCGCGGGACTACGAAATCCTCGAGGGCCTGGCCGACGGCCTCACCGACCGGGAGATCGCCGAGCGGCTGATGATCAGCCCGAGCACGGCCAAGTCGTACACCAAGCGGCTGCTGCAGAACATGGGCGCCCGCAACCGGCTCCAGGCGCTGGTGATGGCGCTGCGGCAGGGCCTGATCCGGCTGCGCTGAACCGCGCGCGCGCCGGTGCCGCGGCGGCCGATCACCCTCCGGCGCGCCGCCAACCACCCTCCGAAGGGGGTCGCCCCGGACAGGTGGGGCGCCGTAAACCGTTGGGGGTGATCTGTTCTGAGCGATGGCGTCCGTCGATCCGCTGACCGGGGTGGGGTTCAACTACGCCGAGGCCCTGCAGAAAAGCTTCCTCTTCTATGAGGCCCAGCGCTCCGGCGATCTCGATGAGGCCCGCAAGCGGATCGACTGGCGCGGCGATTCCGGTCTGCGGGACGGGGCCGACGGGGTGTACTTCGGCGGGCGCACGGCGGCCAACCTGCAGAGCGGCCTGACGCTCGACCTCCGCGGCGGCTACCACGATGCCGGCGATCACGTGAAGTTCGGGCTGCCGCTGGCCTCCACCCTCGCCACCCTCGCCTGGGGCGGCATCGAGTTCTCCGATGGCTATGCCGTCACGGGGCAGACCGATGAGCTGCTGGATGCGGTGCGCTGGGGCACCGACTACCTGCTCAAGGCCCACGGCGTCGACGCCGCCGGCACCACGCTCTACTTCGTGGCCCAGGTGGGCGATGCCGGGGCCGACCATGCCCTCTGGAGCTCGCCCGAAAACCAGACGATCGCCCGGCCGGCGATGGCGGTGACGCCGAGCAAGCCCGGCTCCGATGTGGCGGCGGGCTCGGCGGCGGCACTGGCCTCGGCGTCGGTGCTGTTCCGCCAGAACGGCGATGCCGCCTACGCCGACGTGCTGCTCAACCGCGCCGTCTCGCTCTACGACTTCGCCGACCGCTACCGGGGCAGTTACGCCGATGCGATCCCCGAGGTGCGCTCCTTCTACAACTCCTGGAGCGGCTACAACGACGAGCTGGCCTACGGCGCCGCCTGGCTGTCGCGGGCGGTGGGCGCGGCGGGGGGCAACGGCACGGCCTACCGGGACAAGGCCCTGTCGATCTACACCGGCAGCATCGGCGGCCTCTCGCGCGGCTGGACGGGCAACTGGGACGACGCCTCCTACGCCACGGCGGTGATCCTGGCGGAGGACACCGGCTCGGCCCGCATCCAGCAGGACGTGGAGGGCTGGCTGAACAACTGGGTGAGCGGCGGCAACGGCGTGACGATCAGCGCCGGAGGCCTGCGCCACATCAGCCAGTGGGGTTCGCTGCGCTACGCCGCCAACACGGCCTTCCTGGCCGATGTCTACGCCGACAACGTGCGCGATCCCGGCGGCGCCTACGGCCGTCTTTCGCAGGGAACAGTGGACTACATCCTCGGGGCCAATCCGCGCCAGTCGAGCTACCTGGTGGGCTTCGGGGCCAACGCGCCCCGCCAGCCCCACCACCGGGCGGCCTCGGGAGTGGGCTGGGACGGGTTCCGCAACGGCCAACCCAACACCCACACCCTCTACGGCGCCCTGGTGGGCGGCCCCACCAGCGCCAACGACTTCGCCTACCAGGACCGCCGCGACGACTACGTCGCCAATGAGGTGGCCCTCGACTACAACGCCGCCCTCACCGGCGCCTTCGCCCGCAGCGTCGAACGCCGCGGCGGCGTGCCGCTCAGCGACGCCCAGCTCGACGCCCTGCCCGGGATCACGGTGCGGCCGGGCGGCGGCGGAACTCCGGTGACACCAACCCCGACGCCGACGCCCACACCAACGCCAACACCGACTCCCACCCCGACACCGACTCCCACACCAACGCCCACGCCAACCCCAACGCCCACACCGCCGCCACCGATTCCCACGCCCATTCCCACCCCCGGCGCCCCGCTGCCGGCCACGCTCAACGGCATTCCGCTCACCTCCAGCCCGGATCTGGCGGTGGTGGTGGGCGGCTCGATCTGGACCGGCGGCATGACGGTGCAGCTGACCATCAGCAACGCCGGCGCGGCGGCGCTGAACGGCTGGAACTTCAGCTTCGAGAGCCCGCACCGTCCCAGCGGCACGCCATGGGGGGTGCGGATCAGCAGCACGGCGCTGGCGGGCGGCCTGTTCCGCCACGTCGTCAGCGGCGACGCCTGGGCCAGCGCGATCCAGCCCGGCCGCAGCGTGACGGTGGGCTTCAACGCCAGCCAGGGCAGGGCCCTGGGCCACAGCGGCGCCCTCACGGCCGCGACCCTGTTCGGCGGCGCCGGCCGGCTGGCCTTCAGCGCCGCCAACCCCCGCTTCCTGACGGGCAACGCCGCCGCCAATAGCCTCAGCAGCGGCCCCGGCGCCGATGCGCTCACCGGCCTGGGGGGCGCCGACACGTTCCGCCTCGCCAGCCTGCGCGACTCGCTGCTGGGCGCCCCCGACCAGATCACCGATCTGGTGATCGGCAGCGACCGCATCGATGGCCCCCAGGCGGTGTCGGCCGCCGCCCTGCGCGAACTGGGGGCCGTGGCCGACCTCACCCCCACCGCCCTGGCCGCCGTGCTCACCCCCTCCACCTTCGCCGCCAACGGCGGGGCCACCTTCACCCTGGCCGCCGGTGGCGGTGGCGGCGGCAGCCGCACCTTCCTGGCCCTCAACGACGGGACCGCCGGTTTCCAGGCCGCCAGCGACGCCCTCGTCGAGATCACCGGCTACAGCGGTTCACTCACGGCGCTGGCTGTGGTGTGAGGCGGCCATCAGACCGCAAACATCTCCTGCAGGATGGTCAGCAGCTGGAGCAGGGTGTCGTTCGGCAGGGTGCCCAGCCGCTTCACCAGCCGTTCTCGATCAACCGTGCGCAGCTGGTCAGGCACGACGTGGCCCTCTTTGCCCTGGAACGAACAAGGAACGCGGAAGGGGTAGGGGTGAGCACCGGTCGTCAACGGCGCCACGATGAACGTGCCCATGTGGGCGTTGAGTTCATCGGGCGACACGACCACGCAGGGCCGGGTCTTGCGGATCTCCTGGCCGCGGGTGGGATTCAATGCCACCAGAAAGATGTCCCCGCGGCAGACGGCGACGTCCGTCACCACTCCCATTCCCCATCGTCGAAGCGGGTGGGAGTCGCCGCATCAAGCAGACCCTCTGGCGCCACGGCAGCTGCTGCCTCGGCCCAACCGGCCCGCGGCGCCGCCACAGGCGTGATGGTCAGCACACCAGGGGCGGCGTGGATGTCCACCTCATCGGTGAGGCCGGCTTCCTCGAGCAGCGGCTTGGCCAGGCGAAGACCGCGTGAATTGCCGATCCTGACCAGCTTGGCCCTCACACGCCCGGCCCCAACCATGTAGTCACATTGTAGCCACTTCAAGAGCAGGAATCACCACCGTGTCCCGGTCGCTTCTGTAGAGACCCACGTAGACGAGCAGGCCGAGCACCACGAACACCCCCTGCGCAACCACCGAGGCCATCGAGAGCCACGGGTAGGCATAGCCACCGGCCAGGAACGTCGAGATGTCCCACAGGCCATGGGCCACCATCGCCGGCCAGATGAGGCCCGTGTAGCGGCGGAAGACATACAGGAGGATGCCGCTCAGGGCCGCCAGCACCACCTGGATCGCCCCGATCCAGCCCATGCCCATGGCCATGTTGGGGAGGTGGAACAGCCCGAAGCAGATGCCCGTCCAGATCGCGGCGCTGGCTTCCGAGCGGCCCCCCTGGCGCAGGCAGCGCAGGAACAGGCCGCGGAACAGCAACTCCTCGGCGAAGCCGACGCCGATGCCGGCGGCGAGGATGGCCAGGAGCAGGGCCGGCGGCACCGCGCTCCACTGGATGCCCACCAGGCGGAAGGCGATCATCGCCATCCAGGCCAGCATCGACAGCTTCATCAGGCCGGTGCAGCGCAGTCGCACGGGATCCCGCCAGACATGGTCCCAACGGCACCAGTGGGTGAAGGCCAGAAGCGCCAGGCCGCCGAGGCTGAGGGGAACAACCGCCGTGGCGAAGGCATTGCCGGCCGTCTTGAACCAGTCCGTGTAGGGAATGCCGGTGCGGAACTGCAGCACTCCGGCCAGGGCGCTGTAGGCGAGCCAGAGCGCGATCCCCAGGCGGATCGTCGGACGGACGCCCATCGCGGCCATGGGTACATTCGGAGCAGCACCGATTCTGCCGATGCGACGTCTCCCGATCCTTGCCGCCTCCCTGCTGGGCCTGGCGTCCGTGGTGGTGGCGGCGCCGGCGCTGGCCGATACCGTGCAGGCCCGCTGCGATGTTTTCCCCGCCGGAGACGACAAGGCCACGTCCTCCGGGCTGTGCACCTTCTCGCAGCGGCAGGGATTCGTCAGCATCGAGCTCAAGGGCGGCCAGAGGATCGAGCTCAAGCCCAACGAGAGCACCCCCAACGCCTACTTCGATGGGCGCGGTGAACCGGCCAGGCGGGAGATCCTGGACGCCAACCGCGGCCAGGTGTACCGACTGGAGAAGCAATCGATCTTCGTCTTCTGGGATCCCGCCCCCTACGGCAAGGAAGCCAGCAGCACCACACCCACCCCGCCCGCGGCGAAACCGCCGGAAATCGTGCAGCTGCTGCTGGGCATCCGCCAGGTGAAGTTCGAGGGCGCCTGCCGGGTCAACTTCAACAAGGCCGGGAAACAGTTCAGCAAGACCTCCGCCTGCACCCCCGCCCAGGTGACCCAGGCCGAGGACGCCATGCAGCGCTTCTTCCGGGAACAGGGCCTCTAATGGGACCTGGGTGGGCGGTGGTCAGTTGCGACGGACTTGCCGTTCCCGATCAACGGGAAAGGCCGTAGTGGTAGACGCAGAACACCGCATCGCGCTTCCAGCCGGCTGAGGTGTACAGCGCCTGCGCGGCGGTGTTGGTGTGGGCCGTGGAGAGGGAGAGGCGGATGGCGCCAGCCTCGCGGCCGTGGCGTACGGCGGCATCAAGAAGGAGGCGGGCCACCCCCGAGCGCCTGGTCTCGGGCACCACGAACAGGTCGTTGAGGATGAAGATCGGCGCCATCGACACCGAGGAGAACGACGGATAGAGCTGGGTGAAACCAAGCACCAGCCCATCGGCTTCGGCCATCAGCAGCACCGAGTCGCCCTGGGCCAGCCGCTCCTTCAGGAACGCGCGGACGCGATCCGGTTCGGACGGCTGGCCATAGAACTGGCGATAACCGTCGAACAGCGGAACGATCACATCGAGATCGGATGGACCGGCTTGACGGACAACAACGGGGGGCAAGTAACAACGCGTGGCTATCAGCCATCATCGCGCTGAATGCGCAGCATCTCCACCGCTGCGGCGCGATGGGGTGACGTCGCCCAGCCCAACTCCAGCAAAGAAAGCACCCTGACCTCTCTGGCCACGCGGCAGAGCTCCAACGGCGAGGCCTGGTGAAACGCCGCGTCCAACTGGCGGCAGTTCAGCGTTCACATACCGCCCCATCAGCAGAGCCGGCCATCCTCCAGCGACAGGGTGCGGTCGGCGATGTCGAGGATGCGGCTGTCGTGGGTCACCAGCAGGATCGTGCAGCCCTGCTCCCGGGCCAGCCGCTGCATCAGCAGCACCACCTCGCGGCCGGAGTGGCTGTCGAGGGCGGCGGTGGGTTCATCGGCCAGCAGCAGCGGCGGCTCCCCCACCAGGGCTCGCGCCACCGCCACCCGCTGCTTCTGTCCGCCCGAGAGCTGGTCCGGCTTGACATCCAGGTGATCCCCCAGCCCCACGCTCTCGAGGATCCGCCGCGCGCGCCGGTCCATCTCGGCGTCGCTGAGGGTGCCGCGCATCTCCAGCGCCATGCGCACGTTCTGGGTGGCGGTGAGACTGCGGTGCAGGTTATGGGCCTGGAAGATGTAGCCGTGCTCGCGGCGGGCCAGGGTGAGCTGCAGCGGCGAGGCCCCCACCAGCTCCCGCCCCAGCACCCGGAGCCGGCCCCCCTGGGCCGCCCGCAGGCCGCCGATCAGGGTCAGCAGGGTGGTCTTGCCGGAGCCGGAGGGGCCGGTGAGCAGCACGATCTCGCCGGCGGCCACCTCCAGGGCCACATCGAACAGCACCTGACGCCGCACCGCGCCCCGGCCGAAGTGGTGGTTGAGCCCCTCGATCACGATCGCGCTGGCCATGGCGGCGGTCCCCATCAGAAGAGCTCGGCCGGATCGGCCGCCTGCAGCCGCCGGGTGGCAATCGCCCCCGAGGCCAGGCACATCACCAGCGTCAGCACGAACACCGTGCTCGCCCGCCCCAGAGTCATGGCGATCGGCAGGCTGGTGGCCTTCGCCGCCACCGCATACAGCCACACCGGCATCAGCACGCCGGGGATGAAGCCCAGCGCCGCCAGGATCAGGGCCTGCTCCACCACCACCAGCAGCAGGTAGCGCTGGCGGAAGCCCATCGCCTTGAAGGTGGCGTACTCCTGCAGGTGAGTGTTCACATCGGTGGAGAGCACCTGGTAGACGATCACCACCCCCACCACGAAGGCCATCGCCGTGCCCAGCCCGAAGATGAAACCCACCGGGCTGGCCACCCGCCAGTAGTTCTCCTCGAACTGCACGTAGTCGGCGTGGCTGAGCACCTGCACATCGTCCGGCAGGTGGCGCCGCAGCGCCCGCACCACCGGTGCCACCGGTTCGCCCGGCGCCAGGGTGAGCAGCCCGACGCTGATGCTGCCGGCCTTCGCCCGCGGGAACATCCGCAGGAACGTCTGGTCGCTGGCCATCAGGGTGGCATCCGCCCCGAAGGAGGCCCCCAGCCGGAACAGGCCGCCCACGGCGATGGTGCGCCGCTCGATCTCGCTGGTCACGGGCTCGCCGCGATCGAGCCGGGCGATCACCTCGCCATAGCGGCCCCGGGCACCCCGGTCGAACAGCACCGTGTCAGGCAGCTTGAGGCGATCGGCCTGGGCCCGCACCTCCGGCAATCGCAGCACATCGGCATCCGGATCGAAGCCCAGCACCTGCACCGTGGCGCTCTGCAGGGTCTGGGGATTGCGCCAGTTCACCGTGCGGATGTAGAGCCCCTGGGCCTCCACCACACCGGGCACATCCAGGGCCTGCAACAGCCGGCGGCGCGGGAAGGTGGAGAGGTTCTGCAGGTTCAGCGCCTTCGGGCTGATCAGCACCACATCGCCCCGGAAGGCGCGATCCAGGCGGGTATTGCTGTCGTAGAGGGCCGCCTGGAAGCCCAGCTGCATGAACATCAGCAGATCGGCGAAGGCGATGCCGGCGAGGGCCACCAGGAAGCGGCCGCGGTCGTGGCGGAGCTGCAGCCAGCCGAGCGGAGTTCTCATGGCCCGATCACCACCCGCACCTGCAGGTTGGTGAACCCCGCCGCCCGCCGGCTGCTCTCCGGCGTCAGCGGGGCGCGCACCTCCACCACCCGGTTGTCGGTGTTGGCGCTCGGATCGGTGTTGATCAGGTTCTGGCGCAGCACGATCGCGCCGATCTGCTCCACCCGACCCTGCAGCGGCTGGGTCAGGGCCGGGCTGGTGATCCGCACCGGCTGCCCCCGCCGCACCCGCGGCAGATCGCTCTCGTACACCTCCACCACCGCCTGCATCCGGCCGGTCTGGCCCAGCTGCAGGATTCCCGCCGCCCCGGGGGCCTCGCCCGCCCGGGCGAACACCTGCAGCACGGTGCCCGCGATCGGCGCCCGGATCAGGTTGTCGTCGCGGGCGGCGATGGCGCGCTGCAGGTTGGCCTGGGCCTGCTCCAGCACGCGCCGGGAGGCCTCCACATCCAGATCCACGCCGCCGTCGCCGGCGCTGCTGCGCGCCTGCTGCCGCGCCAGCAGCACCCGGGCCTCCTGCAGCGAGGCTGTGATGGTGTCGAGGCTGAGGCGGCGGTTGTCGCGCTCTTCGGCCGAGACGGCACCGCTGGTGAACAGGCTCTGGTAGCGGGCGGCCTCGGTGGCGGCCGTGCGCCGCTGGGCCTCCAGGGAGCGCACCTTGGCCCGCTGGCCGTCCTCGCCGCTGCCGGCATCGGCGCGGGCGATCGCCAGCCGGGAACGGGCCAGGTTCACCTCGGCCCGGGCCGCCGCCACGGCGGCCTCCAGCTGGGGCTGGTTGTCGAGCAGGGCCAGCAGCTGGCCGGCCTGCACCGCATCGCCGCGGTCGACCAGCAGGGCCTGCAGGGTGGGCTGGCCGGCGCCCGAGAGCGGCGCCGCGATCGTGCGCAGGGCGCTGACCGGCTCCAGCCGGCCCAGGGCGGTGACGGTGCGGATCGGCCGCTCGACCACCGGCGGCGGCGGCGGCGGCGTGGCGCGGCGCAGCAGGCCGACGCCCAGGGCCAGCACCACGGCCCCGCCCGCCGCCACCAGCCCCAGCTGCGTCCGCCGCCCCACCATCGCGCCCCTCCCATCTGCAGTTACTATACGGTTCAGTTCAGTTTTTTGAGCAGGACGCGCCATGCCCCCAGCCGATGCCGGTGGTGACGCTGCCGTCCCCAGGAACACCTCCGGCCCCAGCGCCCGCGAGCGGCGCAGCCAGCACAAGCGTCAGGCCGTTCTCGACGGCGCCCGGCGCGAATTTCTGCAGCACGGCTACGCCGCCAGCTCAATGGACCGCGTCGCCGCGGCGGCGGGCGTCTCGAAGGCCACCGTGTACGGCCACTTCGCCGACAAGCAGGCCCTGTTCCGCGCCCTCACCGAGGCGATGGTGGGCGAGCGCCTCAGCGAACTGTTCGGCGCCTCAGCCCAGCAGGCCCTGCCGGCCGAGCCCGCCGCGGCCCTGCGGGAACTGGCGGCCCGCTGCCTGGAGTGCCGCCACAGCCAGCCCCAGTTCCTGGACTTTCTGCGGCTGGTGATCGCCGAGTCGGAGCGGTTCCCCGAACTGGCCAAGACCTTCCTGGCCCAGCTGGAGCTCACCGGCGTGGGCCGGGTGACGGCGCTGTTCGAGGCCATCGCCGGAGAAGCGGAGGCGGAGCTGCGGGCGCGGCTGTTCATGGGCGCCCTGGTGCACCTGATCCTGATGCAGGACCTGCTGCACGGCCGCGAGGTGGCCCCGGTGGACCGGGAGGCGTACGCCGAGCTGCTGGTGCGATTGGTGAGCGCGCCGCCGGGGACTCCGGGCTGATTCGGGGGCTCTGGCGGAGGCGACTTCAGGCGCGGGCGTCCTGCAGCGGGCAGCCATAGGCGGCGAACGCCGCGTCGGCACTGAGCAGGGTGAAGGGGCCGCTGATGGCCTGGGCGACGAGCAGGCGATCGAAGGGATCGCGGTGATGCAGGGGCAGCTGCTCAAGCGCCAGCAGATGGGGAAGGTCGATGGGGAGGAACACGAAGCCGGATGGCTCCGCCCAGGCGATGGCCTCGCCGGCCGACAGGGGCATGTCGCCGCGGGCGAGGGTGTGCTTGATGGCGATCTCCCAGAGCGACACATGGCTGAGAACCACCGCGCTGGCCCGGTTGGTGATCAGCTCACGGCTGAGGGGCCCCAGCTTCGGGTCATCGGTGATGGCCCAGAGAAAGGTGTGGGTGTCGAGCAGCAGCCGCATCAGCCCTGCTCGAACAGATCGGCGATCAGGGGATTGGCCGCATCGATCGACTCGGGCACCACGAACTGGCCGCGGGCGATGCCGAGCCGGCGGGGTCGTTCGGGCGGCTGCAGGCTGGTGAGCCGTGCCACGGGCCGGCCGTTGCGAGCGATCACCACCTCGGCCTCGACGCCGGTTTCGATCGCTTCCACCAGGCGTGAGAGGTGGGTCTTCGCTTCAAGCATGTTCACCACCCGGCTGGGACGGGACACCATGGCGACGGGCACCTCAACCAGACCAGACTAGACCAGAAGTAGCCACCCGGACGGTCAGGCAGGGACGGCTGGCGGATCCGAGCGTCGGTACAGCAGCACGCCGGCACGTTGGATGTGGTCCAGAAGGGCGGGATGGCTGATGGCGGAGAGTGCGGAGAGATCGATCACCCAGGGCAGGAGCAGATCATCGAGATGGGCATCAATGCGGGCCAGGGTGGCGTTGCGGATGACGTGACCCGTCAGGGTGAGATCGATATCGGAGGCGGGGCGGTGGCGGCCAAGGGCTCTGGAGCCGTAGAGGATCGCAGCCTCCACCTCGGGGTAGCCGGCGAGCACCCTCTGGATGGCCGCCACGGCCGAATCCGGTAGGCCGATGGCCTGACCTGACGCCAGCGGGGCCGTGCTGATCATGGCCGGGATTCGCTGAGTGCCGCGAAGCGCACACGCAGGGCGCCGAACAGCGGAGCGAAGCGATCGATCACGTCGTGGGCGATCGCCTTGGCCTGCTCAAGGTTATAGGTATGCGATGACTGGTTGCGGGCCTTGATCATCGCCATCCAGCCCTCCCCATCGTCGACAAGACCACTTTGGAAGGCCAGGCGCGTGGCATCGCGCGATCCAATGATGCCTTCGATTCCCTGATATTGCAGATAGTCCTTGAGCAGGTTCCAGGCGAGTTCATGGGTGAACTCGAATCCCTGAATCAGCCCCTGCTGTTCCAGCTCGCTCAGCGGGCGCTGCTGCGCCAGCGCAACACCGCGTGCCAGCACCTGCAAGGCCCGTTCGAAGTTGTCAAACCGCTGGCGCCAGCGGATGTCAGCATCTGCCATGGGTTCAGGGTAGGCAAGGGGCCCGAGCGGTCCGTTGCCCCGCCGCGGACATCAGTCCTCCCGGCGGCTCCTGGCCTCGGCAGCGACATGCCACCACCGCGGCCTGCGCGAGAGGTAGGAGTGGGCCGTCGGAGCCAGATCCTTGAGGTGGGGCTTGTCGAAGGCGCCGGTGGCGAGGGCGACGATCGGCCCGTCGTCGATGGCTCCGATCGTGGTGCCGCAGGTGCTGCAGAAGGCCCGGCTGGAGAAGGCGGAGGACCGCCATGTGGCGGGCCTGCCGCCGGGACCGATCCACTCGACGCTTGCTGCAGGGAACTCCACCCAGGTGAGCGTGAGCGCGCCTGAGTGCCGGCGACAGATGGCACAGGAGCAGGTGTGGGGCCTCTGCGGGACACCGGTGGCTCGGAAGCGGATGGCGCCACAGAGGCAGCCGCCTTCGAAGATCCTGGGTTTCATCGACCAGTGCGCGGGGGCGCCGCCTCTACCGACCGCATCCGCCGCAGGAACTCCCGGCCACAGGCCAGCTTGCCCGCCAGGTCGCTCTCGGGGTCAAGCGCGCGCCAGAACGGCGTGACCGGGTCCACACCGGCCTGCAGGCGGAGGTAGGAGCGCTCGGCCACGACCCGCAGGGCGATCCCGGTCGTGACCGGACAGGAATAGTCGGCTCCATGCCGCGCGGCCAGCCTCTGGCGCAGGGTCGCCGCTGCCATCACGGCCCCAGGCGCGATCTCGCACACCTCCGCATCGACGATCCGAGGGGTGACGACCAGCATCCGGGCACCGGCGGGGATGCCCGCGAACGATTTCTCCAGCACCTTCATCTGGGGCTCCCGGCTGGCCTGGAACCTCGCCTCCCAATCGGTGGCAGGTTTATTGCCCATAGCTCGATGTCCCCGCCTGCGCCGCCTTCCAGTCGTCCGTGAGCATCCCGGCGAACCCCCAGTTCTCGTCGTCGATCTCCTGGATGACGATATGGGTGTGCTCGGGCTTCTTGCCGAGCACACGAACGAGTGAATCCGTGATGTCCCTGACGATTTCGGCCTTCTGCTGCCGCGATGCACCTCGGGTGATCTGAACGTTCACGTAGGGCAAGGGTCTGGCTCCTGGAATAGGCGGTGCTTTGGCCTCCTGCCTATTCAAGGCCCCAGCGGCCCGGAGCGATCTGCTGGCGAAGGCCCAGCAGGCCTGCGGCAGCGGCCAATGCCGGAAAAACTGGGCTACGTCCTGGCCCCCCTCCAGATCGGGATCACTCCGCTGTTGCGGATGGCCTGGTCATGGGTGGCGAGCACCAACCCATGGGCCAAACCCGTGGCCACGATCAGCCTGTCGGCAGGATCACCATGGAACCCATCCGGCATCTGATGGAGGGCGATGACCACCTCCACGTCAAGGGGCATGATCTGAACTACCGCAGGGGAAGCGGCCTCCTGCAACCAGGTCTGAAACGGCCGATCCAGCGTCAGCCGTCCTTTGGTGGAGAGCATCTGCGCCTCCCAGAGGCTCATGGCCGAGAGGTGGGTGCTGCCGGCGGCAGCCATTCGATCCAGCGAACGCCGTTCCCCGGCCACGAGGCGCTCGGAACCCAGCAGCCACCACAGCCAGACATGGGTGTCAAGCAGAATCTTCACCGCAGGGCATCGAAGGCCTGGGCCTCCAGCACGGATTCCTCTGGCTCAGCGTGGAGCACACCGGAACCGCGCAGGGTCGTCCATGGCGGGGGTCCCTGAGCGGAGCGCGCGGTCGGCGGCATGAGGCGTGCCACCAACTTGCCGTGGCGGGTGATCTCCACCACCTCGCCACCACACTCCACCTGCCGGATCAACTCCAGGCACTGGGCACGGAACTCGGTCACGGAAATGTCCATTAGGGCATCTTAATGGACATTTCGATTGAGGTCCTTCTGCCTGCTCACAGCCGAAACCCACGTCGGTAGAACAGCACCGCTGCCAGTATCTGCAGACCATCTGGAGATCAGGGCAACGCCGGCCATGGAACAGGGCAACGCAGCCGTCCAGCGTCCGGGGGAAGCGCCGCCGGCCAATCCCGACCGCTGGTGGACCCTGGCCGCCGTGGAATGCGGCAACTTCGTTGTCTACATGGACGGGTTCATCGTCACCCTCGCCCTGCCGGCGATGGCGCGTCAGTTCGGCGTCGGGCTGCCGGTTCTCAAGTGGGTGATCGTCGCCTACCTGCTCACCGTGACGGTCACCCTGCTGCCGGCCGGACGCCTGGCCGATATCTGGGGACGCCGGCGCATCGTCGTCATCGGCATGGGCGTCCTCGTCGTCACGTCGGTGCTGTGCGCGCTGGCGCCGACGGTGGAGATCCTGATCGGCTTCCGCGTTCTCCAGGGCGTGGGCGGCGGCCTGGTGCTGGCCAACGTGATGGCCGAGATCACCGCCGTCTTCCCGAAGCAGGAGCGACGCAAGGCCATGGCCGTCAATGCCTCGATCCTGGCGCTGGCCCAGGTCACGGGGCTGGTGCTCGGCGGCCTGCTGATCGGCCAGTTCGGCTGGCGCTCCCTTTTTCTGGTGATCCTGGCGGTGAGCCTGGCCGGACTGATCCTCAGCCTCCGGATCCTCAAGGCCCGCCCCCGCAGCCAGGACCGCAGCGCCATGGACTGGACGGGGGCCCTGCTGGCGGTGGTGGCCACCAGCGCTCCCTTCCTGGTGATCGAGCAGCTCTCCCAGGAGGGGCTGAGCCCGGCCAGCCTGGCGCTACTGATGGGCGGCGCGGCGGCCCTGGCTCTGTTCGTGGGGGTGGAGCAGCGCCTGCCCAAACCATTGCTGACGCTCAGCCTGTTCCGCTCGCGGGCCTTCAGCTTCGGCTCGGTGGCCGCCGCCTTCTACTTCGTGGCCGCGGTGGCCTGCTACTTCCTGCTGCCTTTGTACGCCCAGCTGGTGCTGGGCCGCACACCGGTGATGTCGGGGGTGCTGATCGTGCCGCTCTCGCTGGTGCTCACCGCCACGAGCCTGACGGTGAGCAGCCTGGGGGATCGGACCGGGGCGCGGACCCTGAGCACCGCCGGCATGCTCTGCGTCAGTTCGGGCCTGGTGGGCCTGTCCTGGCTGGGTCCGGACGCTGCCGACGCCAGCATCATCGGGCCGCTGGTGCTGCTGGGCATGGGCGGCGGCCTGTTCCATCCCCCCAACAACAGCGCCACGCTCAACACCGTGCCGCCGCAGCACCTCAGCGTGGCCAATGGGTTCCTGTCGACAGCGCGCAACTTCGGCCAGGCGATCGGCACGGCGCTGGCGGCCTCCCTGCTCGCCCACGGCCTTGGCGCCGCCGGTGCCGACGCCGCCCTGGCCGGGGAGGTGGGAGCGCGGCTGGGCGGGTCCCAGCTGGAGGCCTTTCTTGGCGCCCAGCAGTTGGCCTTCCGTCTGGCGGCCGCCCTCGGCCTGGTGGGAGCGCTGATCTCCGTTTGCCGCGGGGCCGAGGCCCCGGCGGCTCAGTGAGGCACCACGATCCAGCCGGTCTCCGGTTCGCCGTAGTGCACGCAGGCGCCACCGACGGCGGCATGGTGGGCCGTGAGGGCGCAGAGGGCGGCATCGATCCAGTCGATGCTGGTGAGGGGTGCCAGGTCGATGCCCGCCTGCTGCAGCACCGCCCGGCGCTGCGCACGCTTCTGGGAGGCCTGGGCCTGGCCGCCGCGCAGGTGCCAGGTGATGGCGTGAGGGAAGGTTTCAAAACAGCCCGGCCCGTTGATGGGCAGGCGAGCGACCAGGGGATGGGACGCCGCCAGGGCCTGATACAGCGCCTCCCCCTGCAGCATCCAGTTGTAGTAGCCGTTGGGGTGGGCCACGGCGGCCTGGCGGGTGGGGGAGGCGAAGCAGATGATCCCCTGCTGCCTCAGCTCCCGTTCGCATGGTCGGGCGCGGCCGTCGCTGCTCCAGCGGCAGGGGGCGTCGATGGCGATCACGCTCGCCTGGACCACGGAGCGGCACCAGTGGGCGAGGTCCTGCACATCGCTCGTGGCCAACTGGGCGGCGTAGGCGCCGCCGCTGAGGGCAACGGCATGGAAGCCCTTGCGGGGGCCGCCGACATCGATGCCAACGGCCGTGCATGGGGGGCCACTGGTGGCGGGTGGGGCGAGAAAGGCTTGGGGTCCGGTCACAACGCGAGAGATGGGCGGCGGGGAATCATCCGTTTCATGGCGACGCTGCCAGCACGGCATTCGCTGCTGCTTCGCCCGCCGCGCAGGCCCCTTCCATGTAGCCCCTCCAGGCGCGGGCCAGATGGGTGCCAGCCCAGAAGATCCGGCCGCAGGGTTGCCAGAGGCGATCACCGATCGTCGTGAGGGTCCCGGTCGTCATGTAGGAGCAGGCGCCGCCCTGCGACCAAGGTTCGTTGACCCACTCCTGGACCACCATCTCGACGGGATGGCGTCCTTGCTCGCCCAGGGCAAAGGCCACCTGATCGAGAATGATTCGGTCGCGTTCTTCCACGCTCAAGTCCTCAAGCCGAAGCGACGGCTCACCGCCAAACAGAATCGAGATGGCCCCATGCCTGGCGTCGCCATCGCCAAGGTCAAAGATGCCCGTCATGCCGTTATCGAGGCTCGTGGCGATACCCGACAGCCCTTGCTCACGCCAGAACGGTGTTTCGTAGGCAAGGATGGCCTTGGTGTAGCGACCGATGGGGCAGCGTTGGTGAAAGGCGCGCCGATAAGCGGGTAGGGGTGGCTCAAACTCCAACCGATTGATCATCACCGGCGGCAGTGCACAGATCAACCGCTTGCCCTGCCAGGTGGAATCGTGGCACTCCACGACGACACCTTGATCGTTCTGAATGATCCGGCGCACAGGAGATCGGAGGGAAACAACCCCGTTGACGCTGGCGGCCAGCCCCTCGGAGATCAACTGGCTGCCCATCATGTGGGCGGCCTGTCCACCGGTGAGGGTATCCCCCATGAAGATGATGTCCCCGCACGTTTTCAACAGATGCAGGGTTTCGAGGAAAGAGACTTCCGCTGGCATCACCCCGAAGTAAGCATTCGTGCTCATCGCCAGGAGCTCGCGCGTGGCCGGTGTCTCCACGTTCTGCTGAAGCCAGGTGGCAAAGGTGATGGCATCAAAGTCCTTGGCCATCGGGTGGTCCCAGGGCGCGTCAAGGTCGATGCCAGAGAGGGCCTCCTCCAGCCTGGCAATGGCGGCCTGGAGTTCAGGCAGGGCCGCATCTCGACCAGGAAAGCTGCCGACCTCTCCGGCATGGGCTGTCGTTCCGTCAACCGCCACCTCTTGCCCGGTCTTGAACTGGCGAATCAGTGGCACAGAGAATTCGCGCACAAGTTCATGCATGCGCGTGTGGTTGTCGGCGAGCCAGGCACCGCCCAGGTCGATGTGTTCGCCGAGGTATTCGCTGTATGGGGAGCAGGTGAGCCCACCGACCCGATCGCGTGCCTCCAGGACGGCGACCCGCTGCCCGGCCTTTGACAGCACACGGGCTGCGTAGAGCCCCGAAAGGCCTGCTCCAACGATGATCGTGTCGAAGATCGGCTGATCTGACGTTGCTTGTGTTGCCATGATCGATGCTCGTCGTGTGATTGATGAAGGGATGGTGTCGGGACGTGTGTGATCGCAGGGTCAGGAGGCGCTTCGCAGCATTCCCCAGTTCTTCAGGCCCGTGATTCCAGGAACCGAGTCTTCGATGGCGACGTTGAAGCCAAAGCGCCGATACAGGTCCAGGTTGCGCTCGCTTTGGGTCTCCAGGTAGACAGGCATGGACTCCTGCTCGGCACGTTCAAGCAGGTGATTCATGAGGATCTTGCCAACACCCTTGCCTTGCGCCTGAGGATGCACACCAAGCATCAGAAGGTAGTAGTGATGCGTAGGCGCAGATTGCTTGTGCATGGTGTCCATGTGCTCCATGAAGCCCAGGACCCTTGCCAGGGTGGTGAGGCCCAACCGAAAGGGTGCCAGCAGCAAGCCGCTGCGGGCCATGGTTAGGAGGCTGATGTTGGTATTCCCAGGTGGGAGCCAGAGAGCTACACCTTGACGGGTACTGGTGGTGTACACCTCCCCGGAATGGAGCGCATAGGCGCAGGCACAACGCACGAACTCCCTGGTCTGGCATTCGCGTCGAGCGCCTGTGAAGAGGTGGCTCATGGGCGGTTCGTTGAGGAAGGCTGCGCCCAGCAGGGCGGTTGCCCAGTCAAGGTCTGCACCGGTGAGCCTTACAACGCTGGATGTCTGTTGCATCGTCATGGTGGTGATGGGTCGTTGCGCTGCCGCTTACTGGTCTGGCCTCAGGGACATGGCCCATCGGACTTCCGCCCGTACGGCGCGATGGGAGACCGACACCTCCGACATGGCAAGGATGATGGCGGTCAGGAGGGCCAGCGATCCAAGCAGGAACATCGCCATCGCCAGGAAGGAGAAGAAGAGGGGGTACAGATTGATCGACAAACCAATCGCCATCATGCTGAGCAGGAACAGGACGATCGAGACGTAAAGCACCAGGCTCGCCTTCTGGAGAGAGGAATAGCGATCCGCCAGCTGAATCAGTTGCTTGTCGATCAGGCTCAGGCCATCGCGATACGCATGATCCTGGGGGTCGTACCTGTTGAGGATGTCAATGCGCTCCCTCGTCATGCCGCGGAGGCGATCACTGATCTTCAGGTAGCGCCCCAGGGTCAGGTTCAGAAAGACGATGCAGCTTGACAGCATCACGGACGGAGCAATGACGAGTTGAATGGCCTGGGCAACACTGTTGGCGTTCATGCGGCAGTCTCCGGGATGGAGGCAGAAGTGGCTGGCGCGGTGAGTTGCAGCTGGACGTCCGGGGTCGCGCTCTCATCAGCGGCCTGCCGGTGCTGGCGGATCCGCTCGTAGACAGACTGCAACTTCTGCGGATAATCCTTGAATTCCGCGCCCATCCACACATCCCAGAATCGGAAGTAAAGGGTGTAGTTCCCGTTCACATGGGAGTGGTGCATGTTGTGGTGCGTGGAGGGGGTCTTCCACTTCAACAACCAGTGGCCGCTCCAGCTCTCGGGAATGATTTCATAGCCCAGGTGTCCGATCACATTCATGATCAGCGACAGCACCTGATAGACAATCAGCGCCGACCAGTGCACCGGGAAGAGAAAAGGAAAGATGATGTTGGGGATCCCTTCCACAACGGCTTCAACCAGGCTGAACGAGTACGCCGTGAAGGGGCTGGTGTCGATGCTTTCGTGATGGACCCTGTGGCTCCAGCGGTACAAGGGCTTCCAATGCATCAGCCGGTGGGCCCAGTAGAAGAACGTGTCCTGAATCACAATCATCAGGACAACACTGGCCGCCAGGTAGGCGAGGCCATAGTCGCCAATGTGCTGATAGATCGTTGTGAAGCCCGACCGATCGGCCAGAAAGATTCCCACGTCGATGAGCGTGAAGATCGCCACGCTCGACAGAGACTGGCGAATCTCCCTGGTCCATTGGGCGGACGTGCTGCGCTGCTTGGGCTGGATCCGCCGCGGCTGCACCGCCTGCCGGCGCCAGACCCAGAAGACAAAGAAGAAGGGAACGGTGATCAGGGCGTAGATGGCCGCAGCCGGCAGGGCGCTGTCGAACAGCGCAAAGTCGCCGAGGGAGAGGAGGTCCGAGAGCCACGGGGCGCGCTCAAGGCCGAGCAGGAGGTCTTGCATGGGGGAGGGTGCCGCAGGGGCGTGGAGGATGTGAGCTTTGCTCATGCCGCAGACCGTACGAGCTTTGCTCACATCTGTCAACCAGGCGGGCCCTGCCGCGTCGGGCGGGGGTGTAGGACTCCCGTACTGCTCTGTTCGAAGGGGAGCCCATGGCCAGCCGCCCGACCCGGGTCAGTGGCATCCGCAGAAAGCCGCAACAGGCGAGTAGCCAGGAGCGCGTCAACCACATCCTTGACGTGGCCGAGGAGCTTTTCGTGGCCCAGGGCTTCGGTGCCACCTCCACCAACGAAATCGCCAAAAAGGCCCAGGTGCCGATCGGTTCGCTGTATCAGTTCTTTTCCGACAAGAAGGCGATCGTTCTCCTGCTGATGGAGCGGTACAACCGTCTGCTCCACGAGCGGCTTGCCCTGGCCGACAACGCCGAACTGATGCAGCTGTCCTTACCGGAGTACGTCAGCCGGCTGATTGACATCACGTCCCGCTTCTTCGACGACCATCCCGGGTATCACGCGATCTTCATGGAAACCCAGGGCTCGGTACCGGAACTCCGCGAGACCGAAGACGCCGCCGATGCTCAGCTCATCGTTGACCTCGCCGCCTCACTCGCCGGGCGCGGCATCGGCGACGGCAAGAACCAGGAGTCCAGCCCATCCACGACAGATCTGGAGCTGATGGCCCTTGTGCTGGTCAAGGCCATCACACCGCTGATCTGGCTGTCCCGCCTGCAAGAGCCCGAGAAGCGACTCCGAATGGTTGCCGAGATCAAGCGGCTTGCCCTAGGCTATCTGAGCCTCTCGGCCTGAGGATCGCAGGGGAGCCTCCCCCACGAAGAGAGACCCATATCATTGGCGTCGGCAGCCAGATGCCGCCTGCTGGGGAACGCCAACTAACGCCCGAGGGAATGGACAGCCACCCAGATCCAACCGCACCCAAGAAGAGTGACCAGAAAGGCGCTGTAGAGCAGATTGAACCTCAATAGGCCAGCAGAGATCCCCGGCTTCAGCGTCGCCATGGCGGGCTTGCCTGGCATGTAATGCACGAGTACATCCTGGCCCACGACGAACTCAGCCGCCACCTTCTCTGCTTTGCTGCGGACTGTATTGAACCTGAATCCAAAACTGATTCGTCTGCACTTGTGCTTGGCTTGATCGACGCAGTACTCGCACACAACCCATGGTCGATAGGAAGCGTGCACGGCACTTCCATCGCCACCACTGAGGATAAACACCGTGCCTGAATAGGTGATCGTTCCAGTCACCGTTGGCCAGCTTCTGCTTTCCTCCCCCCACCTCCAGGCCAGAAATGCTGGGTACAAAATAAACAGAGCGGCGATAACGGAGCCCGCCACAAGCATGAGTTGGATGGCTCCAAGAGACGTGGAGTTCATGAGCTTCTGACTGGGTCGATCAAAGCGCCAGATTAACGCTAACGTCAACGGCGGTGTCCACCTGACGATGCAGACACTGCCGATGCCGAACGGATCACGCATGGGCAGGAAGACCCGTCGCCTCAGCGCTCAGGCCCGCCGTGCGCATGAGAACGCCGAAGCCCTCGGTGATGATGCAGAGCGTATTGGGTCGTCTTCGCGCGGCCGCCGGAGATCGTCGCGATGGGGCTCTTCTTTCAAGACACGCTGTTTGAGCGGTTTGCCGTCCGCGCCCTCTCGCACGCGCTCTATGGGGGTGCTGATTTCGGCGAGTGCTTCGTCACGGCTGCGCAGATCACGCCCGCCGATCCGGACAGCTGGTATCGGGCCTGGACAGCCACCGCCGACCGTGTGTTTCAGATCGCCGAATCCTGTGCGGCGGCCGGCTGCTCGGTGAGCGCTCGCGAGGCCTACCTGCGGGCCAGCAACTACTACCGCACGTCCTACCTGCCGCTCTTCGGCGTGCCTGTGGACGTCCGGCTGGTGGAGGCCTTCGACCGGGAGGCCGAGGCGTTCGCCAGAGCCGCCGCCCGAATGTCGCCAGCGGTGGAGGCCGTGGAAATCCCCTACGAGGGCACGAGCCTGCCCGGCTACTTCCACCGTGCCGATGACTCGGGCCAGCCGCGCCCCTTGGTGATCGCCACCAACGGCTACGACGCCACCGTGCACGAGGCGCACTTTGCCCATGCCGTGGCCGCCGTGCGCCGCGGCTACCACTGCCTCACCTTCGACGGCCCCGGCCAGGGCCGCCCCCTCATCCACCAGGGCCTGGTGTTCCGCCCCGACTGGGAGAACGTGGTGCGCCCGGTTGTCGACTACGCGCACTCCCGCCCGGAGGTGGACCCGCAGCGGATGGCGCTGATCGGCTGGAGCTTCGGCGGCTATCTGGCGCCCCGTGCAGCCAGCGGGGAGCACCGGCTTGCGGCCTGCATCGCCGACCCCGGCCAGTGGGACCTTCTCGAAGCGTTGCGGGCGAACCTGCCGCTCCCGCCTGCCGTGCGCGAACGCCTGCCCGAAATCGCCCCCACCGATCTCGAAGCCCTGCAGGGCCAGATCCGCTCCAATCCATCCCTGCACTGGACCTTCCAGCGGGCCCTCTGGGTGCATGGCCTCGATTCCCTCGCCGATTACTTCAGGATCGCCGGCGACTACAGCCTCAGGGGGCGCGCGGAACAGATCCGCTGCCCCACGCTGGTGGCCTGGGCGGAAGGCGATCCGATCGCGCGCTTCGCGGAGCAGCTGCATGCCGCGCTGCAGTGTCCCCGGACCCTGGTGCGCTTCACCACAGCCGAAGGCGCCGGTGGCCATTGTGAGGAGATGGCGCGTTCACTGTTCCATCAGCGTGCTTACGACTGGTTGGAGGCGGTGTTCACCAGCCCTACGCCCCGATGAACGGCCTGGTCCGTGGGCGCGAATACGTGGTGCGTCTAGCGCTCTGGACTGATCCGCGCATGCCTCTCGGGCATCCAGGGTGTATGCCTTTGATTTGAGCAATTTGTCGACTCACCGTGCAAGCTGCCATTAACTCCTGAGCCACTGCCAGCATGATGCATATTGGTTTCAAGGCATGTCGAGGGATTCTCACCTGAATACCTGACAAGAACAATCAAGCCGGTCGACAGCAGAGCGAACGCCGTCCTTGAGTGACAGGCATGGATCATGGGGCAAGGGTGACAAGCCAGAGCTTGCCTGTCAACTTGAGGGGGTTGTCATGGATTTTCTGCAGAACTCGATAAGAGCGAACTTGTCACAATACCAGAATTGGGTGCGCCAGCGAAAACTGATGCAATTGCGACGAAGCTCGCACCATTCGCATATGCAGCTTGTGTACCATCCCGATTTCTTACATGATATGATCCACCCTTAAGGGTTTCGATTCTGCCGGCATTTGCCCCTCCCCGAGTTGTTGTATTCTGCGCATCACAGTTCGGACATAGGAGTCTCAGATTCTCTGGCCTGTTATCCCTAGCATTGCCAGATATATGGTCCAGAATAAGACTTAGGGGCTGTCCATTCCAAACCAGAGAATTTAAATGAAATTGGCACTTCTGGTTGTCGCAGCGCTTAGGCAGGTCGCGTGAGCGCCTCCATTCGAGGTAATGTCGGCGCACAGTGCCTCGGCTTGGTTTGTCCTCAGTCATTCGGAGAACCTCTTCAGCTGAACGCCTCATGGAGCACCTCTTTGATTGATGTCTAACGCTGGAGTTCAGCCGCCGCAGAAGGCTGTCAGCCATAATAACTAGCTAGGCCTCGATCATGCCAGCCACACTTGAGCGGTGGTTTACTTCCTCCTGCGATTACTTCGCTTTGAAGCCTGCTGTACTTTACGGCGGCGCTTCTTCGCTTTTACTCGCTCAGAATGTCTAGAATTGGCTACGGCAGCAGATTCAGGACGTTCCTTGAATACTCGCCTGATGGCCATGCGCTGATTGGCCTGCGGGAACTCATCCTGACGAAACCGTGAGAACTCCATTGCATCACCCCATAGGCTGAGTTCCCGCCTTCTTAACTCAAGCTCGACCAGTTCATCGTCGCTCCAATCTGGCTTTGACAGAACAAATAGATCCTCAGACCCTCCTGGATAGTCCTTGTACTTAATATCAAAGGCTATGCCGACGAAGATCGTTCCCAGCGGTGCCTAGAGCTTTGCTGTTTGGACATAGGCATGTAGCAGGCCAATCCGGTACTGCCGATATTCTTCATAGGACTCTTCTGCTCTCTTGGCTGCCACAACGAATACATACACGGTTTCATTCTCGACTCCGCCGTATACGAGCCGCCCAAGACGAATGCCTTGCTTTGCACGTCGCAGTGCGCCGATGAATGACTCTGCCAGTTGGCGTCGCCGAAATCGTGTCTCGGCGGCCATGAGACGCAGGCCCTGCTCGGCATCTACAGCCTTCTGCTCCGCATACCGCGAATGGATACTTGGGTCCCCGTAGCGAATGAATCGATCTATCAGTGCGTCCCATGCGTAGCTGATGCGGTCAGCTACCTTCTTGCGTCGATACCCTGGATCCTCGCTCAGAGATTCGAAGTGGCCTTGATCGAAAAGAATGAGATCTGGTACGCCTTCCTCAGGTGGAATATCAACAAAGACATGCTCAGTCTTGTCGGCGTTCATATTCCTTAAATACGACGCCATGAGTTCTTCTTCGCCGTACGCCATGACGTGTGTGCCGCGGCGTCCGAGTAAAGTCTCGCGCTTCTTCAAGTAGTCGAGGAAGTCAGCAATCGTGTCCAGTTCGTTCAGGAGAAGTTCAATCGATACATCGTCGAAAACATGGACAAAGTGTTTCTCTGGCTCAGGAAGACCAATAACAAAGGGAGTTTTGAAGTGGCCATCTCCCTCGACGCTACTGCACAAGGCAAGCGAGCCAAGGCCCTCTCCACCGTTGTTCGCGAGGGCGGCTTCTCGCGTCCCACGAGTTACCGCAACCAAGTGAAATCTAATTGATGAGCCCGAGGGCACCGCAACTGGCAGCGGGCGTGTGCATTTGGGGTCTTGGAATGCGCGATCGGGAAAGCGTTGAAGCCACAACTTCGCACCTTGAAGTTGCTTACATGAATCGCGTATCGCTCTCTTGTACCAGCGAGGCCAAGCGACGTTGATATCCTTGTCCGCTTGGAAGACTATATGCTTGTCCGAAAAGACAAGCACTTCATCGCCGAAGACCACAAGAGCATCACATAGCTCTTTGGTCGACCCTTTCCCGTCCTTAAATCCCTCGTCGGTAAAGACGTTGGTCTGTGACCAAAGGCGCAGAAATGACTTGCGACAAAGCCTAGTGAGGGCGCGCTCGGAGTCATTTATCCCCTCCGACTCTGCAAGATCGAATATGGTGCTCGGCTCTTCGGGAGGTTCTGTGGGTTGTCCAGGGCTCGTCATCTGGTTATGCGAGGCGTCGATTTTTCTGGAGCTACGCTCATTGTCTCAACTGCAAGGCCTAACACCCCAGATCAGAAGCGGGCAGAAACTTTTTGCACTGAGATGTACTCATTGGACCCGTCTTCTACATCTGGATGTTAGGCGATCAGTGAGTTAAGTGATATCCGTTCCTGCATCGAGGCGCTTTATGACCTCGCTATAACGCTTGTCCTCGTGCCTTTCCTTGAGGATCAGTTCAATCGCACTTTGTACCAGGCCAAAAGTCTGGAGGCACTTCTCTTCAGATAGCTCATGAATTCCGGCGCTTAGTAGGCCATATAAATCTGCCGACTCTACTAGGCGCGAAGGCAGATGCTTGCTAAGGAGTCTAATTCGCTCTGAAACTCTTGAACGAGAGTATTTGTCTACGTCCCAACCTTCCTCAGATTCCGCTTGGAGACGGGCACCGTCAAGCAGCGACTCAAATATCCGACGAAGATATACGAATGAGCCTATTCCAACGCCATGTGCGTGGAGTCCAAGTGCTGTGCCTAGCTCTCTACGTTCGCTGACACCCAACTCTTTGCTAAATGCTGGGTCAAGACTTCCGAATGCCAGATCGGCGGCAGATGGACTCTGGCCAACTTTTCTTACCTCATCGTGCTCCTTAAGGAAGAGTACGAAAAGTGGGGAGCGGCAGCCACTATAGCTGTCTTCGGCACCGCGACTGCACTGAGATGCGATTTCCAAGATACCGATAAGAGGAAGATTCTTTTTTGCTTCGTTATACCCTGGCAGCTTGCTCTGAATTCTGAATACGCTGTTCTTGCCGCACTTCGGACACCAGGCATCGAGAGTGCCACCTCCGAGAAAGAATTTCGTTGTGTCGTCATCTTCCCACCCCTCAAGTGAGAAAGCCGCATACAACGGGCTATCGATGAACGCTTCTTGCTTAGATCTTGGAAGTGGGTTGGGTTTCATGTTGAGCTCAATGATGCATTGGTCGTCTAACGTTTGAATTAGGCGGATCACCTCAGGTGAGACTGCTGGAAGAAATGGTTCGGCACCCGCGGTACAGAAGCCTTCACGACCTTATTCATGTCCATATCATAGCCTGCGTTCAGCAGTTCCTTTGCGACAGCCAGCTGCCAGGCTCCATGTTCATCCAGCTGTATGTAGACCACAGCGCTGATATCGTTTGGAACTTCGACCCCACTCTTCACCAACGCGCACACATGCCGTCGGCCAAGCTTAGCGATCAGGTATCCGTGCTCAAAGACGACGTTCTGCCTAGGAGGCTGCTGAAATTGCCGCCGAACCGAGCGCGGCTGCACTCTTAACGCTTCCGCCGCTGATGGTCTGCACCATGGGGGAGTCCGATCGGCCGATCGGGTGATACCCGTTGGCCTCTGTTCCTCTCGCGGAGCACTGAATCCACCCCGATCGCCCCTTTCCGCCCGTTTCATGCCGTGGCCTCCCGTGGGCTGAGCAGGTTGGCTAGGCGGATGAGGTTGTAGGCCACCACGTGCAGCCGGAACACGGCTCCCACCCGTGATCGGCCTCTCGCCTTGAGTTGCCGCAATCCCGCAGCCTGTTTGATCCAGCCAAACACCTGCTCGATCCGCTTCCTGGCGTTGATCGACTTGCCGTAGCCCTGATGGCGAGCCGTTCGCCCGTCAATGGCGGAGCGGCGGCGGGCCTGGATGTTCTGCGCCACATGGGGCGTGATCCCGGCAAAGCGGATGTCGGCCACGAAATCCCTGGTGTCTTAGCCCTTGTCGGCCCCCAGCGTCTTCTGGTAGGCACCCGGCAGGGAACGCGCCATCCGCACCGCTGCCGCACGCTCGCCATAGCCATCGGCTGGGGTCACCTCGCTGGCCACCACCAGGCCATGGCGGTTCTCCATGCGGCAGTGGCCCAGATAGCTGAGGAACGCCCCGGTGCCACCGGACTTGCGGAACAGCCGGGCCTCGCCATCACTGCTGGAGCGATGGGTGTGGTTAGAGAGCAACAGCCCCCTGAAATCACCCTTGGCTCTCTTCTTCCCCTTGGCGGGAGCTGAGCCAAAGCCATGGCCACCACGGGGCGGTGACGGATCGTCGTCATTCCCGTCGATCCGCTCCAGTGAGCTGTGGGAGGCCCAGGCCCGCAGCAAGGTGCCATCCACCGAGAAGTGGTCCGAACTCAGCAGCGGCTTGACCTCCGGTGAGGCCAGCAACAGCTGCAGGAACTTGGCCATCAGCTCCTCGTTGAGCAGCGGTCACGGTTATTGGTGAACGTGGTCGGGTGCCAAACAGGATCGTCGGGGTTGAGGCCGACAAACCAGCGGAACAGCATGTTGTAGTCCAACTGCTCAATCAACATCCGCTCCGAGCAGATGCCGTAGATCGCCTGCAGCAACAGGGCGAAAAGCAACTGCTCCGGTGGAATCGAGGGCCGTCCGGCCTGCTGGTACAGCCGGCAGAAGGTGGGATTCAGCCGATCGAGCGCCTGATCCGCCAGCCAGCGCATCTGCCGCAGGGGATGGCCCTTGGGGATTCGATCCTCGGTGGAGACGTAGGAGAACAGAGGACCGGTCCTCTCCTGCTGGCCGCGCATCCGCTCAGTGCCGTTTGGCCATTCTCCCGCGGCTGGCAGGGTTATTCAGCAGCCTCCTAAAGTGACTATTGATGTTTTCTTCCGCCAAGTATTCTTCCAGCAATAATTCCCGTTGCCGTTGACATGATAAATCCTGCTACCCCGTACAGCTGGAAATATTCCCAAAGAATTGCGAATGGAAACAAGAAGACTAATGCATACGGACTAATGGTCTGCGTCATGCCATTGGGGCTCACGACAAAGCCTAAGGAGGCAAGAGCTTGGTTATAATCAATCTGCAGACCTAGACCAAGCCAATTGGTGATAAATGAATTCGCAATAAATGTCAGCACTGCCGCAAGCCCGAGTTCAATCGGATTCTTGATTTTGTAGCGCGTAACTAGAGCCGTCAGCATTCCTACCGAGAAGGCAAGAGGTAATGTGGTCAGGAATGAGTTCAGCAAGGGCGCAGCAGAGAGGAGCGCTCTTGCCACGGCTGACACTGCCCATCCAACGACAAATACAAATAGACCTGCAAGTGTGCCAAACGTCTTAACCCTTCCTTCCCACTTGGAATAAGCGTCAAGAATGCTAAGGAATTTACTTTTTCCAGGTTCATCTGCCATTAGGCCATTAAGCAAAGTGCACGGGAGTTTGTCCCTGAGTTGCGTAGGAGATAATCCCGGTTGGGATGGAGTTAATCCCTTGAAGCTAGGTTCATTCTGGATGACTGGTCAAATTTAGAAAGCTTTGTGCTGCGACTTTACCATGAAAATCCGCAGCCCCCCCGACTTGGACATACGCCTGGTCAACGCTTGCCATCACCTGGCCGCTGATAGGCCGAGGGGTGGAAAAGAATCATTCGGAGGCGGCACAGGTGGATGGCATTGTTAGACTTTCCCCCTTGGTATCTGCAGGACACGCGCAATCTGGGGTACCGCTGAATATGCTTGTAACTGGTAGAGTTGAAAATAGCATTCAAGGTGGCATCGAGGGTAGTGTCTGGCTTCATTGCCATCGTGCCTTTCTCGAAGAAAGCCTTGACGGTATCGAAGAGTCTCTCACCCTGGTTGTGCTTATCTAGCGGGTTGAACATAGTTCATACGACCATGGTCTCTAAGCAGAACTGGCTCTTTCATCCTTTCCAAGGAGAAACGGCCAAGCGCCAGAAACCGCCTTAGCCAGCCTAAAGTCACCAGGTTACCGACGCATCTGTAGAATCAAAGTAATCTTAGAACAGCAGGGAGGCAACAGTGATCTGCATCGAATGTGGGGAAGAACTCCTCAACCATGCAACAGAATGCCCACGATGCAGGCGACAGAGCAGAAGTCTTTCTAGAACGGGCCTGGGCATTCCGCCACCACCTCCCCCACCCATTAATCCTCGACTACTTGACGAAGGCAATGCTGCCAGCCCTACAAAGTCCAACGAACTGCGGCCAAGCCTGAGCGCAGGACAGGTACAGTTTCTAAAAAAGTTTCTCGATACCCCGTTATCTAGAGAAATGATCGATTACTATAGTGGTCTTGAATATTATGAACATTTAGTTGGTGGGGATGTCGCGGCATTCGTAAACCAACTGATAAGTGAGGGATTAATCCAGCCTTATGATGCCGATAGAGTTGCCTGGATCTGCTCTGATGCAGGGAGAACAGTCGCAGAAAGAGCGATCATAGATACTCGTCCCGACTCTGATAACATCATTGATTACGTACAATCACTGCAGGCCAGCGAAACCCTCAAGGTTGCGACAGAACTCAACCGAGATGGAAACGTGTCAGCAGCCGTTTTGGTCTTAAAAGAGGCATACAAAAAAATCGGGAACTCTTCGGTGAGCTACGGCATTGATACTTATCTAAGGCTGCCCTCCTATCTACAGAAACTTGGCAGATATGATGAAGCATGGGGCTTCCTCAATCAGCTACTCGCGAAGGGTTGCCCCAACCAGATTCAGAATGAGGCCCTTATTCTTCTCTCACGATCAAAGATCTACAAGGCGATGTGTCGACTACTCCAGCATGAGGGCAAGGGGAGAAAGGCGATTGTCTTTGGGGTGGCTTCGATTGTAGCCGAAGCGCAGTATTATTATCTCCAATCGGAAGAAAAGGACTGGCCCAAGGATTTCAGAAAGGAGAGAGCGGCAACATTCCGAAGTCTCTCTGAAGCCGCTAGCATCCACGACAATTTGAAGAAGATCGCAAAGAAGGAGATAGCTGAGGCGCAGTTAGACAATACAATCAACTACCTCTGCAGAACTCTTTCTCAACCCAAAACAGTTAAATATGATCGGTTGATAGTAGAAGTAGATTCATTGATCTCCACCGAAAAGAATCCTCGGCAATAGGGCCTTTTCTCGCCCAAAGAAGCCTGTCTCCGCTTGGCATGGGTCTTTAGGCTCTATGGCAGTATCTGCTGCTGATAAGACTAACGCCAATTGGACGGTTTCCGATAACCACCCAAAGCCGTACCTCGAGGCCGCATAAGAAGCGGCTGCAGCTGGGCCCGTTGTCCCGGATCCGTTCCGCCGCAGCCCATCAACGCCATAGCGTCTCGCCAGCCAAGCGAAGTAGACGGACCCGATAACCAACTGTTCATCCCCTCACACCTTCGCCAGCGTCACCCGCTCGGGCTGGTGCTGGTACTTGCCCTGGCGGTCGTTGTAGGTGGTGGCGCAGGGGTCGCCCTCGAAGAACAGCAGCTGGCAGATGCCTTCGCCGGCGTAGATGCGGCAGTCGGCGCCGGAGGAATTGCTGAACTCCAGGGTGAGGTGACCCTCCCAGCCGGCTTCGGCGGGGGTGGTGTTCACGATGATGCCCAGCCGCGCATAGGTGCTCTTGCCCAGGCAGATCACGGTGATGTTCGACGGCACCTTCATCTTTTCCAGCGCCACCCCCAGCCCGTAGGAATGGGCCGGCAGGATGAAGTAGTCGCCGTCCTCGTCGCTGTGCATCGGCGCCGGCTCAAGGTTCGCCGGGTTGAACCGCTTCGGGTTCATCACCGTGCCCGGCACGTGGCGGAAGATCAGGAACTCCTTCGGCGACAGCCGCAGGTCGTACCCGTACGACGAGCAGCCGAAACTCAGCACCGGGCCGGTGCGGCCCTCCGGATCCAGGTGGCGCACCAGCGTCGGCTGGAACGGCTCCAGCATTCCGGCCGCGGCCTGTTCGTTGATCCAGTGGTCGTTCTTGAGCATGGCGTCAGCCGCCGCGGCGCAACTGGGTGACCTGATCGGCCATCGCCATCAGGCTGGCCGGCATCGAGGGGCCCGTCAGGATGACATCCAGATGGGCCGGCCGCTGTTCAAGCGCCTCGATCACCGCCTCGGCGCTCAGATAGCCCAGGGCGATCGCCAGGCCCAGCTCATCGAGCACCAGCAGATCCAGGTCGCCCTTGAGCAGCCGCTCGCGGCTCACCTCCCACACCTCCGCCACCGCCTCAAGCGCTTCCTCGGCCGTGGCCCCCTCGGAGCCCTGGGAGCCCGGCGGCCCATCGAGGCAGTGGGGCGTGCCCGGGCGCAGCCACTCCAGCCGGCCGCACAGCGTCAGGCTGCCCGCCGGCCCCTGCTCCACGCCCCCCTTGAGGAACTGGCTCACCAGCACCCGGCTGCCCAGCCCGGCGCTGCGCAGGGCCTGGCTGAACACCGCCGCGAAGCTGCCCCGGAACGGCGCCGTGTGGATCTGCAGCAACCCCTCCGGCTGGCTCACCAGCCGCAAGGGCGGCACCAGGGCCAGCGGCTCCGGGCGCGCCGGGACGGCCGTGCGCCGGGGGTGGCCGGGGTCGATGAGGCTGGCGGTCATGGACACCCCACGGAAGCTTTGGTGTGAAAGGTCCGGACGGATCGCCCCGGCCGCTCACCTCCCGAATGTAGCGGCCCTCGCCAGCCCGGCACACCATCGGTAGTGGCTGGGAACAGGCGTACCACCGGCGCCACCTACGCTGGCCCGGCTCCGCCAAAGGCCGCGTGACCACTCCCGCCGACGCCCCCCGCAACGACGGCCGCGCCGCCGATGCCCTGCGCCCGGTGGCCGTCGACTGGGACCCGATGGGCTTCGCCCTCAGCTCGGTGCTGTTCGCCGCCGGACGCACCCGCGTGCTCTGCAGCGTCTGCCTCGATCCCGAGGTGCCCCGCTGGCGCAAGGGCTCCGGCAGCGGCTGGCTCAGCGCCGAATACCGCCTGCTGCCCGCCTCCACCCCCAGCCGCCAGGGCCGCGAGCTGATGAAGCTCTCCGGCCGCACCCAGGAGATCCAGCGCCTCATCGGCCGCAGCCTGCGGGCCGCCCTGGATCTGGAGGCCCTCGGCGAGCGCACCCTGCTGGTCGACTGCGACGTGCTCCAGGCCGACGCCGGCACCCGCACCGCCTCGATCACCGGCGCCTGGATCGCCCTGGCCGCCGCCCTGGATCGCCTCCAGCACCAGGGCGTGCTGGCCGCCTCGCCCCTGCGCCAGCAGGTGTCGGCCGTGTCGGTGGGCCTGGTGGACGGTGTGGCCCTGCTGGATCTGGACTACTCCGAGGATTCCCGCGCCGAGGTCGACCTCAACGTGGTGATGGACCAGCAGGGCCGGCTGCTGGAGATCCAGGGCACCGCCGAAGGCGCCCCGTTCTCCCGCTCCCGCCTCGACGCCCTGCTGGATCTGGCTGAGCCGGGCCTGCGGGACCTGCAGGAGGCCCAGCGCCAGGCCCTGGCTGTGGCGCCAGGCACCACGACCGGCTAAAGAGTGTCATTGGCTACATGGATCGGCCAGACCGATCCATAGGTTCATCACCAATCGCCACGCCTTGATGGTCGGCGCTACGCGTGGCTTCAGCCGCTACCCCAGCAGCCCTTCCAGCGGATCCCCCGGCTCCGTGACCCCCATGGGCGCCCCCGGCGCCCTGGCCACCACCCTGCTGGACGTGATCCGCGGCCTGGCCGGCAGCAGCGTCGAGACCATCGAGCGCGGCAAGACGATCTTCTTCCCCGGCGACCCGGCCGAGCGCGTCTACCTGCTGCGGCGCGGTGCCGTGCGCCTCTCGCGCGTCTACGAGTCGGGCGAGGAGATCACAGTGGCCCTGCTGCGCGAAAACAGCCTCTTCGGGGTGCTCTCCCTGCTCACCGGCCAGCGCTCCGACCGCTTCTATCACGCCATCGCCTTCACCCGGGTGGAGATGGTCACGGCCCCGGCCACCTCGGTGCGGCGCGCCATCGAGCAGGACGCCAGCGTCGGCCTGCTGCTGCTCCAGGGCCTCTCCTCCCGCATCCTCCAGACCGAGACCATGATCGAGACCCTCACCCACCGGGACATGTCCTCCCGGCTGGTGAGCTTCCTGCTCGTGCTCTGCCGCGACTTCGGCGTGCCCGGCGCCGAGGGGATCACCATCGACCTGCGCCTCTCCCACCAGGCCATCGCCGAGGCGATCGGCTCCACCCGCGTCACCATCACCCGCCTCCTTGGCGACCTGCGCAACGACGGCCTGGTCCAGATCGACCGCAAGAAGATCACCGTCTTCGACCCCATCGCCCTGGCCAAGCGGTTCAGCTGATCGGGCGGCCCCAGCCGGGTGCCGTGAGGCCACCGGCATGGATACTTGGTGGATCGCGGAACCGGGGCTCGGAAGGTGTCGGGTTGGCTGCTGATCCTCGCGCTCCTGGTGCTCGGCGGAGTGCTCTCCACCCTGGGGGACCGGCTCGGCAGCCGTGTGGGCAAGGCGCGCCTCAGCCTGTTCAACCTGCGGCCCCGCAAGACCGCCGTGGTGATCACGGTGCTCACCGGCAGCCTGATCAGTGCCGTGTCGCTGGCGCTGATGCTGCTGGTGAGCGAGCGCCTGCGGGTGGGGCTCTTCGAGCTCGACCAGATCCAGGACCGCCTGCGGGACAGCCGCGCCGCCCTGGAGCGCAACAAGGGGGAACTGACCCGCACCCGGGGGGAACTGGAGCGCAGCCGCCTCGATCTGATCACGGCCGAACGCCGCCGTGACCAGGCCCTGGCCAGCCAACGCCGCGCCCGCGACCAGCTGCTGGCCGCCGAACGCCGCGTCGACACCCTGCGCCGCGAGCTCCAGCCTCTGCAGGCCCAGCGCGCCCGGCTGGAGGCCGAGCGGGCCCGGCTCAGCCGGGAGGTGCAGGGCCGGGACGCCGAGATCCGCCGCACCGAGGCCGAACTGGCCAATGTGCGCCGCCGCATCGCCGCCGGTGCCAAGGAGCTCAAGGACCTGGAGACCAACGTCATCGCCCTGCGCCGCGGCGACGTGGTGATCGCCAGCGGCCAGCCCCTGGCCACCGCCAAGGTGCAGCTGCAGCGGCCCGACCAGGCCAAGCAGGTGATCGATGCCCTGCTGCAGGAGTCGAACCGGGCCGCCTTCCAGCTGCTGCTGCCTGGCCAGCCCCCCAACCGCCAGATCCTGCTGGTGCCCCGCAGCGACATCACCCGGCTGGAATCGCTGCTCGCCACCCCCGGCACCTGGGTGGTCAGCATCCGCTCGGCCGCCAACGTGCTGCGGGGCGAGGCCCAGGTGCTCGCCTTCCCCGACCTGCGCCCCAACCGCCAGGTGGTGGAGCAGGGGGAAGTCCTCTCCCGCACCTCCCTGGAGCCCGACGTGCGCGACCCCGAAGCCGTCCGCAGCCGCCTCAACCTGCTGCTGGCCGCCGCCTTCGCCAAGGTCCAGCGCCAGGGCACCCTGGCCAACGGCCTCCAGTTCGATGCCGCCAGCATCAACGCCCTGGCCCGCGACCTCAGCGAGCGCCCCGCCGGCGTCACCGCCAACCTCGAGGCCGTGGCCACCCAGAACGCCGACACCCCCGACCCGATCACCGTGGAGCTGCGCTGGCCCCGCAAGGACGGCGCCGGAGCCACCCGGCCAGGGCGGCCATGACGGTGGCGGTGCGGCCATGACCACCGGCCCTTTGGCGGGCCTCGATCCCGGCCGCAGCAAGTGCGGCCTGGTGCTCACCGACCCTGCCTGCCGCGAGATCCGCGAGGCCTTGGTGCTGCCCCCGGAGGCGGCCTGGGAGCGGCTGGAGCAGTGGCACCGCCACCAGGCCCTGGCGGCCGTGGTGATCGGCGACGGCACCGGCAGCGGCCCCTGGCGGCGGCGCCTGGAGCCCCTGCTGGCGGTGGAGCTGGTGGATGAGCGGGGCACCACCCTGGCGGCGCGGCGCCGCTACTGGGAGCTGTTCCCCGCCCGGGACTGGCGGCGGCTTCTGCCCCTGGGCCTGCGCCAGCCCCCCCGTGACTACGACGACGTGGTGGCCCAGCTGCTGCTGGAGCGGCGCCTGGGGCGGGAGCTGCTCAGAACGACGCCCGCACCGTGAACACGTAGTCGCCGCCCGGTTCGAGCTGGTAGTCGGCCTTGAGCAGGAAGCGCAGCAGGGCGTCCTGGATCAAGGCGCGCCCCAGGGACGGCTCCACCTGCAGCTCGCCCCGATCGAACGCCCAGCGGAAGCGCCACTGGAAGCTGCCGGCGCTGATCTCCCCCTCCAGCAGGCAGGGGCTGAAGCTCTGGCGCAGCACCCGCAGCTGTGCGGTGGTGGCGGGAAGGCGGCTCACGGGACGTTGTCGATGCTCTCAGGATGGCGGCGGATCGGCGCGAAAACTGTTCAACCGGTTGGCCGCCTTTTCCAGCCCCAGCCGCCGGATCAGGTCGATGCCCGCCTCCACCTCCTCCAGCACCGTCTCCAGCACCGGCCGGTCGGCGGCGGAGAACTTGCCCAGCACGTGCGACACGGTGCGGGCCCGGCGCTCCTCGGGCGTCTCGCCGGGGGCGCCGATGCCGATGCGCAGCCGCGCAAACGACTCGCTGCCCAGGTGGGCGATCGTGCTGCGCAGGCCGTTATGCCCCCCGGCGCCGCCCGCGGCCCGCACCCGCAGGCGCCCCAGGGGCAGGTCCATGTCGTCCACCAGCACGAGCATCTGGGCGGGCTCAAGGCGGAACCAGTCGAGGGCGGCGCGGATCGAGCGGCCGCTGTCGTTCATGAAGGTCTGGGGCATCAGCAGCCGCAGCCGCTTGTCCCCCTGGCCGACTTCGGCCAGCAGCCCGTGCAGGCGGCCCTGGTTGCGAAAGCTGGCGCCGCCACTGCGGGCCAGCCGCTCCAGCACCATGAAGCCGACGTTGTGGCGGGTGTCGGCGTAGCGGGGGCCGGGATTGCCCAGGCCCACCAGCAGTTGCAGATCCAACGGATGGCCGTCCTCAGCTGGCGGGGCCGTTGGAGGGTGCGGCGCTCTCCTCGACCACCACCGCCGGCGTTGCCGGGTCGGCAGCGGGCGTGATCGCGGCGGGTTCGGCCGCAGGCGGCACGGCGGCAGGGGGACCGGAGATGTCGATCGGCTGCCCGGTCGGCTGCTCAGTGCCCACGGCCGTGCGGAACTCCTTCTCGAACTCCTGCGAGGCCGACTGGAAGCCGCGCAGGGTGCGCCCCAGGGTCTTGCCGAGCTCGGGCAGCCGCTTGGGTCCGAAGACCAGCAGCCCGATGGCGGCAATCACCGCCATCTCGGGCAGACCGATGCCGAAGATGTTCATGGACAGGGGGCGAGAGGAATCAGCCGACGCCGTTCCAGTTGACGTTGATGCCCTCGAGCAGCAGGGACTTGTTGTACAGCTGCAGGATCACCAGCAGGAACACCAGGAAGAGCAGCATGAACACGCCCATCACGGGGGTGGTACCCCAGCCGGGCACCACCTTTCCGTACTCGGAATTCAGGGGGCGCAGCAGGTTTCCCAGACGGGTGCGTTGGGCCATGGCAGCTCGGACCTCTCGGGCACGGGATCGCGGTGCTTACTGTAAGGGTCTTGCCGGCCGCACCGAGATGGGCTGTCGAGAGTTGTGACGGAAGCGCGAGGCCCGAAGCCTCGCCACCCCGCGCCCCCTGCCCCGCCTGAATGCCCTCCATGGATCCCGCCGCCAGCACCTCCCCCGCCCTCTCCGTCGCCCTCGCGGTGCTCGCCGTGCTGCTGGCCCTCACCGGTTTCGGGGTCTACACCGCCTTCGGTCCGCCCTCCAAGGGCCTCACCGATCCCTTCGACGATCACGACGACTGAGCCGCCGCGCTCCCCGCCGGCACGCGCCGCAGCCGCCAGTGCCCCAGCTGCCACGGCCCCAGTGCCAGCGGCTCGGTTCCCTGGGGCTGTCCCAGGGCATCGCAGCTCCCCAGCACGTTCCAGTCCGGGCCGGCTGAGAAGCGCCTTCGGCAGGGCCCCAGGTTCTGGACGCTGAGCAGCACGGAGCCGTCGGCTTCCACGCCGTCCTCTGCCGGCAGGGGCCGCAGGGCCACCAATTGCAGGTCCTCGCCGAGGGACGGGAACAGCGTTTCGGCCTGATTTCCAGCTTCGGCGCCCGCGCCGGCGCCCGGTGCCATCGGCCGGCACCAGAGCGGCTCCCGCAGCCGGGTGGCCTGCTGGGGCGCGGCGGCCGCCCGCCAGCCGCCGGGGCAGGGCAGCAGGGCCAGTCGCTGCCGCTGCCAGCCGTTGTCGGCGCCGGGATCGGGCCAGGTGGGGGCGCGCAGCAGCGACACCCCCAGGCTCTCCGCCGTCGCCGACACCCCCTGGGGGCCATCCAGCAGCACCGCCAGCCCATCGCCGCGGCCCGGGCCCACCGCGGCCATCCAGCTGATGGCGCTGACCTCCCAGCGGGCCCGCTCCCGGGCGGTGCGGGCCGTGGACGGCCGCTCGATCACCCCGCCGGCGGTGTCGGCCGCCCAGCGGCAGGCCGGATCGGCCAGGGGAATCTCCAGCCGCAGCAGCTCATGGCGCTGCCGCCACTGGGTGCCCAGCACCAGCTCCAGCCAGGGACTGCCCGCCAGCAGGCGGCCGTCGAGGCGCACCGGGCTCTCGCCGCAGCGGCCGCGCCAGACGAACCGGGCGCAGAGCGGCCCTGTCTCCAGCCACTGCGGCACCCCCTCCCAGGTCCAGGCCAGCGGGTGCTCGCGGTAGTCGGCGGCCAGGTCCCAGGCATCCCAGAACTCGCCCCGGTCGCGCCAGCGGCACCAGGCCAGCGGCCCCGCCAGCTGGGGCCGGCCGGCCCCATCAAAGAGCTGCTCCACCCCCGCCGGGCCGATCAGCGCCGACACCAGGCCGTTGCCCAGCCGCCAGTGGTCCGGCCCGCCGCCGGCGACCCGCTCCAGGCGCACCGCCCCCGCCACGGGGCTGGCCGCTGCCTCGCCGCCGCTGCCGGCGGATGCCGGTTGCCGCCGCAGGCGCCGCACCCCGACCCCTTCCAGGTCGGGGATCTGCAGCCACTGGCCGCCCCCGGGGGCCGGCTGCCCCGCCAGCCGCCGCTCACCGTCCGCCGTCGCCAGCCACCAGTCGCCTGCCGGCAGCCGCAGGGTGCGGGGCTGGGCCGGCAGCGGCTGCAGCTGCACGACGCACCAGGATTCAGCGGCGCTCCCGGGAGCCCCGGCCGTTGCAGCGCAGGGCCCCGCGGCCGCCAGCCCCAGCCGCAGGGTCCGGTCGCGGCGGCGGGCGGCCCGGCGGCGGGCGCCCCGCCACTGGGGCTCGGCCTGCTCGAACACCTCCGGGATCGCCGTGCCCGGGAGGATGTCGTGGAACTGCTGGAACAGCAGGGTGCGCCAGTCGTCGGTGGCGGCCGGCGCCGGCCTGCCGAAGAGCGCCGCGGCCAGATCCGCCTCCCGCAGCAGCCGCTCCAGGGTGCGGTTGTGGCGCTTCTGGTCGGGCCGGCTGGTGGGGCAGCCTCGGTGCAGCTCCAGGTAGAGCTCGTCGCGCCACACCGGCAGCTGCCCCGCCAGCGACTCCAGCGGCTCCAGGTAGGCGCGCAGGGTGCCGTGGCGCTGGCCGGCGGCCACGGGCTGGTCCTGCCAGAGCGCCAGCTGCTCCAGCATCTCGGCGGTCGGCCCGCCGCCGTGGTCGCCGACCCCGGGCAGCCACAGGGCATCGGCGCAGCCGCTGGCCTGCTGCCACTGCAACCGGTAGCGCTCCATCGCCACCGGGTCACCGTCGGTGCCGATCGGCGCCGTCATCAGGGCCAGCACCTCGGCCCCGCAGCGGCTGCGCCAGCGGAACAGCCGGTGGGGGAAGGGGTTGGTGGCGTTCCAGGCCAGCTTGTGGGTGCAGAACCAGCGCACCCCGGTGGCGGCCGCCAGCGCCGGCAGCCCGGCGGCGAAGCCGAAGCTGTCCGGCAGCCAGGCGAGCCGGTGGCTCCACTCCGGGAAGGTGCGCAGGCTGTAGGCCTGGCCCTCCTGGAACTGGCGCAGCAGCGAGGTGGTGGAAAGCAGCACGCAGTCGCTCTCCACCCACGGCCCGTTGAGGGGCTCGAAGCGGCCCTCCCCCATGGCCCGGCGCACCCGCTCGAACAGGGCCGGCCGGTGGCGCTCCAGCCAGGCATAGAGCGCCGGGGTGGAGTGGCCGAAGTGGAGCGTCTCGAAGCGCTCCATCAGATCGAGGGCGGAGGCGAAGGTGCGCTCCGCCGCCTGCCAGGTGTCGGCCACCGGCCACAGCCAGGCCAGATCGAGGTGGGCATGGCCCAGCACTTGCAGCACCCCCTCCCCCGGCGCCCCGTCGTGCCGGTGCTCGCGGCGCAGCTGCCGCAGTTCGTCGGCGGTGGCCGCCAGCAGGCCCAGGGGGTCGGCCGGATCCAGGGGCTCCAGCTCGATGCGGCTGCTGATCAGGGCGCCGTCGTCGTGCAGGGGGCTGCGCAGCCGCAGTTCCAGGTCCAGGGCCTCGCCCCGCCACCAGCGCTCGGGCAGGGGCCAGCGGCAGGCGGTGTCGAACAGATCGCCGCTGTGGATGCGCTCGCCATCCACCCACAGCTCGGCGCTGTCGGCCCACCAGCGCAGCGCCAGCCGCGCCCGGGCGCCCTCGGCCAGGGGGGCCCAGGCCTCCGGGCAGGGGCAGTGCAGGCGCAGACGGCACCACTGGCCGCCCCGCGGCCAGATGATCAGGCCCCGGGCCGCCCAGTCGGGCCGGTGGCGGAGCCCCCACTCGCCCCCCAGCGCCGGACCGCTTCCGCCCCCGGGCTGGATGGCCTGCCAGAGGGGTTGGAGATCCAGGGGCCGGGGCATGGGGAACGTGACCGAAACGTTTCAATCGGAGCCGGTTGCCCCCGCCAAACGGCATCGGACAGCCTGGATGGCCAACCACCACCCATAAGATGATGCGGCTGCCGAGGGGTCATCGAGACCCGTACCGGCGCCTGTCACTCCCTGTCACCCGCCGGACAGACCATGCTCGCTCTCAAGATCTCGGTTTACTCCGTCGTCTTCTTCTTCATCGGGATCTTCGTCTTCGGCTTCCTGGCCAGCGATCCCACCCGCTCCCCCAGCCGCAAGGACCTGGAGGACTGACCCCTTCGGCGGCGGCCCCGCCCGCCACCCGTCCGGAAACCGGACCGCCGCGGGGGTCGACCCCGAACTCCCATGGCAGGATCGGCCGCGTTCTCGCTGCCCATCCGCTGCCTGTGGTGCTCCACCCCCGCTCGGGACGCCGCCAGGCCCCTGAAGGCCTGACCCCTGGGCTGGGCCTGTGGCTGGGCATCTCCGGTGTTGTGGCGTTGACGGCCGCACCTGTCCAGGCACGGCCGGAGACACCCTCCAGGCTTCAGGTCGCCCAGGCGCAGCCCGCGGCGCCGGCGCCGGCAGCCCCCTCCACCCCCGATCCCTTCGACGACGAGCCCCAGCCCGCGACGCCCGCAGGGGCCCAGGCCGGAGCGGAGCCCTCAGCGGAGCCATCGCCCGCCGTTCAGCCCCCGGCTCCTCGTCGCCGCCCCCTGGCGGTCACCCCCCAGCCCGTTCCGGAACCGCTCCCGGCCGACCCCGCCGCCACGACGGCGCCGGTGGCCGGTCTCGACGCCGCCCCGGCGGGCGACGCCATGCCCCTGGAGCTGGAGCTGACCGCCAACCAGCAGGGCTACGACGGCCAGCTGCAGCGCTTCGTGGCCAGCGGCAGTGTCATGGCCCGCCTCGCCGGTGGCCGCCTGCTGGCCGACCGGCTGGAGTTTGAGGCCAGCACCCGCACCATCTTCGCGGTGGGCAACGTGCGCTTCCAGCGCGGCCAGCAGTATCTCCAGGGCAGCCGCCTCCGCTATGCCCTGCTGGAGGGGGTGGGGGAGATCGACGACGTCTACGGCGTCATCGATCTCGACTCCACCAAGGAGGACTTCGACCTCGAGCAGGAGGCCTCCCAGCCCCTCCCGCCACCGGAGCCGATCAGCTGCACGCCCACCTATCCGGCCGTGCCCCAGTGGCAGCCCTACCCCTGGGCCGTCACCACTTGGGCCGGCCAGATGTATGCCGGTGAATTCGGCGACACCTTCACCTTCAGCGGCCGCTTCCGGCCCGAATACCTGGGCGGCATCGGCCTGCAGCGCCGCCTCTTCCAGGCCGGGCCGCTGTCGCTGGAGTTCGATGCCAACCTGCTCGGCCACCGGGCCAGCGCCCAGCCGGGCGGCGGCTTCAACCAGGCCGTCCCCTTCTCCGACACCCCCGCCCAGAACTTCGGTGAGGTCACCGGTGGCATCGGTCTGCGCCTGTGGCTGCGGCCCTGGCTCAACGTCTTCTTCGTGGAGGGCCTGAGCGTCCTCACCGCCAAGAGCAACTACGAGCAGACCTTCCGTCAGAACTCGGCGCGCCTGCTCAACTACCTGGCCTTCGAGGTGGAGGCGCTGGTCACCCCCCGCTGGTCGGCCGTCGGCCGCATCCACCACCGCTCCGGCGCCTACGGCACCTTCAGCGGCGTCAGCGAGGGCAGCAACGCCTATCTGGTGGGTCTGCGCTACCGCTTCGGCACCGACAGGCCCACCAGCCAGCCGCTGCCGGTGCCCCCCGCCCAGGGCTGCCCGGACGCCCCGCCCCTGGCCAGCGAGCAGCCCGATGGCCTGGCCCAGCAGCTCGAGCAGGTGACGATGGGGCCGGGCTGGACCGGCACCAGCGGCCAGCCGGCCCCGAAGCCCCCGGTCCAGCCGGTTGAGGACAAAGGTGGGGTTTGGCGCAACGCGCGGCATCAGGAACGGCTGCGCCGCGAGGCCATCGGCCGGATCCCCCAGCGGGTCGAAAACGTCACCTTCGAGCGCAGCCTCAAGGCCGAGCGGCGCTTCGGCTTCCCGCGCGAGTTCACCACGCCGGAAGTGGCCAACGACTTCGGCACCACCCGCCCCGAACAGCTCAAGGACCAGACCACCGAAGGCAACCAGGAGCTGATCAAGGGCACCGTGAGCCGCTGGCGCATCCAGGCCCGGCGCCTCAAGATCACCCCCAACACCCTCTCGGGCGATCGGGTGGGCTTCACCAACGACCCGTTCACGCCGGCCCAGTCGTGGATGGATTCGGAGAAGGTCGTCATCACCCTGCTGCCCAACGGCGACACCCTGGTGAAGGCGCGCCGCAACACGCTGCGGCTGGAGGATCGTCTGCCGATCCGGGTGGCGCGCCAGCGCCGCATCCAGAAGCAGGACGAGGTGAGCAATCCCCTGGTGATCGGCAACGACCGGGAGGACCGGGACGGCTTCTTCCTCGGCTACAACATCCCGATCAAGATCGGCGAGAAGGGGCTCCTCAACCTGCAGCCGCAGGTGATGGTCCAGCGCCTCTACACCGGCAACACCGACGCCTACCCCCTGCCCGGATCGCCGGCCGGCTCCACCAACATCTTCGAGCAGCCGGCCAAGACCGGCGACTACTTCGGCTTCGATGCCCGTCTCACCGGGCCGGTGCTGGGGTTCAACGCCGATGCCCGCCTTTCCATCTCCACCCTCAATCCCGACAACTTCGCCAACGGCACCCGCAGCTTCGGCGACCTCTCCCGGCTGGTGAAGGTGCCCGTGCTGGGCTTCAGCACCATGCGGCTGTTCGGGGCCTACCGCTTCCGCACCTGGAACGGCTCCCTCGGCGAGCAGGACGTCTATTCCGCCTACGGCGTCTCGCTGGAACAGCAGGGAAGCCTGCCCAGCTGGGGCCAGCTGTCCCGCAGCTACTACTGGCGCATGGGGGTGGGCAACTTCCAGGCCAACCCGACCACCGGCACCGGCCTGCTTGATGTGTGGCGCGCCAACGCCATCGGCTCCTTCAACTTCTCCTACCCGATCTGGACCGGCAAGCCCACCACCAGTCCGCCGGTGGTCTCCCTGGCCAATTCACCGGTGCCGATCGTGCCGGGGCTGCGCTTCAACGCCAACCTGCTCGGGGTGGCCGCCTACTTCAGTGACGGCACCAACCAGAACACGATCGGCCTCTCCGGAGGGCCCACCCTCACCCTGGGACGCTTCGAGAAGCCCTTCCTCGACTACACCCAGCTGACCGTCACCGGCGGCATCACCCTGCGGCAGGGCCAGAGCCCGCTGAACTTCGACCGGGCCGTCGACCTGGGCACGGTCGGCATCGGCCTCTCCCAGCAGATCATTGGGCCGCTCGTCTTCAGCGGCGGCATCGGCTTCAACGTCGATCCCAGTTCCGGGTTCTATGGCGATGTCACCGGCTCCTACCTGGAGCTGCGCTGGCAGCGGCGCTCCTACGAGATCGGCGTCTACTACAGCCCCTATGACGGGCTGGGCGGCATCCGCGTGCGGCTGAACGACTTCAACTTCCAAGGGCCGGGAACGCCCTTCATCCCCTACCACCCCACCCAGGGGGTCCTGCAGCGCCCCTTCTAGGTCCCTTCTAGGCGGTGGCGAAGCCGGCCAGATACGGGAGCCGGCCGGCGGTGGCCCGCAGCTCGGCGTCGTGGGCCACGAGCTGGGCCGTGCCGTTCCACTCGCCGCTCACCAGCATGCGGCGCGGGCCGGCCGCCAGCTCCAGGGGCCACGCCAGAGCCTCGCCGTCAGCCTGCAGCGTCACCTGGGGCGGCTCGAGATCGAGCTGCAGCAGGGCGCCGGGATTGGCGGCGACGGCGGCCTGGATGGCCAGCACCGTGTCGTGGTCGGCGCTGAGGCAGGGGATCCCCAGGGCCAGGCAGTTGCCGAAGAAGATCTCGGCGAAGCTCTCGCCGATCACCGCCCGGATGCCCCAGCGCATCAGCGCCTGGGGGGCGTGCTCCCGGCTGGAGCCGCAGCCGAAGTTGCGGTTGACCACCAGGATCGCGGCGCCCTGGTTGCCGGCCCGGTCGAAGGGGTGGTCGCCGGCCCGCTCGCGGCGGTCATCGGCGAAGACACCCTCCGCCAGCCCGTCAAAGGTGACGCACTTGAGATAGCGGGCCGGGATGATCCGGTCGGTGTCGATGTCGTCGCCGGGCACGACGACGGCGCGGCCCTGGCAGTGCTGGATCGGTCCGGCCGGGAAGGGGGTGGCGCTCATGCGGGGGTGGGGGCGGACTCGGGGGAGGACGGGGTGGCGATCAGGCGGCGCACGTCGGCCACGTGGCCGCTCACCGCCGCCGCGGCCACCATGGCCGGGCTCATCAGCAGGGTGCGGCCGGAGGCGGAACCCTGGCGCCCCTTGAAGTTGCGGTTGCTGGAACTGGCGCTGATCTGGCGCCCCTCGAGCCGGTCGGGGTTCATGGCCAGGCACATCGAGCAGCCCGGCTCGCGCCATTCGAAGCCGGCCTGGCGGAACACCGCATCGAGGCCCTCAGCCTCGGCGGCGGCCGCCACCTGCTCACTGCCCGGCACCACGAAGGCCTTGATGCCCGCCGCCACCTGCCGGCCCCGGGCGACGGCGGCGGCGGCCCGCAGGTCGCTGAGGCGGCCATTGGTGCAGCTGCCGATGAAGCAGACATCCACCGGCAACCCCTCGATCGGCACCCCGGGGCGCAGGTCCATGTAGCGGTAGGCCTCCTCGGCGATCGGCCGCTCGTCGCTGTCGGTCTGCTCGAGGGTGGGCACGGCCTCATCGACGCCGATGGCCTGCCCCGGGGTGATCCCCCAGGTGACGGTGGGCGCGATCGTGGCCGCATCGAACACCACCTCGTCGTCGAAGACGGCGTCGGGACCGGAGGCGAGGGCGCTCCACCAGGCGACGGCCCGCTCCCAGGCCTCGCCGGCGGGGGCATGGGGCCGGCCCTTCAGATAGGCGAAGGTGATGGCGTCGGGGTTGACGTAGCCGCAGCGCGCCCCGCCCTCGATGGCCATGTTGCAGAGCGTCATCCGCTCCTCCATCGAGAGGGCCTCGATCGCCGGCCCGGCGAACTCGTAGGCGTAGCCCACGCCGCCCTTCACCCCCAGGGTGCGGATCACGTGCAGCACCAGATCCTTGGCATAGACGCCGGGTTGCAGGGTTCCCTCCACCCGGATCCGGCGCACCTTCAGCTTGCCCATCGCCAGGCTCTGGCTGGCGAGCACATCGCGCACCTGGCTGGTGCCGATGCCGAAGGCGATGGCACCGAAGGCGCCGTGGGTGGAGGTGTGGGAATCGCCGCAGGCCACGGTCATGCCGGGCTGGGTGAGCCCCAGCTCCGGGGCGATCACGTGCACGATCCCCTGGCGGCCGCTGCCGAGGCCATGGAGGGTGATGCCGTGCCGGGCGCAGTTGGCCTCCAGGGTGGCGAGCATCTCCTCGGCCAGGGGGTCGGCGAAGGGCCGGGCCTGGGAGGTGGTGGGAACGATGTGGTCGACCGTGGCGACCGTGCGTTCGGGGTGGCGCACCGACAGGCCCAGATCGTCGAGGGCGGCGAAGGCCTGGGGGCTGGTGACCTCGTGGATCAGGTGCAGCCCGATGAACAGCTGGGTGGCTCCGCCCGGGAGATCGGCGACGCGGTGCAGCTCCCAGACCTTGTCGTAGAGGGTGCCGGCGCTCAAGAGGAAGGATCGAGACGGTCAGAAACCACCCTAGAAGGAGGGTGTTCCACCGGTGCGGGCTCGCGGCGGAACAGGCCGTTGAGGTAATGGCGGGCCACGGCGCGGTCGTGGCTGCCGTGCTGGACCAGGAAACCGGCCAGCGCGGCCTGCATCAGGCGGTACTGGTCCCACTGGGGGTGCACCCGGATGAACTCCCGCATCGCCTCGAACAGGTCCTCCGGCATCTGGTTCTCGATGCTCACGGTGCGGGGAGCGTGGTCGGGAATCTGGCTCATACGGCGCTGGTCGTCGGTCCCCCCCATCAGGCCATGGGGCCGCCCCCCGCGTCAAAGCGACCCCCACCGGGCCGGTCCCAAGGGACCGCCGCTGAGAATCCCGGCGCAGGGCGGCTTCCCGGCCGCCGCCCGGGGGTGGCCGCTGCTGCGGTACCCGCCGGGGGGCATGGTCAAGGGGGAGAGGCCTTTCCCGCAGCGCCGAGCCAGGACCCCTCCGGCAGCTCGGGCCGACCGCCGCCACCTGTGGAAAACGCCCCTGCTTTCGGGGGAAAAGGGCCAGGTCGGGGGGAAAAGTCCATGCCTCAGGATTCGTGATCGATGGCGGCCGCGGCAGCAGATGTTCCGATCAGGCCGGCTCAGATCGTCCCAATGTTCAGCTGTAACCGCAGACGGTTCAGGCTTTCCCCCACCGTCAGCGTCTGGATCCAGCCGCGCTCGCGGCCGCTGCCGAAGCGCACCGCCTCGCTGCGGCAGCCATCGGGCCCGGCCACGGCGATGTGCACCAGCCCCACCGGCTTCTCGGCCGTGCCGCCACCGGGGCCGGCGATGCCCGTGACCGCCAGGGCCCAGGTGGCCCCCGTGAGACGCCGCACCCCCTCCGCCATCGCCTCGGCCACCGGGTCGCTCACCGCCCCATGGCGCTCCAGCACCGCCGCCGGCACCCCCAGCACCGCCTGCTTGACGGCGTTGGCATAGGCGATCACGCCACCGAGAAACACCTCCGACGCCCCCGGCACCGCCACCAGGGCGGCCCCGAGGCCGCCGCCGGTGCACGACTCCGCCACCGCCAGGGTCTCGCCGCGGCGCCGCAGGGCCGCCAGCACCACCGAGGCCAGGCTGTCGCCGTCGGCGCCGAAGCAACTGGTGCCGGTGCGGCGACGCAGTTCCGCCTCCACCGGGGCCAGCAGGGCGGCGGCGGCGGCCGCGTCGCCGGCCCGGGCCGTGACCCGCAGCTTCACCTCACCGGCGCCGGCGTAGGGCGCCACGGTGGGGTTCTCCAGGGCCAGCAGGTCGTGCACCCGCTCGGCCAGATCGGACTCGGGCACCCCCCAGAAGCGCAGCATGCGGCTGGCGAACACCCCGCCCGCCAGGCCCGCCTCCCGCAGCCAGGGGGCCGCGGTGGCCTCCCACATGGCCCGCAGCTCGCTGGGGACCCCCGGGAAGGTGAGCACGGTGAACCCCGGCACCGGGGTCCAGATCATCCCGGGGGCCGTGCCGGTGGGGTTGGGCAGCACGGCGGCCCCCCGCGGCAGCAGGGCCTGCTTGCGGTTGGAGGGGGCGACGGTCCGGCCCCGGGCCGTGATCCGGGCCTGGATCGCCGCCCAGATCTCGCCGTGCTCCACCAGGTCGGCGCCGAAGGCGGCCGCGATCGCCTCGGTGGTGAGGTCGTCGGGGGTGGGCCCCAGGCCGCCGGTGGTGACCAGCACCCGGCAGCGGCCCGCCGCCTGCCGCACCGCCTCGATCAGCCGCTCCCGGTTGTCGCCCACCACCTGCTGGCGGTGATGCACCACCCCGAGGGCGGCCAGCTGTTCCGCCAGCCAGCGGGCATTGCCGTTGACGATGTTGCCCAGCAGCAGCTCGGTGCCGATGCAGAGCACCTCCACCCCGGCGGCGCCGGGGGGGCCGCTCACTTGGCCTCCTCCTGCATCTGGCGGCGGCAGACCACCAGCACGGCGATCAGCACCGCCGTGGCCAGCGCCAGCCAGAGGAAGCGCATCTCGGCATTGGCCAGCACCAGGGCGATGGAGGCCAGCCACTGGGTGAAGGCGTAGATCAGCACCACGGTGCGGCGGTGGCTGAAGCCCGCCCGCAGCAGGCGGTGGTGCAGGTGGCGGCGATCCGGGTAGAAGGGCGAGCGTCCGGCCCGGAGGCGGCCCATGATCACCGCCGACATGTCGGCCAGGGGCAGGGACAGGATCATCAGCGGCAGCAGCAGGCTGACGCTGGTGAGGCGCTTGGCCGGGCCGACGATGCTGATCGCCGCCAGGGCGAAGCCGAGGAAATAGGAACCCCCGTCGCCCATGAAGATGCGGGCCGGGTTGAAGTTGTGGCGCAGGAAGCCCAGGCAGCTGCCGGCCAGGGCCGCCGCCAGCAGGCCGGCGGCGGGCTGGCTGAGGCTGAAGCTCACCGAGAGCAGCCCCACGGCGGCGATGCCGCTCACCCCCGCCGCCAGCCCGTCGAGGCCATCGAGCCAGTTGATCGCGTTGGTGATCCCCACCAGCCAGACCACCGTGGCCAGCAGGCTCAGCCCCTCCGGCAGCGGCAGCCCGGCGACGGAATGCCCCAGGCCGAAGGGCAGGTCGATGCTGCCGATGCGCACCCCCTGGTTCCAAACCGCCGCGGCCACGAGCACCTGGCCGCAGAGGCGGGGCAGGGGCGGCAGGGCGAACAGGTCGTCCGCCAGGCCGATCACGAAGAAGCAGAGGGCCCCCGCCAGGGTGGTCCAGATCAGCTGGTCCTTGTCCGGCGGCAGGTCGGCGAAGCCGCCGAAGGTCCAGGTGCAGGCCAGCGAGAGGCTGAATCCCACAACGATGCCCACCCCCCCGAGCCGCACCATGGGGCCGGTGTGCTGCTTGCGGTCATCGGGCGGGTCCACCAGCCCCCAGCGCAGACCGAGCCTCCGCACCACAGGCACGATCAGCGCCGTGAGCAGGGCCGCCGCAGTGGCCGTGAGCAGGGCCGCCGCGTTGGGGCTGTAGGCGAGGGTCACAACGGCGGGCCGGAAGAGTGCGGTCCTGTAGGCGACACGTTACGGGTGAACGGGGCCGTCAGGCGTGCTGGAGCTCACGTTGGCGTCCATAGAGGGGGAAGCGGCCGCAGAGGGAGGCCACCCGCTCACGGCAGCGGAGCTCGACGGCGGCATCGTCCGGGTGCAGCAGGCGGTCGGCGATCACATCGGCCACCTCACGGAACGCCTCGACATCGAAGCCACGGGTGGTGAGGGCGGCGCTGCCCAGGCGCAGGCCGCTGGTGACGAACGGCGACTCCGGATCGAAGGGCACCGTGTTCTTGTTGGCGGTGATGTTGACGTCGCTCACCAGGCGGTCGGCCACCTTGCCGGTCAGGCCGATGGAGCGCAGGTCGAGCAGCACCAGGTGGTTGTCGGTGCCGCCGGAGACGACGGCGATGCCCCGCTCCTGGATCCGCTCGGCCAGGGCCTGGGCATTGCGCACCACCTGCTGGCTGTACGTGCGGAAGCTGGGCTGCAGCGCTTCGCCGAAGGCCACGGCCTTGGCGGCGATCACGTGCTCCAGCGGCCCACCCTGGGACCCCGGGAAGACGGCCTTGTCGAACTGGCGGCCGAAGGTCTCGTCGTTGCAGAGGATCAGGCCACCGCGGGGGCCCCGCAGGGTCTTGTGGGTGGTGGTGGTGACCACGTGGCAGTGGGGCACCGGGCTGGGGTGCACGCCGGAGGCCACCAGGCCGGCGATGTGGGCCATGTCGGCCAGCAGGTAGGCCCCCACCTCGTCGGCGATGGCCCGGAAGGCCGCGAAGTCGATCGTGCGGGGGTAGGCGGAATAGCCGCAGATGATCAGCTTGGGCCGGTACTCGAGGGCGAGCTGGCGGATGGTGTCGAAGTTGAGCTGGTGGGTCTCGGGGTCGACGCCGTAGTGGACGGCCTTGAACCACTTGCCCGACACGTTCACCGGCGAGCCGTGGGTGAGGTGGCCGCCGTGGGAGAGATCCATGCCCAGGATCGTGTCGCCGGGCTGCAGCAGCGCCAGGAAGACGGCGAAGTTGGCCTGGGCGCCGCTGTGGGGCTGGACGTTGGCCCAGGCCGCGCCGAACAGCTGCTTGGCCCGCGCGATGGCCAGGTCCTCGATGATGTCGACGTGCTCGCAGCCGCCGTAGTAGCGCTTGTGGGGCAGGCCCTCGGCGTACTTGTTGGTGAGCACCGAGCCCTGGGCCTCCATCACCGCCCGGGAGGCGAAGTTCTCGCTGGCGATCAGCTCGAGGTGGGTCTGCTGGCGCCGCAGCTCCTTCTCGATCAGGGCGGCGATGGCCGGATCGCCGCTGGCCAGGGGGCTGTCGATGGAGGCTGCAGGCTGCGTGGGGCCGTGATCCGCTCGGTCCGCCATGGGGCTACTCAGTGTGAAGCCGATCGTAGGCAAACGCCGCAGGCCTGACCGGCCTCGGGCGTGCAGGCCCCTGCATCCCCGTGACAGCCATGAAAAAACCGCCCCGAAGGGCGGTGTGGGAAGGAACGCGCCTGGAGAGATTCGAACTCCCGACCCTCTGATCCGTAGTCAGATGCTCTAATCCGCTGAGCTACAAGCGCCTGCCCCGACATTCTCACCCCACGGGGTGCCGATCCGTCAACAACGCCCCCGCCGCCCCCGGCCCGATAGGGTCCGCAGCAGAGCCCAACCACCGCCTGCGGCGGTCTTCCCCCCATGCCGATCCGCTGGTACGGCCCCGCCGATCCCGACGATCCCACCTATCGGCACTTCGAGCGGATCGTGAACCTCACCCTCCATGCCGCCCTGTTCGCCGCCGTCAACAGCGGCCTCTGGTTCGTCCAGGGCCTGCGCCACCCCTGGTCCCACCTGGGCTGGCTGACGATCGGCTGGGCCGCCGTGCTGCTGGTCCATGGCAGCGTGGTGGTGCTGCAACGCCCCGAACCCCAGCCATGACGCTTGCCGCCGCCGATCTCGAGGAACTGACCCGGGCGATCGCCGACCGGCTGTACGTGCAGGTGGCCGGCTGGCACCTCTACCTGGGCGATGCGGGCCTGGCCCAGATCCTGGCGATCGAATGCGCCGCCCGGCTCGACCAGGGCGCCGAGGTCTGCGCCCGCCAGGCCCTGGAGGCGGTGCAGGTGCCGATCGGCGGCGGGGCGACGCGCCTGCCCCTTGCACGGCTGGTGCCCGCCGGCCAGCTGCGTGATCTGGAAGACGTGCTGCAACCCTTTTGCTGAAGCCTGCGGCCGGAAGGCCGTTCTACGGATAGGGTGACGCCCCACGCAGGCTGGTCGTGCTGGTCATCGAAGTCACCAATGCCCGTGACGTGGTCCGCCAGCGCATCGGCCGACTCGGCGGGCGTCTGATCGGCAAGGTGGTGGATGCGGAGGCCCAGGTGGAGAAGGCCCTGATCCAGGAACTGGAGAGCGCCTTCCGGGACTTCGGCATCGAGGCCCGCATCTTCTCCATCGACGGCCCCCAGATGATCGGCCGCTCCCATCTGGAGATTCCCGTGCAGGTGAGAGAGGAGCGCCAGGTGCGGCTGCCCTAGGCCCGGCGGCGCACCATCCGCAGCAGCTGGCCCGCCTCGGGCACGCCGGCGAGGCTCGCCAGCAGTCCGTAGAGGCCCACCGCCAGGCCGGCGCAGAGCGTGTTCTGGAGCAGCAGCCCCACCAGGCCCGGGGGCCAGGCCACCGCCAGCGACAGCCACCAGCAGGCCCCCCCTCCGACCAGGGCGGCCAGCAGCAGCTTGCCGCTGTCGGCGGCCCAGAGCCGCAGGGGCAGGCCCCCCAGCCGGCGGCTCAGGGCCAGCAGCAGCCCGGCGCAGGTGATCAGGTTCACCGCCACGGTGGCGAGCACCAGGCCGGCGGCGCCGGCGTTGAGCATCGGCAGCTGGAGCCCCCAGGCCGGGGTGGGGCCGCCGGTGAAGGCCCAGCAGAACACCGCGTTGAGGCCGATGCCGCCCAGGGACCAGCGGAAGGGGGTGTTGCCGTCGCCGAGGGCATAGAAGACGCGCACCAGCACGTCGCGGCCCAGGTAGGCCGGCATGCCGATCCCGTAGGCCATCAGCAGCTGGCCCACCAGGTCGGCGGCGGTGTGATCGAAGGCGCCGCGCTGGTAGATCAGGGCCACGATCGGCACGGCCAGGGCCACCATCAGTGCCCCCAGGGGCAGCATGGTGGCGTTGGAGAGCATCAGGCCCTGGCGGATGCGCGTGACCAGCTCGGGCCGGTCCTCCGGTGCCGTCAGCCGGGCATAGACGGGCAGCAGCGGCACCAGCAGGACATTGGAGAGCAGGCCCAGGGGCGTCTGCACCAGCAGGTTGGCGTAGCCCAGGCCCGCCGCCGCCGCCGGCATCCCCGAGGCGAAGAACAGCGACACGAAGACGTTGATCTGGAGCATGCCGGAGGAGAGGGTGGCCGGCCCCATCACCTGCAGCACCTCCCGCACCCCCGGATTGCGCCAGTCCCAGACCAGCTGCAGCCGGTTGAGGCCCTCCTTGGCCAGGGCCGGCAGCTGGATCAGCCACTGCAGGATCGCCCCCACCGTGGTGCTGGCGGCCAGCACCACGCCGCCGATCACCGCCGTGGCGGGCAGGGTGATGGTGCTGCCCAGCTGCCACCAGAGCAGGCCGATGCCGCCGATGACGGCGACGCTGGAGAGCAGGGGACTCACCGAGGGCAGCCAGAAGACGTCGGCGGCGTTGAGGGCCCCGAAGCCGAGGCCGATCAGGCCGGCGAACAGGGCCATCGGCGCCATCCAGCGCAGCTGCAGCACGGCCAGGGCGTGGCGTTCCGGGTCGAGGCCGGGACCCACCAGGTCGATGAGCGGATCGGCGGCCACCAGCAGCAGCAGGGTGACGACGATCAGCCCCGCCCCCACCAGGGTGTTGATGCTGGCCAGCACGTGGGCGCCCTCATGGCGCGGCCGCCGGGCCAGCACGCTCACCATGGCGCTGTGGAAGGGCCCGTTGATGCCGCCGAGCAGGATCAGCAGGAACCCCGGCAGCACGTAGGCGTAGTTGTAGGCGTCATAGGCCGCGCCCACGCCGAAGGCGGCGGCGATCACCTGCTGGCGCAGCAGGCCGGCCACCTTGCTGAGGGCCGTGGCCGCCCCCACGATCAGGGCAATCCGGCGCAGGGATCGGGCCATGGCGGCGGGGCACTGCCCATCGGAACGCACGGCAGTATGGCCCTCCCCCTTCGGGCAGCCGACCCCATGGCCCCAGCGACCGTTGCCGTGCCCGTGCTGTCCACCGGCCCCCTGGAGGAGGGGGTGCTGCTGAAGCGCTACAAGCGCTTCCTGGCCGACGTGCAGCTGGACGATGGCCGGACGGTGACGGCCCACTGCCCCAACACCGGGCCGATGACCGGGGTGCTGCTGCCGGGAGGACGGGTGCGCCTGCGCCACGACCCCTCACCCAGCCGCAAGCTGGCCTGGACCTGGGAGCAGGCGCAGGTCGGCGGCCATGGCGGCGAGCCGGTCTGGGTGGGGGTCAACACGGCCCTGCCCAACCGGCTGGTGCGGGCCACGATCGAGGCGGGTTGCCTGGAGCCCTGGCTGGGCCCCATCGGCAGCATCCGCGCCGAGGTGCCCTACGGCGAGGGGCGCCGCAGCCGGATCGACCTGCTGCTGACACCCGCCGAAGGCGCCGCCGATCCCCGTCCGATCTATGTGGAGGTGAAGAACACGACCTGGAGCGACGGCGATCTGGCCCTGTTCCCGGACACGGTCACCGAACGGGGCCAGAAGCACCTGGTGGAGCTCACGGCCCTGCTGCCCGGGACCCGGGCGGTGCTGGTGCCGTGCCTGAGCCGCGGCGACGTGACGCGCTTCGCGCCCGGGGACAGTGCCGACCCCCGCTATGGGGAACTGTTCAGGGCCGCTGCGGCGGCCGGGGTGGAGGTGCTCCCCTGCCGCTACAGCTTCGATGGGGCGTCCGTGACGTGGCTGGGCCTGGCCGCTCAGGCCTGGTGATGGTGGTAGTGGGTGCCGCGGTAGACGAGGTCGAGGGCCCCATCCACCGGGGACGGCTCGTGCCGCAGCGGCGCGTCGTAGTGATGACCGCGATAGACGTGGTCGATCGGGGCGGGGGAGGGAGACGCGTCGTGGGAGTGGTCGTAGGGGAGACCGCGATAGCAGAGGGCGGAACGGGCCATGGCGACAAAGGCAGAGATGGGGAGGCCAGGAAGACTTCCCTGATGCATGTCTAGCGCCTCTGCACTGTCCATGCTGAACATTCCTGAAAACTCTTTGCATCTCTTCAGGGCGGAGCCCCGGGCCGCTGGGCCGGGCCGCACGGTGGCCTGGGGCTCATTTGGTAGCGAATCAGACATTGGAACGGGTGCCCGTCATGGATAGTCGGAGCTTGTTGATGCCTACTCCGGCGTCAGAAGTCGAACGTTCACTTCACCACGTTCCCATGATCGATTCAAGTCACCCGCACAAGGTTCGACCGCCGAGAAGCCTCAGCGAGGCCAGCCTGCGTGAGGCCCCGGCCCTGTTAATGCGCAAGGTTCGTGGTCTCTCCTCACGGGCAGGCCTCACCTGGTTCGCCTGTGTGCCTCTGGCCCTGTTCATCCTGGGCGTGTTCAACCTCTCGGCCCACGCGGCCGAACTTCCCGAGCTCACCCCCGGCTTCCTGATCAACAACCTCTGGCTGGCCATCGCGGCCTTCCTGGTGATCTTCATGAACGCCGGCTTCGCCATGGTGGAGGCTGGTCTCTGCCGCCAGAAGAACGCCGTCAACATCCTGGCCAAGAACCTGATCGTCTTCGCCCTGGCGGTGTCGGCCTATTGGTTCATCGGCTACAAGATCATGTACAACGCCGACTGGGTGATCCCAGGGGTGTTCAAATTCGGCGGCCTGTTCTTCGATCCCACCGTCACCCCCGAGATGGTGACCGAAGCCAAGCTCGTCCCGAGCGTCGACTTCCTCTTCCAGGCCGCTTTCGCCGGCACGGCCGCCACGATCGTTTCCGGCCTCGTGGCGGAGCGCATCAAGTTCAAGGAGTTCGTGATCTTCTCCCTGATCCTGGTCGGCATCATCTACCCGATCGCCGGCTCCTGGACCTGGAACTTTCCCGATGACGCCGGCCTGGGTGGTGGCTGGCTCAGCACCCTTGGCTTCAAGGACTTCGCCGGATCCACCGTGGTCCACTCCGTCGGTGCCTGGGCCGGCGTGGTCGGGGCCATGATCCTCGGCCCCCGCATCGGCAAGTACGTCGATTCCAAGCCCCAGGCCATCCCCGGCCACAGCCTTGCCCTGGCCACCCTGGGTGCCCTGATCCTCTGGCTCGGCTGGTACGGCTTCAACCCCGGTTCCGTCCTGGCTATGAACGAGACGGTTCCTTACATCGCCGTCACCACCACCCTCGGCGCCGCCGGCGGTGGCATCGCCGGCACCCTGATCTCCCAGATCCACTCCGGCAAGCCCGACCTCACGATGACCATCAACGGCATCCTGGCCGGCCTGGTCGGGGTCACCGCCGGCTGCGACGGCTTCCCGATGTGGGCCGCCTGGGTCGTGGGCTTCATCGGCGGTGCCATCGTCGTCTACGCCGTCAGCTTCATCGATTCGATCGGCATCGACGATCCCGTGGGTGCCTTCTCGGTCCACGGTGTCGGCGGTATCTGGGCCACCCTGGCCGTGGGCCTCTTCAACAAGGACGCCGGCCTGCTTCTCGGCAAGGGCTTCAACCAGCTGGGCATCCAGTTCCTGGGCGTCTTCGCCTACGCCATCTTCACGGTCGTCACCGCTTGGATCCTCTGGAGCGTCCTCGGCGCTCTCACCGGAGGCATCCGCGTGGAGGAGAAGGAGGAGCTGGTCGGTCTCGACATCAGCGAGCACGGCATGGAGGCCTATCCCGACTTCGTCGCTTCCTCGAACTGATTCTCGGAGCCTGCTCCCTTCACCGACCGCGGCCTCGGCCGCGGTTTTTTTTTCGCCCGTCCCACCGCCGACCCCCATAGAGTCGGCACAACCCGGTACCTGCCTGTGGACACCCGTGCCTTCAAGCGCTCCCTGCACCACTCGGATCGCTACAACCGCCGCGGCTTCGGCCTGGGCGACGAGGTCGCGGGCAGCCTGGAGCAGGCCTACCAGAGCAACCTGATCGCCAGCCTGCGGGAGAACGGCCACGTCCTGCAGCGCGGGCGTCTCAAGATCCGCCTGGCGGAGGCCTTCGGCTTCTGCTGGGGGGTGGAGCGGGCGGTGGCCATGGCCTACGAAACCCGCCGCCACTACCCCAGCGAGCGGATCTGGATCACCAACGAGATCATCCACAACCCCTCGGTCAACGCCCATCTGCGCCAGATGGACGTCCGCTTCATCCCGGTCGACGACGACGTCAAGGACTTCTCCGAGGTGGGCACCGGGGACGTGGTGATCCTGCCCGCCTTCGGCGCCACCGTGCAGGAGATGCAGCTGCTCAACGAACGGGGCTGCCACATCGTCGACACCACCTGTCCCTGGGTCTCGAAGGTGTGGAACACCGTCGAGAAGCACAAGAAGCACGCCTTCACCTCGATCATCCACGGCAAGGTGAAGCACGAGGAGACCCTGGCCACGAGTTCCTTCGCCGGCACCTACCTGGTGGTGCTCGACCTGGCCGAGGCCCGCATGGTCAGCGACTTCATCCTCGAGCGGGGCCAGGGGGCCACCGACCGTGAGGCCTTCATGAGCCATTTCGCCAATGCCTGCTCCCCCGGCTTCGATCCCGACCGGGACCTGGTGCGGGTCGGCGTCGCCAACCAGACCACCATGCTCAAGAGCGAGACCGAGGAGATCGGCCGCCTGTTCGAGCGCACCATGCTGCAGCGCTTCGGCCCCGCCGAGCTCGACGAGCACTTCCTGGCCTTCAACACCATCTGCGACGCCACCCAGGAGCGCCAGGACGCCATGTTCGCCCTGGTGGACGAGCCCCTCGACCTGATGGTGGTCATCGGCGGCTACAACTCCTCCAACACCACCCACCTGCAGGAGATCGCCGTCAGCCGCGGCATCCGCTCCTTCCACATCGACACCCCCGAGCGGATCGGACCGGGCAACCGCATCGAGCACAAGCCCCTGGGGGGCGAGCTGGAGACCCTGGAGCCCTTCCTGCCGGAGGGGCCGGTGCGGGTGGGCATCACCTCCGGCGCCTCCACCCCCGACCGGGTCGTGGAGGACGTGATCGAGCGCCTGGTGGGTCTCAGCGAGGAGTGAACCACCACCCGGTGGCTTTACATTCACGAAAGGTTTTCCTCCCTCCAGGGCCGCCCGGGAGATCAGAACCCCCGTCCTTTCTGGCCGTTCCCCTCTGACCCACCGCACGCCCCAGACCACGATGGCGGCAGGCTTCTCCCTGCAACAGGATCCCGACGACGCCGGGGCCACCGCGAGCGAACCCCTGCGCGACAGGACGGACCCTGCCATCCGCCGCTACGCCAGCACCTTCGCCGATCTGATGGAGATGCGGGCGCCGGCCGCCGTGGTGGGCTCCTACCTCGACCGCCACGAGGGCTGGTTCCGCCGCTGCGCCGCCCCGATGACGGTGGAGCCCATCGGCAGCCAGGGGTATGTGCTGACCCTGGGCCGCTTCGGCAACTTCGGCTTCGAGGTGGAGCCCACCATCGGCCTGGAGCTGCTGCCCCAGGCCGCCGGGATCTACCGCATCGTCACCGTGCCCCTGCCCCACTCGGACGCGGCCCTGCGGGGGCTCTACGACGTCGAATTCGCGGCCTCCCTGTGCCTCGACGAGGCCAGCGGTTCCGAGGTGTCCCACGAGGAGGTGGATGGGGTGATGCTCCACACCCTGGTGCGCTGGCAGCTCGACCTGGCCGTGTGGCTGCGGCTGCCCGGCATGCTCTCCCTGCTGCCCGAACACCTGGTCCAGAGCAGCGGCGACCACCTGCTGCGTCAGATCGTGCGGCAGATCTCCCGCCGGCTCACCTGGAAGGTCCAGGAGGATTTCCACGCCAGCCACGGCATCCCATGCCCGCCGCGGCGCCGGGCCCAGTTCTGACCCCCCTCCCTCAGGGGGGGGTGCTCAGGGTGCGGGGGCTCAGGGAGCGGGAGCGGTGAGGATCTTGTTGACGATCTGCATGCCGGTGACGGCCTGCCACAGGAACAGGGTCATCAGGGTCATGTTGAGGCCCACGTGCACCTTGCGGGCGATCAGGTTGCCGGCCTGCATCAACGGCGAGAGGGCCGCCGCCAGGGCGATCAGGCACACCATCCCCAGCGCCACCAGCAGGTGGGGACCGACGAACAGCTTGCCGTTGTTGATGTAGGTGACGGCCATGCCCCCGACGAAGCCGAGCACGAGGACGGCCAGCACGAGGCTGCCAATGAGGTAATGGCGCTTGGCGAACTGCCCCTTGATCAGCTCCTTGCGATCCTCGGCGGTGGCCGTGCGGGTCTTCTTGGCCTTGATGCCCAGGAACATCGCGTAGGCCGCGAGGCCCAGCAGCACCCACATCAGCAGGGGGTGGGCGAAGTTGAGGGCGAAGGCGATCGAAGCGGGAAGGGCGGCGAACATGACGCGTTGGAACTCCACCGGGCCAGGGCGGCCGGCTGCGAGTGCACCGAAGTTACAACTTCTCCGTGCCCTCAGTGCAGAAAGTGACGACGGCCGGTGATCACCATCACCATGCCGTTGGCGTTGCAGGCGGCGATCGAATCCGGGTCGCGCTTGCTGCCGCCGGGCTGGATCACCGCCCGGATGCCGTGCTCCGCCGCCAGCAGCACCGTGTCATCGAAGGGGAAGAAGCCGTCGCTGGCCAGCACGGCCCCCCGGGCGGCTGCGCCGGCCGCCTCGAGGGCCAGCCGGGCCGAGCCCACCCGGTTCATCTGGCCCGCCCCGACGCCGAGGGTGCAGCCATCGCGGGCCACCAGGATGGCGTTGGAGCGCACATGGCGCACCACCTGCCAGGCGAAGCGCAGATCCTGCCATTCCTGGGCGCTGGGCTGGCGCTCGCTCACCACCTGCCAGGCATCGGGATCGGCGGGGCCGTCGTCCGCCTGCTGGGCCAGCACCCCTCCGAGCACGCTGCGCAGCTGCAGGGCTCCGGCGGCCCCCGCCACGGCGCCGGGATCGAGCTCCAGCAGGCGCAGGTTGGTCTTCGCCGCCAGCCGCTGGCGGGCCTCCTCGGAGAAGGACGGCGCCACGACGCATTCCAGGAACAGCCCCGCCAGGTGCTCGGCAGCCGCCAGGTCCACCGGCCCGTTGAGGGCAACGATGCCCCCGAAGGCGGAGACCCGGTCGGCATCCAGGGCCCGCAGCAGGGCCTCGGCGGTGTCGGCGCCGATGGCGACGCCGCAGGGGTTGGTGTGCTTGATCACCACCGCCGCCTGCTCGGCGCCGGGGCCGTAGCCGAAGGCCGCCACCGTGGTGAGGGCCGCCTCCAGGTCGATCAGGTTGTTGTAGCTGAGTTCCTTGCCCTGAAGCTGGCGGGCCGCCCCCCAGCCCACGCCGGCCTCACCGAACCAGCGGGCGCCCTGGTGGGGGTTCTCGCCGTAACGGAGCACCTGCCGCAGGGGCAGCTCCAGCCGCAGGGGCTGGCCCGGTTCATCGGCGAGGCGGCCATCGATCCAGGTGGCGATGGCGGCGTCGTAGGCGGCGGTGTGGGCGAAGGCCGCCAGGGCGAGCCGGCGCCGCAGGCTCCCGTCGACCTGGCCGGCCGCCAGGGCCTCCAGGAAGGCCGGGTACTGGTCGGGATCGGTGAGCACCGCCACGTCGGCGTGGTTCTTGGCGGCGGCGCGCACCATCGCCGGGCCACCGATGTCGATGGTCTCGATGGCCGTCTCCCAGCTCACGGCGGGGTCGACCACGGTGGCGCGGAAGGGATAGAGGTTGACCGCCACCACATCGATGGTGGTGATCCCCTGGGCCTCCAGGTCGGCGCGGTGGGCGGGATCGTCCCGGCGGGCCAGGATGCCGCCGTGGATGCGGGGATGGAGGGTCTTGACCCGGCCGCCGAGGATCTCCGGTGCACCGGTGTGCTCCGCCACCTTCGTCACCGGCAGGCCGGCGGCGGCCAGGGCCGCGGCGGTGCCGCCGCTGGAGAGCAACGCGTAGCCCTGAGCCAGCAGCCCCTCCGCCAGCGGCACCAGGCCCCGCTTGTCGGACACACTCAGAAGGGCCGTGGCAGCCATGACGGCGGAAAGGGCGGAGGAGGAGCCAACCTACGCAGCAACAGCCGAACGTCACCGTGCCCACGGATCCCCTCGCCGAAGTGCCGCCGATCGAAGACGACGCCACCGCCCTGTTCGCGGGCCCGCGCCAGGCCGAAAGACGGCTGGTGCTGCTGCACGGCTGGGGCGCCGACGCCGATGACCTGCTGGATCTGGGGGCGGTGCTCCTGGACGCCGATCCCGCCGCCATCGGCCTGAGCGTGGTCGCCCTGCGGGCGCCCCTGCCCCATCCGGCCGGCATGGGCCGCCAGTGGTACGACCTGCAGCAGCCCGAGTGGCCCCAGCTGCCCGAGGCCCGCCGGGCACTGCGGCGCCGGCTGCTGGCCCTGGGCGCCTCCGTGCCGCTGGAGCACACCTGCCTGCTGGGCTTCTCCCAGGGGGCGGCCATGGCCATCGATGTGGCCACGGGCTGCGGCCCGGACGCCACCGAGGCCCTACCGCTGGCGGGGCTGGTGGCCTGCAGCGGCTACCCCCATCCCGACTGGCAGCCCCGGACGCCACGCACGGACATCCTGCTCACCCATGGCGAGCAGGATCCGGTGGTGCCCTTTGCGGCCAGTGCGGCGCTGGAACGATCTCTCGCGGAGGCCGGTGGCTCGGTGCGGCGGATCACCTTCCCAGGCGGCCACAGCATCGATCCCGAGCTGATCGCCCCGGTGCGGGAGTTCCTGGTCAGGGGCTGGGAAGCACGCTGACCAGGAGCGGCGAAGCCGGAATCAGACGAAGGCGTACTCGTACTCCTCCATCTCCTCCCAGTCGTCGGAGGCGAGGGCTTCGAGGCCCTCGAAGAGCACCTCTTCGCCGATGCTGTCGACGATCAGGCGCAGGGACGGGAACAGGAAGTGGTTCTCTTCGGCGTACTGGGCGCTGAACAGGCCCTTCTCCCCCCAGAAGAAGCGGTCGGTGGTGTGCTCGTTGCGGCGCACGTTGAGGATCGCCGGAGCCGTCAGCTCCGTTTCGGCGATGTAGCGGCGGGCTGCCGTCACCGGTTTGTGGGAGCCGGTTTCGAGGTTGAAGGTCGGGACATGGGCGAGGACCCGCTGGCCTGCGAGACGACGGCGACTGATCCGCTTGCGCTTCTTGGACATGGCATGGATCCCGGCGAAGGGAGACCGAAAGGTGGAGTTGGGGGGGGGGGGGGGGCTGCAGACGTGCGATAGCGGCCGGAGCCGGCGACGAACGGCAGAGAGGACCGACCACCCAGGGGTGGCGGGTCCACGTCCATACGACTGTCGACCTGGGGCTGGTCGGAGAGGATCACCGTCGGTAACGCCGGCCGGCTCCCGGAGGAGGTCATGGCCGGTACAGAGGCGGTGCGCAGCTGCCTCTGCTGTAGCCTTGGTTGCGAGCAAAGCGCAACGCTGGCCGTTACGACTGCAACTTTCCGCCCGTCCGAGGACTGCGAAGTAGTGGTCGTTACCAAGATCTTAAAACTTTTTTTGCGTTTCAACACGCCTCTCCCGAAAATTTCCCGGACGGATCCGGTCCGCGGCTGGTGATGCCTGTCTCGCAACGGTTTCTGGCCCTGGTGGGGTTTCAGCTGGGCCAGTTCGTCGACTGCCCTGAGGTCCGGTCCCTGGTGGTCTACGTCACCCATCAGGGGGAAACGGGCCAGCCCAGCCTGCTGCCGGTCGGCCACTGGCCCCCGGACGAGCGGGCCCTGCCGGCGGTGGACAGCGTCAGCCGGCTGCGGGTGCCGGCGGAGCAGCGGCGCTGGCTGCCCCTGCGGGATGGCCAGCGCCTGCTCGGTGCCCTGCAGGTGGAGGCCGCCCGCAACCCCTGGCCCGAGCCGCTCGCCCAGCGGCTCCAGGCCGTGGCCCTGGCCCTCACCGAAGCCCTGCGGCTGGATCTGGAGGGCGGGGAGCTGCGGCAGCGGCTCACCGAGCGTGAGGAGCAGCTGGGACTGCTGCTGCACCAGCTGCGCAACCCGCTCACGGCCCTGCGCACCTTCGGGCAGCTGCTGCTGCGGCGCCTCGGCCCCGACCACAACGACCGCTCCCTGGTGCAGGGCCTGCTGGCCGAGGAGCGCCAGATCAACCGTTATGTGGAGGCGATCAGCGCCCTGGTCCACCCGGAAGGGCAGCTCGCCGCCCCCGCCTCCCCCCAGCCCCTGCTGCTGCCGCCCCTGCTGAGCGGACCCGAGGGCCAGCCCCTGGCCGGGCTGCTCGAACCGCTGCTGCAGCGGGCGGCCGCCACCGCGACCCTGCAGGGGCGGGAGTGGCACGGCCCCCGGACCCTGCCGGACTGGAGCGGCGACAGCGGATCGGTGGCGGAGATCCTGGCCAACCTGCTGGAGAACGCTTTCCGCTACAGCCCCCCAGGCGCCGCCGTGGGCCTGCACTGGGCCAGCGACGACGGCGGGCTGCAGCTCACGGTCTGGGACGGCGGGCCGGCCATTGCCGCCGCCGAGCGGGAAACGATCTTCGGGCGGGGTGTGCGGGGAACCCGGGGCCAGGAGCTGCCCGGCACCGGCCTGGGCCTGGCCCTCGGCCGCGATCTGGCCCGCAGCCTGGGCGGCGAACTGGCGCTCGTGGTGCCGCCGCGGACCGTGGCCGAGGCGCTCCCGGAGGAGGGCAACGCCTTCCAGCTCAGCCTGCCCAGGCCGTCAGCACCGCGGCGATGAGCAGCAGGCCCAGCGATTCGCTCCACTCCACACAGGCGCCGTAGCTGTCGCCGCTGTGGCCGCCGAGGCGACGGCCCAGGACCACCGGAACCAGCAGGGCCGGCACCAGGGCCAGCGCTCCGACGGGGCCGGGCCAGGTGGCCAGGCCCGGCCAGGGCAGCAGCAGCAGGGGCGGCAGCAGCAGCAGGGCGGGCCGCAGCTCCGCCGCCAGGCCGGCCCCGTGGGCGCGATGGAAGGCGGCGCTGCCGCCGGGCCGCAGGTAGGGGAACCAGGCCATGGCGGGCAGGGGCGCCACCCGGCCGCAGACCGCGGCCCAGACCAGCGCCACCGGCGCCGCCGGCCCAAGCATCGCCAGGGCCCCGGCCCGCAGCAGCAGCACCAGCACGAGAGCCTGCACGCCGCTCGCCCCCACCCGGCTGTCGGCCATCGCCTCCAGGCAGCGGTCCCCCGCCGCCAGACCATCGGCGCTGTCCATCACGCCGTCCATGTGCAGGCCGCCGCTCAGCCACAGCCCGAGCGCCAGCACCAGCGCCACCTGGGCCACCAGCGGCACCCGCCCCTCCAGGGCCCACCAGAGCAGCCCCTGCAGCACACCGAGAACGGCGCCGATCCAGGGGGCGAAGCGGGCGATCCGCTCGAACCGGGGCGCCGGCGCCGGCCAGGCCGGCAGCACCGAATAGAAGATCCAGGCCCCGGCCAGATCCCGCAGCCACGGTGGAGCGCTCAGGCGGGGCATGGGCAGGGCAGTGGGAGCAGAGGTGCAGGTGGGGCTGGGAACCCCGGGTAGCGTCGCAGCAGCGGCGCCTAGCGTCAGCGCTGAGCCGCTGCGGCGTCATCGCCTTCGACTTCACGATCACCGCCCGCTGCCCGCGGACCCGGGCCCGCTGCGGCTGCTTCACCACCCCCCACGGCCCCGTCCACACGCCCCGGTTCATGCCGGTGGGCACCGCGGCCACCGTCAAGGGCGTCAGCACGCCCCAGCTGCGGGAGACCGGGGCCCAGATGGTCCTGGCCAACACCTTCCATCTGCATCTGCAGCCGGGGGAGCCGGTGGTGGCCGAGGCCGGCGGGCTGCATCGCTTCATGGGCTGGGACGGCCCCCTGCTGACCGACTCGGGCGGCTTCCAGGTGTTCAGCCTCGACGCCATCAACCGGATCGACGACGACGGCGTGGTGTTCCGCTCCCCCCGCGACGGCTCGCGGATCGACCTGACCCCCGAGCGCTCCATGGCCATCCAGCGTGCCCTGGGGGCCGATGTGGCCATGGCCTTCGACCAGTGCCCGCCCTATCCCGCCAGCGAAGCGGCGGTGGCCGAGGCCTGCCGGCGCACCCACCGCTGGCTGGAGCGCTGCGTCGCCTGCCACGGCGGCGGCGACCAGGCCCTGTTCGGGATCGTGCAGGGGGGCTGCTTCCCCCATCTGCGCGAGGCCTCGGCCCGGGTGGTGGCGGCGATGGACCTGCCCGGCATCGCCGTCGGGGGCGTGAGCGTGGGCGAGCCCGTCGAGGAGATGCACCGGGTGGTGCGCCAGGTGGGTCCCCTGCTGCCCCAGGAGCGTCCCCACTACCTGATGGGGGTGGGCAGCCTGCGGGAGATGGCGATCGCGGTCGCCAACGGCTTCGACCTGTTCGACTGCGTGCTGCCCACCCGGCTGGGCCGGCACGGCACCGCCCTGGTGGGGGGCGAGCGCTGGAACCTGCGCAATGCCCGCTTCCGCCACGACCACGGCCCCCTCGACCCCAGCTGCGGTTGCCTGGCCTGCCGGCACCACAGCCGCAGCTACCTGCACCACCTGTTCCGCAGCGACGAACTGCTGGGCCGCACCCTGCTGAGCCTCCACAACCTCACCACCCTGCTGCGCTTTACGACCGCCATGGCCCAGGCCATCGGCGAGGGATGTTTTTCAGAGGATTTCGCTCCCTGGGAGCCAGACTCCCAGGCCGCCCACACGTGGTAGGTTCCGGCCATTGCAACGGTTCTCCCCCAGGCATGGCTCTCTCCCTGCTGGCCAGCTACGCGCCCCATACCCTCGCCCAGCTGCCCGAGGCGTACCAAGCCTTCGGCCCCCTGGTGGACATCCTGCCGATCATTCCCCTGTTCTTCCTGCTGCTGGCCTTCGTCTGGCAGGCCTCCGTCGGCTTCCGCTGATCAGCGGCGTTCACTGAGCACCACCGTTCAGCGGCGTTCGCGCAGCACAGCCCAGGCGAAGGCCGGCAGCGAGAGCATGCGCCGCCAGCGGCTGGGCTCCTTGATCAGCCGGTAGAGCCACTCGATGTGCAGGGCTCCCATCCAGGCGGGGGCCCGCTTCTTGGCGCCGGCCCAGATGTCGAAGCTGCCGCCCACCCCCATCCAGAGGCCGCTGCGGGGTCCGGGCAGCTCCTGGATCCAGGTTTCCTGGCGCGGCACCCCCAGGGCCACCAGCACCAGATCGGGGCGGCACTGCAGCAGCTGGCGCTCGAGCCCGGGCCAGGCGTCCGCGCTCTGGTAGCCGTGGACGCTGAAGACGAGCTTCAGCCCAGGAAGGTCGTGGGCGAGGCGATCGCGCAGCTGATCCATCACCGCCGGACTCGCCCCCACCAGGGCCACCCGCCAACCGCTGGCGGCCGCATGGTCGAGCAGGCGGCGGGCCAGCTCGATCCCCGGGGCCCGGCGCACCCGGTGCGACTGGCGACCCAGGGCCCACACCACGCCGGCCCCATCGGGGATGACCATGCGGGCCGCCTCGATCGCCGCCCCCAGGGCGGGATCCGCCAGGGCCGCCATCGTCATCTCCGCATTGAGGGTGACGATCTGGCCACCGCCGGCCGCGTGCAGGGCCACGGCGTCCCGGAAGACGTCGTTGCTTACATTCACAGGAATGCCCAGGACGCGGGCACGGACCGGCGTGGTCGCGAGGGCTGCCATGGGAAGGAACGACGGCGGGGAGAATCTATGGCCTGGTTCCACGGCCGCCACCACCGGCACGCCCCGTCCTGACGCGACCATGATGAGCACGGCGAGCAATGGCGACAGGGGCGTGATCGATCCGCCCGCCCCTTCCACCGGCGAGGCGGAGGCCAGAGAGCTCCTGGAACGGCTCGACCGCGGCATCGAGCATGTCGTCCTGCGGCGCCAGCATCCGATCACGGGTCTGCTGCCCGCCAGCACCGCCAGCACCGTGCACGGCAACTACGGCGATGCCTGGGTGCGGGACTGCGTCTACTCCATCCAGTGCGTCTGGGGGCTGGCCCTGGCCCACCGTCGGCTGCAGGGACCCTGCCGCCGAAGCTTCGAACTGGAGCAGCGGGTGCTGCAGCTGATGCGGGGGCTGATGCGCTCGATGATGCGCCAGTCGGCGAAGGTGGAGCGCTTCAAGACCAGCCTCGAGCGCCTCGACGCCATCCACGCCAAGTTCGACACCGCCACGGGCGATCCGGTGGTGGACGACGACGGCTGGGGCCATCTGCAGCTCGACGCCACGGCCCTGTTCCTGCTGCAGCTCGCCCAGCTCACCCGCTCGGGCCTGGTGATCGTGCAGACCAGCCACGAACGCGATTTCCTCCAGAACCTCGTCTACTACGTGGCCCGGGCCTACCGGGTGGCCGACTACGGCATCTGGGAGCGGGGCGACAAGGGCAACCACGGCCAGCCGGAGCGCAACGCCAGCTCGATCGGCATGGTGAAGGCCGCCCTCGAGACCCTCGTGGGTCTGGATCTCTACGGCCCCCAGGGCGACGGCAGCTGCTGCCTGACCATCCCCCATGACGCCATCGTCCGGCTGCGGCGTGCCCTGCGCGGCCTGCTGCCGAGGGAATCGGCCAGCAAGGAGGTGGACAGCGCCTGCCTGTCGGTGATCGGCTACCCCGCCTGGGCCGTGGAGGATCCGGCGCTGGTGGAGCGCACCCGGGAGAAGATCCGCAGCGAGCTGGCCGGGTCCTACGGCTACAAGCGATTCCGGCGCGATGGCCACCAGACGGTGCTGGAGGACGTGACCCGGCTCCACTACGAACGGGAGGAGCTGGCCCAGTTCGAGCACATCGAATCCGAGTGGCCCCTGTTCCTGGCCTACGAGCTGATCACCGCCTGCTGCGAGGGCCGCTGGGAGGAAGCCCGCCGCTGGCGGGAGCAGCTGGCGGAGCTGAGCGTGTCGGTCGACGGGGAGGCGCTGCTGCCGGAGCTCTACCTGGTGCCGGAGCGGCTGATCGAGGCCGAGCGCCGCCAGCCCGGCAGCCAGACCCGCGTCCCCAACGAGAACGTGCCCCTGCTCTGGACCCAGAGCCTCACCTGGCTGTCGGATCTGCTGCTGCACGGCCTGATCACCGCCGAGGATCTCGACCCCTGCGGGCGCCGTCACCCCAACCCCCCGGGGGCCGAGGAGGTGCTGGTGGCCCTGGCTCCGGCCGACGACAGCATCGCCGCGGCCCTGGCGGAGGCCGGCCTGCCGGTGCGGCGGCCCTCGGACGGGACGTCCCCCCTGCGGGTGGCCAGTTCCGGCGAGCTGGCCCGGCGCCTGGCGACGGTGGGCGCCAACGGCCGCCTGGGCCTCTCGGGCCACCCGCCGGTGCGCATGGAGACCCAGGCCACCGCCCGCCTTTACCGCCACGACGGCGAACTGATCGGCTTCCTGCCGGCGGTGCTGGAGGAGGACACCTTCTACCTGGCCGACGATGCCCAGGTGCTGGTGGACACGGTGGCCACCGAGGTGCGGGTGCTGCAGCGCCACTGGCGGGGCTCCGGCGCCCCGCTGCTGCTCGTGCCGGTCGCCGCTGGCCCCTTCCGCCGCGACCCGGGCGCCTTCCTGAACCTGGGCCGCGATCTGCAGCAGGGCCAGCTGGGATCGGTGCCGGTGCGGCTGGTGTCGCTGGAGGAGCTGGTGCCGCTCGCCAGCCTGATCGACCTGCCGCCCCAGGCGCTGGCGGCCTGCGACCTGGTGCCGGACGGCCACACCCTGCTGCCGCCCAGCGCCAGCCACCAGCCGCTCACCGCCCGCCAGGAGCAGGAGCTGGAGGACGTGCCGCTGGCCCACCTGGTGGACAGGCTCTGGGCCAGCCGCTCCCTGGAGGAGCAGGCCGAGGTGCTGGAGCTGCTGAGCCGCCGGCTCGGCCCCAATGCCCGCCTGCAGGGACCCCGCAGCGGCCCGGGGGTGCGGCTGATGGTGCTGCTGGAGGAGGTCTACCGCCGCGGCCTCGCCGACGCCGACTGGAGCGTGGTGCGCCGGGCCGCCGGGGCCATGGGCCTGGTGCACCCCCAGCTGGAGGATGCCCTCACCGACCTGCTGCTGCGCCAGAAGCAGGTGGTGGTGGGCCGCAACTACACCCGCGATTCGCTGCTCGGCCATCCGGAGGGCAGCCTGGCGATCGCGGCGATGGTGCGCCGCTTCAGCGGTGAGGACGGCCGGGAATGGATGCTGCAGCAGGAGCTGCTGCTGGCCATCGATGCCCTGGCCCGCTCCGACGTGGATCTGCTCAGCGGCAGCCTCACCCTGCAGCTGGGTCAGTTCCTGCTGCTGCTCACCGGCGAGCTGGCGGCGGAGGCCAACCTCAGCCCCAGCGAGGCCTTCGAGGCCCTCTGCGCCCTGCCGCCCCACGCCATCCGCCGCCGGCTGCGGGCCGTGCTGGCGGACGTGGAGCACGCCCGGGCCTCCCTGCAGCGCAAGGAGCAGCTGCACCTGCGCGGGCGGGTGCGCTGGGAGGTGCCCGACCCCCTGGCGGAACTGCCCAAGGACGGCAGCTGGCTGCAGCACCGCATGCGGCTCGGGGCGCTGCAACGGGTGCCGAAGGACTTCTACCCGGGCATCTGGGACCTGCTGCACCACTGCCGGGGCCTGGTGATCGGCGACAAGCTGGAGCGCCGCAATCGCCTGGAGAGCGCCCCCCTGCTGCGCGAGAAGACGCCGGGGGAGAAGAACTTCGCGATCCTGGTAGAGCACCTGCTGAGCAAGATCGAAGCGCCGGAGTACCGCCGGCTCTGCATCGAGACCCTGCTCACCCTGATGGCCTTCGTGGCCGCCAACCCCCAGGTCCAGTTCGACGACGACCTGGCCCTGGACGTGGTGATCGGCCACGCCGTGCGGGTGGGCTGGCAGCAGCGCCATCCCGAGGTGCCGAGCGAGGCCTACGGCCGCCACAAGGCGGAAGCCTGGGATCTCTTCTACCGCTCCTCCCCGGCCGACTGCCGCCGCTGGCAGCTGCTGGCCCTGCAGGAGCTGGCGGACCGGGACGCGGCCCCTGCCGCGATGATCCCGGCGGCGGGTGTCTAGATCGGGGCCTCCAGGGCCATGCAGAGGTTGGGCTGCTCGACGCACTGCTCGATCAGGTCGGCCAGCTGCAGGGCCCGGGAGGCCTGCAGGCCATCCACGGCCGGGGTCTCCCGACCGCGCACGCACTGGAGGAAGTGCTCGAGTTCGGCGTAGAGGGGTTCGATCGAGGTGGTGCTCACCTCTTCGATGAAGCCGTCGTTGCGGTAAAGCAGCTCGCCGTGGTCGGCGCTGACCGATTCATGGGAGCGCCGGTGGATGCGCAGGTTGCGGTTGAGGAAATCCGTCTCCATCAGGCTGCTGCGGCAGTGGGCGCTGAGGCTGCGGATCTTGCGGTGGGCCATCTTGCTGGCCGTGAGGCTGGCCACCACGCCGTTGGCGAAGCCCAGGGTGGCGTTGACGTAGTCGATCGGGCCATCGGAGCTGCGGCCGCCGGCCGCCGCCAGCCGCACCACCGGGGAGGCGGCCAGTTCGAGCACCAGATCGATGTCGTGGATCATCAGATCGAGCACCACCGACACGTCGTTGGCCCGGTCGGCGTTGGGGCTGTGGCGCCGTGCCTCGAGCACCACCACCTCCTCGTTGGCCACCACCCGCAGCAGCTCCCGGAAGGCGGGGTTGAACCGCTCGATGTGGCCCACCTGCAGCAGGCGTCCGGCCGCCTCGGCGGCGCCGATCAGGTCGGCGGCCTCCTCCTGGGTGGCGGCGATCGGCTTCTCGATCAGCACGTGCACCCCCGCCTGCAGGCAGGCCATGCCGACCCGGTGGTGCAGCAGGGTGGGAACGGCGATGCAGACGGCCTCCACCTCGCCGAGCAGATCTTCGTAGGCGGGGAACCAGCGGCAGTCGAACTGCTCCACCGCCAGCCGGCCGCGGGCCTCGTCGGGGTCGGCGACACCCACCAGTTCGGCATCGCGGAGCAGGCTAAGCACCCGGGCGTGGTGCCAGCCCATGTTGCCGATGCCGATGACACCCACGCGCACTGGGTTCATGGCAGGGGCAGAGCAGGTGGCCGCATTATCGATGATCAGGTTCCGTCCGTGCTGGCGAGGGTGATCTGAACCCGCTCGATGCGGGGGCCGTCCATGGTGAGAACGTCGATGCGGACGCCCTGCCAGCGGAGACCCTCCCCGGGGGAAGGGATGTGCTGGAGCCGTTCCAGAACGAAGCCGGCCAGGGTGTGGTGGCCGTCCGCCTCGGGCAGCTGCAGACCCAGCTGGCGGTTGAGCTCGACGATCTCCAGGTCCCCCGCCGCCGACCAGCTGCCGTCGACGAGGGGCAGCAGGTCCTGGGCCGTCTCCAGGGGGTTCTCGTCCTCACCGACGATCTCGCCGGTGAGGTCGGCCACGGTGACCAGCCCCTCCGTGCCGCCGTGTTCATCCACCACCACCAGCAGGGGCTGGCCGCTGCGGATCAGCGGCAGAAGATCGGCCAGGGAGGCGCTTTCCTGCACCTGGGCCACCGGCAGGATCCAGGGGGCCAGGGCCGTGTCGGGGTGCAGCTGGCCCCGGGCGATCGGCTCGGCCAGCCGCCGCAGGTCGAGCATGCCGCGCACGTCGTCGAGGGAGCTGCCGATCACCGGGAAGCGGGCGTGCTGGCTGGCATGCACCGCTTCCATCATCTGGGCGAAGGTGACATCCAGCGGCAGGGTGACCATGCCGGAGCGCGGCATCATCACCTCGCGCACCAGCGTGTCCCGCAGGGAGAACACCCCCTCGAGGATGCTGCGCTCGTCGGGCATCAGGCCGGTGACGCTGCCGCTCTCGATGAGCGTCTCCAGCTCACCGGCCGACAGCACCGGCACCAGCTCATCCCAGTTGCGCGGCAGGCCCAGCAGCCGCAGCAGCCCGCCGCTGAAGCGCTCGATCACCAGAAGCAGCGGCGCCAGGGTGCGGGTGAGGGACTCCAGCAGCGGCGCCAGCCGCAGGGCCGAGCCCTCGGGACGGTGCAGCACCCAGGCCTTGGGCACCAGACCGCCCAGGAGGGTGGCCAGCAGGGCCAGCACCAGGAAGACCCCGGCATCGATCCAGGCCTGCTCGCCCCTGCCCATCCAGCCGGCCACCTGCTCCGCCAGGCCCCGGGCCAGCCAGCCCATGGCCAGCAGCGCCAGCACCAGGCCCAGCTGGGTGGCCACCAGGACGCTGCGCATCCGGTGCTGAAGCCGGGCCACGGAACGGGCTCCGGGCTCCTCCGCCTCTTCGAGCTGCTGGACGCGGCTGGGCCGCAGACGGATCAACGCAAGCTCCCCGGCAGCGAAGAAGGCCAGCAGGGCCAACAGGATCGCCAGAACCAGGAAGCGCATCGGTGGGGTGTCGTGGCTGAAGGTTAGGCCCCGCGGCCCGGCTCAGCCTTCGCCGCCCTCACCGCCCTCGCCACCGTCACCGTCCTTGTCGCCGTCCTTGTCGCCGTCCTTGCCGGCCCCATCCGGCGCCCCGGGGGCCGGCCGTTCCTCGGCCGGGGCGCTGATGCCGTTCTCGCCGCCCTCCTGGTCCTTCGCTTCGGGGGCCTGGGCGCAGCCCATCGTGGCCGTGATCAGGCCGGTGGTGACCAGGAACAGGGCGATGCTGGATCGGGCCATGGCATGCACCGTGGTGGGGTGGGGGGAGAATTGTGGCGCAGCGGACAGCCGGTGAATGCAGTTCCGTCTCGAACCCCTGCTGAGTGCCGGTCAGGTCGACGAGCTGCGGCAGGCCCTGCTGGCGGAGGACGTCCCCTGGCGGGACGGGGCCGAAACGGCCGGATGGCACGCCCGGGCCGTGAAGCGCAACCGCCAGCTGGACCCGGGGTCCTCCCTGCACCAGACCCTCGCCTCCGCCCTCAGCGACCGCCTGCTCCAGCATCCGCTGCTCCAGGCGGCGGCCCTGCCGGTGCGGCTGCACAACCTGCGCTTCAGCCGCTGCGGCGTCGGCGAGGGCTACGGCCGTCACGTCGACAATGCCTTCATGGCCGGCGGCCGCTCCGACCTCTCCTTCACCCTGTTCCTGAGCGAACCCGATCAGTACGACGGTGGCGCCCTGGTGCTGGAGGATCCGGGCGGTGAGAGCCCCCTGCGCCTGCCCGCCGGCCATGCCCTGGTGTATCCGAGCTCCCTGCTGCATCGGGTGGAGCCGGTGACGCGGGGTGAACGGCTGGTGGCCGTGGGCTGGATCCAGAGCAGGGTGCGCCGCAGCGACCGGCGCGAACTGCTGTTCGAGCTCGACACCGCCCGGCGCGCCCTCTTCCAGGAGCAGGGCAAGGACGAGATCTTCGATCTGCTCAGCCGCAGCTACGCCAACCTGCTGAGGATGTGGGGCGAGTGAGGCGGATGGGGGTCGCGAGGATCGAACTCGCCTAAGGCGAATTATGAGTTCGCTGCATTCACCAGATTGCTAGACCCCCGGGGGACGGGCCACCGGCTGGGCGGAGGCGTCACCAGAGGCCCCGGATCGGCGGGGTCCAGGTGGTGGCAGCCGACGGCCGGACGTAGGTGGGGGTGGCGGCCCCAGCCCCGAGGCTGGTGCTGAAGCCGTTGGTGATGTCGGCGGTGCGCTGGGGCATCAGACCGCTCTGATCGGTCAGCATCACCGACGCGGTGTTCTCGATGGCGGTTCCGTCCCAGATGATGTTCTGGTCGGGGAAACCGAAGGCGACGATCCTGCCGCCATCGCGGCCGGGGATCGAGAGACCGAGGGGATCGGTGATCTGGTGGAGCAGGTTGACGCCCTGGGCGAAGGGAGCCGAAAAGCTGTAGAAGCGCTGCTCCATCAGCTCGGGGGCGGAGCGCGTCACGCCGCAGCGGGTGACCTCCACCGGCCCCGTGCCGGCCGAGCCGGGGATGGGGGCTTCGAGGGTGGTGGTGCACAGGACCGGGCCGGCCAGGGCGGGGGCCAGGACAACCAGGGGCAGCAGGGCTGTGACGCCGGCAGCGAGGCGGGCCGACAGGCGGGCTGTGAGACGGGCGGCGAGGGGGGCAGGCACTGCCAGGATCGGTGCTGTCATGGGGTCTACAGGCCCAGCCTCGGGGCGATATGTGCGCAGGTTAGCGACCTCTGACGCTCTCGCCCATCCATGGCCCGCCGCAACGCGCCTCCCCAACGCCGCTTCCCCAACGTCCATGGTCTCCCTGCCCTCCAGCCCCAGCCAACAGCGTTCCGCCCTGCTCGCCCTGCTGGCGGAGCGGGCCTACCGGCTGGGTGACTTCACCCTGGCCTCGGGGCGCCGCAGCCCGCACTACGTCAACTGCAAGCCGGTGAGCCTGAGCGGCATCGGCCTGGCCCTGCTGGGCCGCCTCATGCTGGAGCTGGTGGAAGACGAAGCCGCCGCGGTGGCGGGGCTCACCCTGGGGGCCGATCCGCTGGTGAGCGCGGTGGCCCTGCAGGCCGCCCTGGCCGGCCGCGACCTCGATGCGTTGATCGTGCGCAAGGAGGCCAAGGGCCATGGCACCGGCGCCTGGCTCGAAGGCCCCCTGCCGCCGGCCGGGAGCCGGATCACGGTCCTGGAGGACGTGGTCACCACCGGCGGCTCGGCCCTCAAGGCCGTGGCCCAGCTGCAGGAGGCGGGCTACGCCGTGGAGCGGGTGGTGGCGATCGTCGATCGCCAGGAGGGGGGTGCCGAGGCGATGGAGGAAGCGGGCCTCGACCTTCGCAGCCTGTTCCTGCTCGAGGAGGTGGCCGCCACGGCCGCTGGGCTGGACGGCGCGGCAGGCTGAGCCCCGCGACAGGCTGAACCCCGCGACGCGCTCTGCCATGGCCCCCTCCCCCGACCCGACACCGGCTGCGGCCGATCCCTGGCAGTGGACGCCGCCGCAGGGGAGCCGCTGGTCGCGGCCGGTGGGCCTGCTGCGGCTCGACGGTCCCGACACCCTGCGGGTGCTGCACGGCCAGACCAGCCAGGCCCTCGAAGGGGCCCGCCCGGGCCAGTGGCTCGGCACCTGCTGCATCAGCCCCACGGCCCGGCTGCGGGCGGTGGCGGAGGTGCTGGTGGATGACGCCGGGGCCTGGCTGGTGATCGTCGACGGGGATGCCGGGGCCGTGCGCACCGCCCTCGACCGGGTGCTGTTCCCCGCCGACAAGGTGCGGCTGGGTCCGGTGACGGCGGCCGTCCTGCACCAGCCGCTGGGGGCACCGGAGCCGGAGGCCCTGCCGGCCGGCACCTGGGCGCCGCTCGAGGGCTCGCCGGGCTGGCGGCTGGGGGAGGCCCTGCTGCTTCCGGCCGAGACTCCCTTGCCCCCCGCACTGGCCGCCCGGCGCCCCCTGGAACCCCAGGAGGCGGAACGCTGGCGACTCCAGCAGGGCCTGCCGGCGGCGCCGGGGGAGATCAACGAGGAGATCAACCCCTTCGAGCTGGGGCTGGCGGGGCGGGTGAGCCTGAGCAAGGGCTGCTACGTGGGCCAGGAGACCCTGGCCAAGCTGGCCACCTACGACGGGGTGAAGCAGCAGCTGCGCCGCTGGTGGGCTTCGGCTGTCCCCGACGGGGCCGTCGCAGTCAGCACACCCCTGCAGGACGGGGCCGGGGGCCGCGCCGGGGTGATCACCTCCAGCCTGGAACTGCCCGGTGACGGGGGCTGGATCGGCCTGGCCCTGGTGCGCAAGGCCTGGCTGCCGGAGAGCCAGCTGCTGGCCGGGGCGGCCCCGGGCGTGCCCCTGGGCCTGTCGCTGCCGGAGGCGTTTCAGCCGCCGCCGCTGGGGCCGGGGGGCAAGGCCGCGTCCTGATCGAGCAGCCAGCGGACCACCGCCCAGGTGGCCAGGCTGTCGTCCTGGTTGTAGCGGAAGATCCGCTGCAGCTTGCGGCCCAGGGCCCGCCGGCTCGGACGCCGCGGGCCGCCGGAGCCCTCACGCCACTGGCGCCACCACAGCAGGCAGCGGGCGCCGTCGACCCCCTTCTGGCTCCAGGTGAAGCCCCGCCAACTGGCGACGGCCTTGAGCCCGTAGCTGTTGACCGGCAGCAGCCAGTGGCGCCGCAGCCGCTGGTGCACGTCCACCAGCCGGGCCCGCAACCGCTCCCGCTCCCGCTCGCTGGCCCCCTGGCGCTCGGCCAGCCGCAGCAGGGCGACCGACTCGGTCTCGCCGTAGTGCAGCACGGGCCAGTCGGGGTAACGGGCCAGCAGCGTGCTCAGGCGCCGCCAGAGCAGGGCCTCGCCGTGCTCCTGCAGGGCGAGCAGGGGCTGGTAGCTCCCCAGGTCCTCCCCCGGCCCGGGCGCGCCGGGCCAGAGGCCGTCCGCGCCGCGCTCCAGCCGCACCAGGCCATGGAGGAAGTCGTCGCGGGCATCGGGGTCGGATTCGATGTCGTAGAGCAGCACCCCGGGCGCCGCCGCGAGCTCCGGTAGGGCAGGGCCGGCCCCATCGCCGCTGCGTCGGGGGGTGCCCTGCTGCTGCACCCTGGCCTGGGCCACCAGCTTGGGGGCCACCTCGCGGTGCTGCTCGCTGTGGACGGCCAGGTCCTCGGCCAGCCGCTCCGGGTCGGCCGCCGCCAGCTGGTCGAGGCTGGTGATGCCCAGCTCCAGCAGCAGCTCGCGGCGCTTGCCGCCGATGCCGCTCACCTCGCTGAGGTGCCCCTCGGCGGCCGCGACCCGATCGCAGGCGCCGCGCCAGCTGCAGAGGGTGCATTTCTTGCGGTCGCTGACCAGGGGCGGCGGCTCGCTGCGGGCCAGGTCGAGGGCCAGGCGCTCCAGGCTCTCGTCGAGCTGGCGCTGCAGGGAAGAGCCGAGGGCGAGCCGTTCCCGCTCCAGCCCCCGGTCGGCGCCGGCCACCACCAGCCCATGGGGCACGGGGGCCCGCTGGTGCTCCTCCAGCAGCCGCCCCCACAGGGCCAGCTGCAGGCGGTGCTCCCGGGTGAGGCGCCGGCCCTGGCGGGCCAGCACCGGCCGGTAGCTGTGGGCGCCCCAGCGGCTGGGCTCCTCGACCCGCTCCAGCAGGCTCGGGTGGGCCTCCAGGCGCAGGCCCCGGGGGCCCGTTCCCGCGAGCCTGAGCCCCACCACACCGGGCGCCCCGTCGCGGCAGGCGGCCTCCCCGTGGCCGGGGCGCTGGGGCAGCAGGCTCTGGAAGCTGCGCAGCTGGTCATCGAGGGCCAGGGCGCGGTGGGCACTCCACTGCCGCTCCTGGGGCGCACCGTGGCGATCGAGCCAGGCCCGCCGCCGGCAGCGCACCCAGCTGCGCAGCAGGCGGTCGGTGAGGACGGGGGATCCGGGGGAGGCGGCGTCCGGGGTCTGGGGCATGGGATGCAGGCTAGGGGGACCGGTGGCCTGCCATCAGGCCGGCACCCGCCCCAGCCATCCGGAGCGGCCGGCCTGCTACGACCGGCCTGCCCCTCCATCGCCTCCGCGCCGCCCATGGCCTCCGCCCCCCTGCCCCTCGAGGCCGGACCGATCCTCTTCGGCACCGATGGCTGGCGGGGCATCCTCGGGGTGGACATCACCATGGAGCGGCTGCTGCCGGTGGCCGCCGCCGCCGCCCGGGAACTGGCCGCCAGCGCCCCGGAGGGCCTCGCCAGCCGGGAGGTGGTGATCGGCTACGACCGGCGCTTCCTGGCCCCGGAGCTGGCCGAGGCCATCGCCGCCGCCGTGAGGGGGGCCGATCTGGTGCCCCTGCTGGCGGCCACCCCCGTGCCCACCCCGGCCTGCAGCTGGGCGGTGGTGGAGCGCAGGGCCCTGGGCGCGCTCGTCATCACAGCCAGCCACAACCCGCCGGAATGGCTGGGCCTCAAGATCAAGGGACCCTTCGGCGGCTCGGTGGAGGGGGACTTCACCGCCCGGGTGGAGCGGCGCCTGGCGGCCGGGGGCCTGACGGTGCCGATCCCCGGCGACACCGAACGTTTCGATGCCATGGGCACCTACCTGGCGGGTCTCGGCGCCAAGGTCGACGCCGCGGCCCTGGTGGAGGGCCTGGCCGCCGCCGGCCTGCAGGTGATCGTGGACCCGATGCACGGCTCGGCCGCCGGCGGACTGCCGGCCCTGCTGGGGGAGGCGGGGGGGGCCGCGGGCGTGATCCGGGAGATCCGGGGGGAGCGGGATCCCCTGTTCGGCGGCCACCCGCCCGAACCCCTGGCCCCCTACCTGGAGCAGCTGATCGCCGAGGTGCGCCAGGCCACGGCGTCCGGCCGGCCGGCGGTGGGCATCGTCTTCGATGGCGACGGTGACCGCATCGCCGCGGTGGACGAGCAGGGCCGCTTCTGCAGCACCCAGCTGCTGATGCCCCTGCTGATCGACCACCTGGCCCGGGCCCGCGGGCTGGGGGGCCGTGTCGTCAAGACCGTGAGCGGCTCCGACTTGATGGCCCTGGTGGCGGCCGACCTGGGCCGGGAGGTGATCGAGATGCCGGTGGGGTTCAAGTACATCGCCGCCGAGATGCTCAGCAGCGAGGTGCTGGTGGGGGGAGAGGAATCGGGCGGGGTGGGCTTCGGCATCCATCTGCCGGAGCGGGATGCCCTGTTCGCAGCCCTGCTGCTGATCGAGGCCCTGGTGGAAGGGGGACTGCCCCTCGGGGCCCGGCTGGCGGCCCTGCAGGAGCGCTGCGGTGGCGCCAGCGTCTACGACCGCCTCGACCTGCGCCTGCCGGACATGGCCAGCCGCCGCCGGCTGGAGGCCCTGCTGGCCCAGGATCCGCCGCAGCAGGTGGCCGGAGCGACGGTGCTGGAGGTGAACCGCACCGATGGCGTCAAGCTGCGGATGGGCCCCAGCCACTGGCTGATGCTGCGCTTCTCCGGCACCGAGCCCCTGCTGCGGCTCTACTGCGAAGCCCCCGACGCCGACCGGGTGCAGGCGGTGCTGGCCTGGGCCCGCCAGCTGGCGGAGAGCATCTGATGGCCGCCCCATCGGAGCCCGGGGTGGCGCCCACCGTGCTGGTGATCGCCAGCGGCAACGCCGGCAAGATCCGGGAGTTCTCCCACCTGCTGGCCTCCCTGCCCCTGGAGGTGCGGCCCCAGCCGGAGGGCCTGGAGGTGGAGGAAACGGGCACCACGTTCGCCGCCAATGCCCGCCTGAAGGCCGAGGCGGTGGCCCGGGCGACCGGCCACTGGGCCCTGGCCGACGACTCGGGCCTGGCGGTGGCGGCCCTGGGCGGCGCCCCCGGGGTCCATTCGGCCCGCTACGCCGACAGCGACCCCGCCCGGATCGCCCGCCTGCTGCGGGAGCTGGGGGATGCGGACCAGGCGCGCTGCGCTCAGGGCCTGGGGCCGGACCGCCGGGCGGCCTTCGTGGCCGCCCTGGCCGTGGCCGACCCGAGCGGCGCGATCCGCCTGGAGGTGGAGGGCCGCTGCGACGGAGAGATCCTGGAGTCCCCGCGGGGCAGCGGCGGCTTCGGCTACGACCCGGTGTTCCTCGTGCCGGAGGCGGGCCTCAGCTACGCGGAGATGGACAAGGGCCTCAAGGGCCAACTCGGTCACCGGGGGCGTGCCTTCAGTCGGCTGGCGCCGGGACTGAGGGAGCTGCTGGGCAGGACTGGAGCAACACCGACAGATCCTTAGCGGGCTGCGGGGGGGCGGGAGCGGGCCTCCAGCACCGCCTCCAGGGCCTGGGCGATCGCCGCAGCCCGTTGATCCCAGGTGCATCCCATGGCGAAGCGATGGCGCTCTTCCGCGCGGCCGTCATCGAAGCCGGTGGCGGCCAGGTTCTTGAGGGTGGCCGTAAGCGCCTGGCCATCGGCGCAGTGATAAGCCAGAGAGGGAGTTTCAGCGATCTGGGCGCAGGTGCCGGTGTAGAGAATCGGCTGACCGGTGGGTAGCTGGGAGAAGAAGCGGACGGGGCTGCTGCAGGGGTTGATGTCATCGTCGGTGAGGGGCAGCAAGGCCGCGTCGAGGGTGGCGAAATAGGGCTGAAGCGTCTCGTAGGGCAGGGCGCCAAGAAAGCGGCAGCGTGGGCTGCTCTGCAATTCAGCAAGACCGGGAACTTCCCTGTAGACGGGCCCGATGAAGAGCCAGCGCAAGGCTGGAAGGGCATCATGGGCTGCCAGGATTGGCAGTAGATCGACGCGTGAACTGATGACCCCAATGACGCCAATCAATGGCCGAAAGTCTTCCGATAACCGGTCAGGCAACCTCTGCCTTTCTGAGGGGATGGACGGTGGAAGCCACGAGCCAGGAAAGCCGTTGGGAATGACATGGACAGAGGGGAGCTGAAATCCGCATCGTCGCTGCAGAGCATCGACAATTCCTCGGGAAACGGCGAACACAAGATCGACATGCTTCGCGACAAACACCTCCTGGTCCAATCGAATAAAGGGATAGGCGGCATAGTTATCAAAGACATGATACGCAACAACAGGAGCTAGCCGTCGGTAGTGGATAGCAAATGGCCAGAAAGATGGATTGGCGATGATGACGACGTCACCACGGCCGTAGAACTTTTCAAGACGATGGCCCACCAAAGGAGCCAAAAGTCGGACGAGCCAGCGACGGTGGGAAAAGGCACCGCGCGGCAGCTCGCATCGGCCCCTGCGCCATGGCAGCGCGAACGGGATCCAGCCGGCCAGCGTCAGGGCAGGGGAGATGACGGTGACATCACAAAACCCACGCAAGGCCTCAAAGCATGCAAGCCGAGATGGGCCCACCAGACCGACCACAAAAACACGGCGAAGCGGAGATGTCGAATTGCTGCCGTCACCTCGCGGCGAATACCCCTGTCCTGATTGGAGCGCAGGCTGCTGATTCCTGGCCGATTGAGCCGATTGAATCATACTTACCAATGCCCGCCAGAATCGCCATTCATTGCGATCCTAACCTGACGTCCAAGGATTGACAATGAGATTTTCGGAAGAGTGTTGGGCGCGGATATCTTTCTTCGGCACCAAAGACAACATTCCGCGAGCGGGCTCGCCGCATTGCCAGGCGAAGCCTTCAGAGTAACTGCAGAGAAAGCAACACACTGGCAGTCATCAGCAGAAGGGATGCACAGAACGCCCGAACCGAACATTTCATGATAAATTCCACTGGATAAGCCCGGCAAACGAGGGTATCGCCAACCCCGTAAACCTTGTCGAAAAGCAGCTTAAGCAGTCAGGTAGCCGAATCAGCGTTGCAACGGCCATGATGTCAACCCTTGCCAACCTTGTCCGTCTACCCCGGGCCATCCTTCGTCGGCTCTGGGCATCGCTCTGGAGAGCCAGCCAGGAACAGTCCCATGGATATAAGTTTCTCCTGACTATCTACACGATGCATGCATACGCGTACCTTGGAGAATTGGTACGCCGAAAAAAGAAGCTCAACTCTAGTGACCCGCCCTGCGAACAGGTGATCTTCAACGCTGTACGACTCCAAGCTACGAACCGTGGCCCTGCAGCAGGCATCGGACCTAAAGATCGCGTTCTCCACGCCGATGCTGAATCCATTCAGGGTCAGATAATCATCCAGGACGGAGTGCTCGTCAATAGCGGAGATTCCATTCTTCATCACGGGCACTACCTTTGTGGGAGATGGCGTGAGCGCTCAGATGGTCATACCATTGAGTCCACAGAGATTGATTATCACAATGAGGCCCAGCTTCGTGATGACATTCATGGTGAGTCCGTCATCATCAATGGACGCTCTCTGTGCCTCACTGGGCCGTGGAGCGACAATTACTATCACTGGCTATTTCAGTACCTTCCAATTCTGAGAATCGCTGGCGAATGCATCCGCATGGATGAGATCGACAATGTTCTCGTCAAAGGTCCGATCAAGCCATTTCAATCCGAGTCACTATCTCTCCTAGGCATCCCCCCCCAGAAAATCATCGGGATCAGCCCAGGCAAGAACTACTTGGCCGAAGAACTTGTGTTGACCACCATACCCTGTGCAAATCGCACCTACACTCCATGGGCCATTGACTTCCTGCGTCAGCTTCGAAAACCACAGACGACTCCTTCATCGCCGATCTTTTTTGATCGTCACTTCCCTGCCACGAGAAGAATAGTGAACGCGGAGGAGGTTTATTCTGTTCTAGAGAGCTATGGAATTCAATGCATCGATTGTGGCTCCCTTTCCTTTTCTGATCAGGTTCGCCTTGCTTCCTCCGCAAATCTCCTGCTAGGTATTCACGGTGCCAGCCTCGCCAATGCGGTATTCAGCGCGCCCGGCACAACCCTTTTGGAGCTGACTCCTCGAAACTACTCTCCTCCCTATTTCAGTGGTCTTGCAAAAGTATGCCAACTGAATTACGCTCGAGTCATGGGTAGAGAGCCTGGGCCGCTATCCACTTGGGTACCCATTAAGCGTGCGGACATCATTGTCCCCATAGACATCCTCAGATTAAAGCTTGAACGATTTTTCCACCCATGCTAGAGACATATGATCACAATCGATTTAGTCGACAGCTCCATGCACCTCCAGTGGCCACTAAAATGTCATTCGCGGGACTCATCGTTCAATGACTCCTCCATTGATCAGAAGGCGCATCAGCCCAGCTGAGCCTGGCTCCAACTCTGATCGTCGTGTGCTTGTAATCTCTCCGATTGGGTGCGGACCACCGCATAGCGGAAACAGAACAAGATTACAAACCCTTCTGCAAGAATTCAGGCGCATGGGGCTGGAGGTGCATTTTGCCTGGGCTCAGATTCCAGATGAAACAACCTGGGCACGACTTTCTCCCGAGGCAAGGGAGGTAACTCACACGTTTGTTGACCAATGGGCCCAGGACTTTCTTTGGAATGAACGAACGGCCAACAGATGGAGTGTGACTCTCAGCAAAGCCAGACACCTTCTACTACGACTTACTCGCAGAGGCCGGGAAAGACACAGCCAAGGAATTCACCGTCTGGATGGGTGGTTTCATCCCGACTGGACGAAACAGGCCAAGAGGCTTCAGAAGCAACAGAACTACACGCGAGTTGTTGCCGCCTATGTGTTCGCATCTGGCTTTTTGGACGCTTTTCCGGCGAGAACATTAAAGATTCTCGATTGCCACGACATCTTCACCTGCAGAAACGATATCGCAAGCAATGAAGAATCAAAGTCCTGGTGGTACTCCATTTACAAAGCAGACGAACGCAGAGGCCTCCTCAGAGCCAACCATATTCTGGGAATTCAACACGAAGAATCCGAATTCTTTGCCAGGCTTACCCATGGCAAGCGGTCCGTCTTCACCGTGGGACATTTCACAGACATCCGCCCATTGGATTTTCTTCCAGACGCCATCAGCACCTTTGGCTACATTGCCTCCGACAGCTCGGCCAATCTGGAAAGTCTGCATTGGTTTTTGCGCGACGTCTGGCCGCTCATCAGAGCCAAGCAACCCAATGCTGTTTTCTTGATTGCAGGTTCTGCCGGCAATGAAATCCCTGAAAGTGCAAGCGTGAAGCCCGTTGGGAATGTTCCATCACTGTCCCAATTCTATTCACAGATCCTCTTCGCTATCAATCCCATACGCCTGGGAACTGGCTTGAAGATCAAGACGGTTGAAGCTTTGTCATTCGGACGCTCCGTCGTTTCAACAACATGCGGCTCCAGCGGTCTTGATGCTTATCATGGCCAAGGAATTCTGATCGCAAATTCAAAGGAAGAGTTTGCCGAGGGCGTGATCTCCAGACTTGCGGATCCGATCGCAGCTATGAAGGATGGTTCGCTGGCGACAAAAACAGCGGAGTCAATCAACATGCAATCAAGAGAAGCACTTGCTCAGGCTCTTGGGCTGGACCGTTCCAGCATGGATCGCTAGTGCGCTTGTCAGCGCACCTCCAAGTCCCCCACCGCCGGCCGCCATCCCTGCAGCTGCCAGTGGGCGCAACCGGCGATCACCATCGGATCCTGCAGCACCAGGGCGAGGGCGGCTGCATGGTCGGGGGCCTCGAGCAGCAGCAGGCCGCCGCCGCCGGGCCGCCCCTGGTCGTCCACCAGATACCCGCTGCTGATCCTGCAGCCCTCCAAGCGCAGCCGCTCTACCCAGAGGCGGTGCTCCTGCAGGTGAGCAATCACCGCATCATGGGGGAGCCGGAAGGTCTCGGTCTTGATGAACCAGGCCATGGCAGGAACGGAACGAGAGATCAGGCTCCGGGCCGCGCTCCGGAATGGAGTAGGACAGAGAGAGTCAGTAGTCGATGGTCCCATGTCCAAATCCCAGCTCAACGCTTTCCTCGCCAAGGTGGCCGCCGATCCGGCCCTCAAGGCCCGTGTGGATGCAGCCGCCGACGCCGATGCCGTGGTCGCCATCGCCCTTTCCGAAGGTCATCTCTTCTCCCCCGCCACCTTCACCCGTTTCTCGCGCGGCTGAGGCCGGCGCGGTCCTGTCACGGCTGGACGATGGGGGAGACGATGCAGGGGCGGAGCGGGGTGAACCGAGCCAGCGCGTGGCTGCTTTCAGGGGCGTCCCTGGCCTCCCATCCTCCGGCCAGCCGCGGCATCCCCAGGATCATCCACCAGACCTTCAGCACCAGGAGCCGGATGCCGGCCGTGCTGGAACAGAACTGCCGCGCGATCGAAGCCCTCAACCCGGACTTCAGCTATCGCTTCTACGACGATCACGATCGTGAGCGCTTCATCGGCGACACCTACGGCGAGGCGATCCTGGCCCGCTATCAGCGAATCGATCCTGCCTACGGTGCCGCCCGGGCCGATCTGTTCCGCTATCTGTGCATCTACCACTTCGGCGGTGTCTATCTGGACGTCAAGGTCGGCGTCACCCGGCCGCTCTCCGAGGGGCTGCGCGACGATGATGCCTTCCTGCTGAGCCAGTGGGACCATGGGGCCGGCAGTCCCCATGCCGGCTGGGGCACCCACCGGCGACTGGCCGGAATCCCGGGCGGCGAATTCCAGCAGTGGCACGTCATCGCCTCTCCGGGCCATCCGTATCTGGCCGCCGTGATCGCTGCGGTACTCAGCAACATCGATCGCTTCAATCCCTTCGCCTTCACCAATCCCTGGGAGGCGGTGATCTGCACCACCGGCCCGGTCGTCTACACCCAGAGCATCCACCGGATCCTGGCGGCCCATCCCCACCGGCGCCTGGTCGGCAGCGAGGAGATCGGTCTGCAGTACAGCGTCTTCGATGGCTCGGCAGACCCGAACGCCCATCGTCGGCTCTACAAGGATTACCGGAAGGCCGAAACCCCGCTGGTTCGCCAGCCCTTTCCCCTCTCCCTGCTCTGGCCCCTGCTCAACCTGACCCGCAAGGTGGCGCGCCGGGTCCGAGGGCTGCTGCGGCGCTGATCCTTCAGCCGCCGGCAGATTGGCGCAACCTCAGGCAGCCACCCAGCTGCCATGCAGGCCATGGGGGATGGCCAGGGGAAGCTCCAGCACGGCCACCTCGCCCATCGAGGCGGCATCGAGGACGACCAGATCGCTGGCGCTGCGGGCACCGTTCCAGACCAGGCCGAGCACCCAGCCGTCGTCCTCGGCCGTGGCGCCGGGACGGGGCACCATGATCGGTTCACTGAAGAAACCGCGGGGCGCCGCACTCCAGACCCGGGACTCGCCGCTGGCGAGATCGAGCTTCATCAGGGCCTGCAGGGGGTCATTGCCGCGCTCCCGTTCGGCCACCGCCATCCAGCCGTAGCGGCTCTCGAGCCCCACCCGGGCCGGCGCCACCATGGCGAATTCACAGGTGCGCTCACTCAGCCGCGTGGCCGTGACCGTGCCGCTGGCCAGGTCGAGACGGCAGCGCTCCAGCAGGCCCTCCGGGATGCGGTCGAAGTCGACCTCCTTGTAGTCCTGATCAGGGCCGATGGAGGGGAAATCGGCGTAGAAGATGCTGTCGACCACCACCGCATCGCCGTCCTCCCAGGCGTTGAGGTGGTGGAACACGAAGCCTTCCGGGGCCTCCAGCACACGCGGCTCCTGGCCGGCGAAGGCGCCGTCCTGGCGCGGAATCAGCCAGAACTGGCCGCGGGCACCGGCCCGGGACTTCAGGCATTGTGCGGCCCCTTTGCGGCCGAGCACGTAGGGGAGGGGGTTGAAGTCGATGGCGTTCTGCAGGAACACCGCCCAGTTGGGGGTGATGGCGAAATCGTGCAGGAAGGCGAAACCACCGAAGCTGTGGCTGGAGTCGGCCAGCAGCGTCCCGGCCCCGGGGCCGTCGGCGGCGAACTCCATCAGGCGCACCGTGCTGCGGGGGCCGGCCTTGACACCGAAGGTGACCATCCGGGGAGCGCCGTGGTGGCCGGGATCGAAGCGGGGGTGGGCACTGAAGGCCTCACCCGGCTTGAGCACCCCGTCCAGCAGGGTCAGGCCGCGGGTCTCGAGGCTGAGGGGATCGAGGGCATGGGGGGAGCTGGCCTCCCAGAGGGCGAGCAGCTGGTCGCCGAGTCGCACCACATGGGTGTTGGCGATGTTCTTGAGCCGCAGATCGAAGGCGTTGGCCAGCGGGCCGCCGGGCTTGGGGGTGCCGAACACGCCCCGGTAGAGCACCGTGCCGGCCTTTTCCTCGGCCAACCAGCCCTCGGTGCGCACGAAGCGGTTGCTGAGCCGGGCGCCACCCTCGGAGAAGCGCAGGGCCGTGATCATCCCGTCGCCATCGAAAGGGTGGTGGACCCAGTGGCCACCGCGCTCAAGCCGGCCGGGGCCGTTGCGGTAGAGGGTGCCGCTCAGCTCGGCCGGGATGGCGCCACGGGCGGCGACGAGGGGCTCGTCGCTGAGCTCGACGCTGACGTTGCAGAAGGAGCTGGCCCAGTCGGCGCGGTCGTAGGCAGGCGAGGCCGCAGCGGCGGGGGAGGCAACGGTCATCGGATCAGCCCACGGGAAGAACAGCGCAGTGCGCTGCCCCGATTATCACGTAACGGAGTGTGAAGGCGTGGGCGGCCGTCCCGCCCTCAGGCCTCGCAGGGCAGCTCCACCACCGGGCAGGGGGGCTGGGACACGGCACAGGGGGCCGCCTCGACCTGGCTCGGCAGGCAGTCGGCGGCACGGGCGGGGGCAGCCACGGCAAGGGCGGCCGTCAAACCCGCCACCAGCAAAAGGAAAGGACGCATGGCGCGTACGCAGATCACCTGATGCTAGTCGCCACGCACCGGTCAGGCACCGGCGTGGCCGGCACGCTCCAGCACCCCCTTGCTGCTGGGCACGGCCCCACCGCGGCGGGGATCGATCTCCACCGCCTGGTCGAGGGCGCGGGCGAACGCCTTGAATCCGGCCTCGACGATGTGATGGGAATTCACCCCCGCCAGCTGGCGGATGTGGAGGGTGAGGCCGGCGTTGTTGGCCACCGCCACGAAGAATTCCCGCACCAGTTCGGTGTCGTAGGTGCCGATGCGCTGGGCGGGGATGGCCAGGTCGTAGCTGAGGTGGGGCCGGCCGGAGCAGTCGAGGGCCACCTGCACCAGGGCCTCATCGAGGGGGGCGAGGAAGTGGCCGAAGCGGCGGATGCCCCGGCGGTCGGCCAGGGCCTGGGCGAGGGCCTGGCCCAGGGCGATGCCCACGTCCTCATTGGTGTGGTGGTCGTCGATGTGGGTGTCGCCCCGGGCGGTGATCTCCAGGTCCAGCAGGCCGTGGCTGGCGATCTGGTGGAGCATGTGGTCGAGGAACGGCACGCCGGTCGCCACCTGGCAGCGGCCGGTGCCGTCGAGATCGAGGGCCACGTGCACGTCGGTTTCACCGGTGACGCGATGGACTTCGCCGGTGCGCTGGGGGCCGGTGCGTGGAGGGCTGATGGACACGCGAGCGAAGGCGACGGGCCGGACCTGAATCATGCCAAAGCCCCCGGGGCCGTGCTCCGGCGGTCCGATGCGCCCATGGCGATCGGGGTGCCCATGGTGTGCAGCGCTACGGCGGCGGGCCGCCAGGGGTGGTGGGGTGAGTGCCATGCATGAACGTCCGGGTGCCGTCCTCGATCAGCTGCGCGCCGGGCACCAGCGCTTTCTCGACGGCCATGTGCTCCACCCCCACAGCGATCGCCTGCGGATGCTGGAGGTGGAAGCGGGCCAGACTCCCGTGGCGGCGGTCCTGGGCTGCGCCGACTCGCGGGTGCCGGTGGAGCTGCTGTTCGACACGGGCTTCGGCGATCTGTTCGTGGTGCGCAACGCCGGCACGATGAGCACCGTGGCCGCGATCGCCTCGCTCGAATACGCCGTGAGCCATCTGGAGGTGCCGGTGATCGTGGTGCTCGGCCACGCCGCCTGCGGGGCGGTGGCGGCCGCCTTCGACCGGGAGCTCAACCTGACCCCGAGCCTGGCCCAGGTGGTGGGCCAGCTGCGCATGGAGCTGTTCAGCCTCGGCGGAGAACACAACCTGGAGGAGGCCTGCCGCCGTCACACCCTCAACGCCGCCCGCAACCTCGTCGATTCCAGCGTGATGCTCACCGACAGGCTCCGATCGGGCCGGCTGCAGGTGGAGGCGGCGTACTACAACCTGCACACCACCAGCATCGAGTGGATGGGGGCCCTGATGCCGATGCCTCAGGGCTGAGCCGGCAGGGCCGCCAGGATCCGTTCCACCCGGTTTTCCCATGTCTGGGCCCGGGCGAAGGCCACCCGCGCAAGGAACTTCTCCGGACTGTCGGAGACCAGTTCCTCATCGATGGCCTGCAGGAAGCGGTCGGGATCCTTTTCGATCCGGATCAGATCCTCGGCCAGCTCCAGCCCTTCCACGGCGGAGGAGACCACCGGCTTGCCGCTGGCGATGTATTGAAAGGGTTTCAGCGGACCCATCAACCGCGAGAAGGGCGTATCGAGATGGGGAATCAGGCAGAGATTCATCCGCTTCAACTGCATCGGCACCTGATCATTGGGAAGGCTCCCCAGCCACTCCACATTGCCGAGGCCGAGCAGGCCGGAGTCCGACAGGCGCCGGTTGAGTTCGGGACCCACCAGCAGAAGCCGGCAGTGGGGCCGCTCCAGGGCGATCCTGCGCAGCAGATCGATGTCCTGGCGATCCCAGAACGTGCCGACATAGCCCAGAACCGGCTGGGGGCAGGCGGGCCTGAACTCAGAGGCCTGCGCCAGAAAAGCCGAACTCACGGCCTGATCGATCCGGACACAGGGAGCCTGGGGCGAAAACTTTTCCTCATTCACCTTCGAGATGACGGCGATGAGGTCGGCCATGGCTCCGATTCGCGGATCATGAGTTATTGGTCCAGTCAACACACAGAAAAGCGTTGAATCGTCTGGAGAGATCACAGCAATGGCCCAGGGCCTGAAGGCGATTGCCAAGCCCCGCAACTCCCTTATCGACAATCGTTCGCTGCGTGGGGTCGCTCAAGGACTCTCCAGTGCCGAGCACCCTCTGGCCGACGGAAGACAGGGCTGGCTCACATCCCCGTGATGCAATACCCGGCATCCACGTAGATCACCTGGCCGGTGATACCGCTGGCCAGGGGGCTGGCCAGGAAGGCGGCGGTGGCGCCCACCTCATCTTGGGTGACGGTGCGGCGCAGGGGGGCCTTCTCCTCAACGTTGTGGATCATGTCAAGGATGCCGCCGATGGCCGAGCTGGCCAGGGTGCGGATCGGGCCGGCGCTGATGGCGTTCACCCGCACCTGCTGCTCGGGGCCCAGCTCCGCCGCCAGGTAGCGGACCGAGGCCTCCAGGGCCGCCTTGGCCACCCCCATGACGTTGTAGTTGGGGATCGCCCGCTCGGCCCCCAGGTAGCTCAGGGTGATCACGCTGGCCCCCGGGCTGAACAGGGGCTTGGCGTGGCGGCAGAGGGGCGCCAGGGAATAGGCGCTCACCTCCAGCGCCCGGGCGAAGCCCTCTGGACTGATGGCGCTGAAATCTCCCACCAGCTCGTCCTTACCGGCGAAGGCCAGGCAGTGGATCAGCACATCCAGCGTTCCCCACTGCTCGGCGATGCGCTGGAACAGGGCCTCGATCTGGGCAGGGTTCTGCACGTCGAGGGGCTCGAACAGGGTGGGGTTCAGGGGGGCGGTGAGTTCGCGCACCTTGCCCTCGAAGCGACCCCGGTCGTCCGGCAGGTAGGTGATGCCCAGTTCGCAACCCGCCGCCGCCAGCTGCTGGGCGATGCCCCAGGCGATCGAGCGGTTGTTGGCGATGCCGGTGACGAGAGCCTTCTTGCCGCGCAGATCAAGGAGCATGGGGAACAGGGCGCCGGAGGGCGAAGGAATGCAATCCGGCGATTCTCCCCCACCCGCGGGGGGGCCCTGGCTGCTCCGGCCTCAGCGCTGGCCGCCCCGGATGGGCCCTGCCGTGGCTCCGCCGCCCTGGCCCCCCGCCGGGTCCGACGGGCCTCCCCTGCTGCTGCTGATCGATCGCCGCGATCCGGACGTCCGGGCCCTGCTCACCCCCCTGGGGGATCTGCTGCAGGCAGGCGAACGGCAACGCCTGCACCGGCTCCGGGGCGAGGGGGATGGCGAACGCTTCCTGCTCGGTCGCGGCGCCCTGCGGCTGATTCTGGGGAGCTGGCTGGGGTGCGACCCCGCCGGCCTCGTGCTGGGTGCCGGTCCCCATGGCAAGCCGGAACTGCTGCCGCCGTCGGACGGGGGGGAGCCGCCTCCCCGCTTCAACGTCTCCCATTCGGGGGACCTGATCCTGCTGGGCTTTCACCCCCGTCGGCCGGTGGGGGTGGATGTGGAGCAGGGTCGGCCGGTGCCGGAGTGGGAGAGCATCGCCCGCCGCTGTCTGCCGCCGGGGGAATGGAGCGCCATCGGCACCCTGCCGCAGCAGCAGCGCGAGCAGGCCTTCCTGGCCGCCTGGTGCCGGCTGGAGGCGCGCCTCAAGGCCAGGGGGCTGGGGCTGTTCGGCCCGCCGCCGGCCCCGGGGGAACCCGATCCGGAGGCCTGGCCCCTCGTGCTGCCTGAGGGCTACGTGGGCGCCGCGGCCCTGGCCTGAGCCGCTGAGGCGACGGCCGTCACCAGCCCCCGTGGTCCATTGCCCCGGGCTCCTCAAGGTCCTCGGGGGTGAGGGGCAGACCCAGCAGCTGCTTTTCAGCCCGCCGGATCGCCCGCGGGTCGCTGAGCAGATCGGGTTCCTCCAGCAGGGGCAGGACCGGCGGCCGGTGCTCGGCCGCGGTCCGCGGGGGCGGCTCCCACAGGAAGGTGCTGCCAGGGGCCCGCTGGCGGCAGAGCGCCTCCATCTGGCGGCGCAGGGCCAGACGCACCGTGCCCCGGTCCAGGGCCTGGAAGAACTCCTCCCGCGGGGCCAGCCCGAAGCTGGTGGGCTGGGGGCCGTTGCCGCCGCGCAGCCGGGCGGCGTCCGGAAGCCAGCGCGGCCGGCAGACACCGGGGCGCGCGGTGTCGGTCTCGATCCAGATGTGCAGGCCTTCGCCGCCGGGCCGGCTCACCACGGCGAGGCCGTCGTTGGGCTGGTGTCTCGGCAGGGGATACACCCGGCCGCTGGGACGCTGATCAGCGGGCACACAGCCGGTGAGCACGGCCGCCAGAAGCGGCAGCACCAGCAGACGGCACGGTGGCGACACGGCGGGGATGGCTCGGTGGCGGCGATGATCCTTGCCCGCTCTCCCCCATCCGCTCTGCAGCAAGGGCGGCAGCACAGCCATGGTTCTCACGAGCTCCACCATGCTGCCCCTCGGCACGCCGCTGCCGCTGGACGCCATGCGGGCCGCGCTGCGGCCCGTCACGGGTGGCCCGCTCGAAGCCGCCGCGCCGTTCGGCAGCCCCGTGCTGGTGCTGTTCCTGTGCCCCCACTGCCCGTTCGTGAAGCATGTGGAGGCGGAACTCACCCGGCTGCAGGGCGACCTGGAGGGGCGGGCGGGCCTGATCGGCCTCTGCAGCAACAGCACCGCCAGCCATCCCCAGGACGGGCCGGCGGGGATGGCGGCCCAGGCCGCGGCCCGGGGCTGGACCTTCCCCTACCTGCAGGACCCCGACCAGAGCGTGGCCCAGGCCTTCCGGGCCGCCTGCACCCCGGACGTCTTTCTCTTCGATCGGGCCCACCGGCTCGCCTACCGGGGCCAGCTGGATGGCAGCCGTCCCGGCGGTGAGCCCTGCGATGGGCGGGATCTGCGGGCGGCCCTGGCGGCCCTGCTGGAGGGGCGGCCGGTGCCGGAACCGCAGCGGCCGGCGATCGGCTGCAACATCAAGTGGCGGGCCGGTGCCGAGCCCCCCTGGTTCAGCGGCTGACTCTTCCAGGGTGGCGGCGGCGGCGGTCGGATCCGCAGGCTTAATGTTGCCGCCATGCATGTGCCCCCCTTCAGTCTCAGCGAGCAACTGCACCAGCTCGGAGACGCCCTCGACCAGGCCGTCCTGGACGTCCTGCGCAGTGGCCAGTACATCGGGGGGAGCACGATCAACGGCTTTGAGGCCGCCTTCGCCGAGGCCTGCGGCGTGCCCCATGCCATCGGCTGCAACAGCGGCACCGATGCCCTGGTCCTGGCGCTGCGCGCCCTGGGGATCGGCGCCGGCGACGAGGTGATCACCAGCTCCTTCAGCTTCTTCGCCACCGCCGAAGCAATCAGCGCCGTGGGGGCCACGCCGGTGTTCGTGGACGTGGACCCGGACACCTACCTGATCGATCCGGAGGCGATCGAGGCCGCCATCACCCCCGCCACCAGGGCCCTGATGCCCGTGCACCTGTTCGGCCGGCCGGTGGACATGGAGCGGATCACATCCATCGCCTCCGCCCACGGCCTGCGGGTGATCGAGGACTGCGCCCAGGCCAGCGGCGCCAGCTGGGCCGGCCGGCCGGTGGGCGGCTGGGGCGACGCCGGCTGCTTCAGCTTCTTCCCCACCAAGAACCTCGGCGCCGCGGGCGACGGCGGCATGGTGGTCTGCGGTGACGCCGAGCTGGCCCAGCGGATCCGGGAGCTGGCCGTGCACGGCATGCCCCGCCGCTACCTGCACACCGATCTGGGCTACAACAGCCGCCTCGATGCCATGCAGGCCGCCGTCCTGATGGTGAAGCTGCCCCACCTGCCCGGCTGGGTGGAGCGGCGTCGAGCCATCGCCGAGCGCTACCAGCGGGAACTGGCGGGCCTGCCGGGCCTGGTGCCGGCTGCGCCCGGACCGGAGGGCCACAGCTGGAACCAGTTCGTGGTGCGGGTGCCCCGCTGCCCCGCCGCCACCAGCGCCTGCGGGGGACGCTGCACCCCGGCCGCCGACAGCGCCAGCTACGGACTGCCCGAGGCCTGCTGCCGCGACTGGCTCAAGCAGCAGCTCCAGGAGGCGGGCGTCACGACGATCATCTACTACCCGATCCCCATCCACCGGCAACCGGCCTACGCCTCCCTCGGCTACGGACCCGGCAGCCTGCCGATCACCGAACGGCTCTGCGCCGAAGTGCTCAGCCTGCCGATCTTCCCGGAACTCACTGCCGAGCAGCAGGACAGCGTCATCGCCGCCGTGCGCAGCCTGGTGGGGGCCGAAGCGGTCGTCGCCTGAGACAGCCCCCGCCTAGCCCCGGGGCAGGGCGGCGTGGAGGGCCTTGAAGCGGGCCTGCTGGACCTTGTGGCTGACGATCGGCGCCGGGTAGCCGCGCCGTTCCAGCGGCGCAATCTCGCCGCTGATCAGGTCGGCGGTGGCCACATGGGCCAGCTCCGGCAGCCAGCGGCGGATGTAGGTGGCCTCCGGATCGAACTTCGCCGCCTGGGTGGAGGGATTGAAGATGCGCAGGGGGCGTGGATCCATGCCGCTGCTGGCGCTCCACTGCCAGCCGCCGTTGTTGGCCGCCAGATCGCCGTCCACCAGGCGGACCATGAAGGCCTTTTCGCCATGGCGCCAGTCGATGATCAGGTCCTTGACGAGGTAGGACGCCACGACCATGCGGCAGCGGTTGTGCATCCAGCCGCTCTCGTTCAGCTGGCGCATGGCGGCATCGATGATCGGCAGGCCGGTGAGCCCCTCCTCCCAGGCCCGCAGCCGCTCGGGGTCGTTCTCCCAGGGGAAGTGGCGCCACTGGGGGCGGTAGGGGCCGTCGGCCAGCTCGGGGAAATGGAACAGGGCCTGCTGGTAGAACTCGCGCCAGGCCAGCTCCTGCTCCCAGACGCCAATGGAAGTGAGGGCCTCGGTGCTGCGGGCGAGGGCGCGGGCCTCCTGGGCGGCGGCCCAGGCCTGGCGGGGGCTGAGGGTGCCGACGCTCAAGGCGGCGGACAGCCCGGAGGTGCCGGCCTCCCCCGGCAGGTTGCGACCCGGCTCGTAGGCCGCCAGGGGACCGCCGTTGACGCCACCGTCGGCGAAGGCCTGCAGCTGGGCCAGGGCCGCCGCCTCCCCGGGGCGGCAGGGGCAGAGATCGGCGCCGCTGAAAAGAAAGCCCAGCTCCTCGGCGCTGGGCACGGTGTCCAGCCTGGGCAGGGCCTCCCACAAGGAAGCGCGCTCCGCCGGCAGGGCGCCGGGATCGAGATCCCGCAGAGCGCTTGGCGCCGCCACCGGCTCCAGGCCGCCGGCCGATCCGGCACCGAGCCCGGCCCGCCCCTCCACCTGGCCGCGCCAGTTGCGCAGGAAGGGGCCATAGACCCGGTAGGGCTCGCCGGCGCCGGTGCGGATCACCTCCGGTGCCACCAGCAGCTGGTCCCAGTCCACCAGCACCCGGGTGCCCTGGCCCTGCAGCGCCGCCGCCACCTTCCGGTCGCGCTCGCGGCCGTAGGGCTCCACCTCCCGGTTCCAGGCCACCACCGCGGCGCCTGCCGCCCGGGCCGCCAGGGGCACCAGGGCGGTCGGCTCGCCCTGAAGGATCAGCAGCCGGCTGCCGGCCGCCCGCCAGCGGGCCGCCAGCTCCCGCAGGCTCTCGCAGAGGAACCAGGCCCGGGCCGGCGCCATGAGCGGGTCCGAGAGGATCGCCGGATCCAGCACGTAGAGGCCGGTGACCGCCGGGGTAGCGGCGGCGGCCGCCGCCAGGCCCAGGTTGTCGGCCAGGCGCAGGTCGCGGCGATGCCAGAACAGCCAGCGCTCCGGGGCCATCAGAGTCCGAGCAGCTGACGGGCGCGGTACCAGGCCGTGACCGTTTTGCCGTCCAGGGCCTCGTCGCCGCTGGCCAGGAGCGCATCCAGCTGGGCCGGCTCGAGCAGCAGCACCTCCATGTCCTCGTCGTCATCGCCGGGGGGGCGGTCCTGCAGCAGGGTGAGATCGCGGGCCAGGAAGAGGTGGATCACCTCGTCGGAGTAGCCGGGGCAGGGGTACATGGCCCCAAGGGGGTCCCAGCGGCTGGCGCTGTAGCCGGTCTCCTCCTCCAGCTCCCGCCGCATCGAGCCCAGGGGCTCCTCCCCCTCCTCCAGGGTTCCGGCCGGGAACTCCAGCAGCCGCCCGGCCACGGCGAAGCGGTACTGGCGCAGGATCACCACCCGGCCGTCCTCGAGCACCGGCACCGCCAGGGAGGCGCCCGGATGGCGGATCACGCCGTAGGTGCCCTCGATGCCGATCGGCAGCACCACCCGGTTGAGCTCGAAACGCACCTTGCGGGCCTGCAGGGCGGCGGTGGTCTCCAGATGGGTGCTGGGCTCGGGGGGCGGCAGGGGAGCCATGGGGCGGGCCATTGGGGCCCCCAGTGTGACGGGCGGGGGCCGGTGGGCGCGGTTCAGGGCCCTTCCGGCCAGCCCGTCGTTCCAGGCAGCACCTGGGGGGGCGGCTCCAGGGCGGCCCGCGGCAGGGCCGCCAGGCCTGCGGAGGCCGTGCGGGGGGGACCGGCGGGCGCCAGGGGAAGGGGAAGGTCCGGATCGATCGCCGCCAGCGGGGCCAGCACGAAGGCCCGCTCCCCCAGGCGCGGGTGGGGCAGCACCAGCTCCGGGCCTGGGCAGGCCATGGCCCCGCACCAGAGCAGGTCGAGGTCGAGACGACGGGGTCCCCAGCGCTCGCGGCGCTCCCGGCCGAACGCCGCCTCCAGCTGCAGAAGCCGCGCCAGCAGCCCGGTGGGATCAGGCCAGGGCGCCGCCGGCACCGGCGCAGACGCGAGCCGCGCCAGCAGGACCGCGTTGAGGTACGGCGGCTGTCCCGGCGGCCCCCCCACCGGCTGGGTGCGGAACCGGGGCGACCAGCTCAGCTGCAGGGGGGCCGCCGCCCAGGCCCGCAGCTCGGCCTCCAGCCGCGGCCGCACGGCCGTGAAGGTGGCGACGGGATCACCGAGGTTGGCCCCGATGGCGATGGCCAGGCTGGACGCAGAGGGGCCAGACGGTGGTGGAGCCGGGGTGGGAGGCATCGGCTCAGCCGCCGAAGACCGCCAGGTTGAGGAGGACGGGCTCCCCCAGCCAGGCGGCATGGTCGGTGTGATCGGCCAGATCATGGCCGGTGATGCCATGCACCAGCACCGTGAGGCCGCCGCGGTGGGTCTCGAGCCAGGGGATCAGGGCCTCGAAGTCCGCCTGGCTGAAGCTGATCTGGCAGCTGCCGACCGGATGGGGTCCCACCGGCTCGAGGTGGAGACGGCCCACCGGCAGGCCGAAACGGGCTCCGGCGGCCCCACAGAGGGCGCCGGCCTGCGCCGCTTCAGCGGCGCCGAAATAGACGTGGGCGTGGTAGCGCTCGTGAACGTTGGTGGGACGGCGGGTCATCGGCGGCCGACCGGGGCCTGACACCCAGGCAGGGTATCGGGGTCAGAGGGCCGCCACCCGCTGCCACCCGGTCGGCGAGACTGGCCAACCCACCCAGCCACTGCCCCATGGTCGTCAGCGGGTCCCCTGCCGCGCCCGCCGGTGCCGCGCCCACCGGCAGCTTTCCGCTGGCCGCCATCACCGGCCACGGCACCCTGAAGCTGGCCCTGCTGCTGGCGGCCGTGGACCCCGGCCTGGGCGGCGTGGTGATCGCCGGCGGTCGCGGCACCGGCAAGTCGGTGCTGGCCCGGGGGCTCCATGCCCTGCTGCCGCCGATCGATGTCATCGATCTGGCCGATGGTCCGGGGCTGCGGCAGGCCGATCCCTCCCGGCCCGACGAGTGGGACGGGGCCACCCGGCGCCGCATCACCGAACTGGGCGGTGATGCCAGCGGCACCGATCCAGGCGCCCTGCTGCCCACCCGGGTGATTCCAGCCCCCTTCATCCAGGTGCCCCTGGGCGTCACCGAAGACCGGCTGATCGGTTCGGTGGACGTGGCCGCCTCCCTGACGGCCGGGGCGCCGGTGTTCCAGCCCGGGCTGCTGGCGGAGGCCCACCGGGGCGTGCTGTACGTCGACGAGCTCAACCTGCTGGATGACGGCATCACCAACCTGCTGCTGGCGGCGGTGGGCTCCGGCGAAAACCGCATCGAACGGGAGGGGCTGAGCCTGTCGCACCCCTGCCGCTGCCTGCTGATCGCCACCTACAACCCGGAAGAGGGGGCGGTGCGCGACCACCTGCTCGACCGCTTCGCCATCGCCCTGTCGGCCAACCAGCTGCTCGACACCGACCAGCGGGTGGCGATCACCCGCTCGGCCCTCGACCACGGCGCCTCCAGCGCCGCCTTCGGCGCCCGCTTTCAGGAGGAGACCGAAGCCCTGGCCACCCAGCTGCTGCTGGCCCGCCAATGGCTGCCGGATGTGGTCATCGACCGGGAGCAGATCCGCTACCTGGTCACCGAAGCCATCCGCGGCGGCGTCGAGGGGCACCGGGCCGAGCTCTACGCCGTGCGGGTGGCCCGGGCCCATGCGGCCCTCTCCGGCCGCGACCGGGTGGATGCAGACGATCTGCAGGTGGCGGTGCGCCTGGTGATCGCCCCGCGGGCCCTGCAGCTGCCGCCCCCGGATCCCGACCAGCCCATGGAGCCGCCGCCGCCGCCACCGCCCCAGGGGGAGCAGCCCCCCGAGGAACCGGAGCCGCCGGAGCAGGAGCCTGAGAGTGAGGAGCCTGAGGATCAGGACGACGACGACCAGGACGACAGTCCCGAGGACCAGGCCCCGCCCCAGATCCCGGAGGAATTCCTGCTCGATCCGGAGGCCACCGCCATCGACCCCGACCTGCTGGTGTTCGCCTCGGCGAAAGCCAAGAGCGGCGGCAGCGGCAGCCGGGCGGTGGTGTTCAGCGACAGCCGCGGCCGCTACGTGAAGCCGATGCTGCCCCGGGGCCCCGTGCGCCGCATCGCCATCGACGCCACCCTGCGGGCCGCCGCGCCTTACCAGAAGGCCCGCCGCGCCAGGGAGCCGCACCGCAAGGTGATCGTGGAGGAGGGGGACCTGCGGGCCAAGCAGCTGCAGCGCAAGGCCGGCGCCCTGGTGATCTTCCTGGTCGATGCCAGCGGCTCGATGGCCCTGAATCGGATGCAGAGCGCCAAGGGGGCCGTGATCCGCCTGCTCACCGAGGCCTACGAAAACCGCGATGAGGTGGCCCTGATCACCTTCCGCGGCGAGCAGGCCGAGGTGCTGCTGCCGCCCACCCGCTCGATCACCGCCGCCCGCCGCCGACTGGAGTCGATGCCCTGCGGCGGCGGCTCACCCCTGGCCCACGGCCTCGCCCAGGCGGCCCGGGTGGGGGCGAACGCCCTGGCCACCGGCGATCTGGGCCAGGTGGTGGTGGTGGCCATCACCGACGGCCGCGGCAATGTGCCCCTGAGCCGTTCCCTGGGCCAGCCGGTGCTGGAGGGGGAGGAACCGGTGGACCTCAAGGAGGAGCTGCGGCAGGTGGCGAGCCGCTACCAGAGCCTCGGCCTGCGGCTGCTGGTGATCGACACCGAGCGGAAGTTCATCGGCAGCGGCATGGGCAGGGAGCTGGCCGAGGCGGCCGGCGGCCGCTACGTGCAGCTGCCCAAGGCGAGCGACCAGGCCATCGCCGCCATCGCCCTGGAGGCGATCAACGGTTTCTGACGGTGGGGGCGAGCCGGTCCTGGGCGGCCTCGCGGGCGGCCCTGGCCTCCTGCTGGCGGGCGTCCTGGCGGGCCTTGCGGTCACGCGCCGCATCCACCTCGGCGGGGTAGAGCTCCTCGAAGAACCGGCCCAGGCCGATCGAGACGCTGCGAATGCCGTCGAGGAACTTGGGATCACCCGTGAGCTTGCTCACGTCGCCGCCGACAGCCGACCAGCGGTCGGTGAGCTGCTTGGCGTTGGTGAGGGTGGCCTGCAGGTCAGCCACGGTCTTGGGGTTGTCCAGTGCCGCCGCCAGGTTGCCAACGTGCTTGGAGGCCCGGGCGGCATCGGCGCTGGCGAGGTTGAGGTTGCTCAGAATCGGGTCCACCTTGCCCGCCGAACGGTTCAGCTGGCTGACCAGCACCTGGGCGTCGCGCAGGAACACCTGGCCACTTTTGGTGAGCAGCTCGGTCTCCCTGGCGGTCTTGGAGAAGGCGGCCGTGGCCGCCACCATCTGCTGAACGAGCTGTTCCTTTTCCGCCTGGTCGAGCAGGCCCTGGACGGTCTCGGTGACGGTGTCGAGGCTGGCCGCGGCGACACCGGTCACCTTGCCGCCGTTGCAGACCATGCGCGTGTTGTCGCAGCCCCGCTCCCGAGGGCCGGGCAGGCTGGCCGGCAGGGGGGGACCGCCGGCCAGCAGGGACACCTGGGCATCTCCTCCCAGCAGGGAGGCATTGCCGACCCGGGCCACCAGGGGCCGGGCCAGACGCAGGCGTGGGTCGGTGATCTCCAGCTCGGCCACCACGGCCGCGTCGGTGACGGTGACCCGGCGCACGCTGCCGACCAGCACCCCGCGGAAGGTGACCGGAGAACGGTCGGCCAGGCCGGCGGCGTCGGCGAAGCTGGCGCGGATCGTCCAGGTGTTCCCTCTCAGGGAGATCCCCCGCAGCCAGAACCACAGACCCAGCCCGCTGGCGATCGCCGCCAGCAGAGAGAATCCAACCAGGGCTTCACGGACACTCCGGCGCATGGGCTCAGTTCTCGGCCGGCTGCATCGGTCCGTGCAGACTACCGCTCCGAAACTGCACCACATAGGGATTGGTGCTCACGCGGAAGTCCTCGACCGAGCCGATCCAGCGGAAGCGGCCGTCGTAGAGGAGGGCCACCCGCTCGGCGCAGCGGTCGATCGTGCTCATCACGTGGCTGACCACCAGGGTGGAGGCGTGGACGATGCGGGAGGTGCGCACGATCAGGTCCTCGATGCGGGTGCAGGCCACCGGGTCCAGACCGGCCGTCGGTTCGTCGAAGAGCAGCAGGGGGGTGCGGGCCGAGGCCAGGGTGGGGTCGTCGATCAGGGCGCGGGCGAAGCTCACCCGCTTCTGCATGCCGCCGCTGAGCTCGCCCGGCATGCGATCGGCGATGCCCGCCAGCCCCACGGCCTGCAGGGCCTGGTCCACCCGTTCGGCGATCTCCCGCTCGCCCAGGCCGCTGAAGCGGTAGAGCAGGAAGCCGACGTTCTCGCGCACCGACAGCGAGGCCAGCAGGGCCGGGTTCTGGAACACCAGGCGCACGTCCGGAGGGTGGCGCTGGTCCAGGCGCAGGTAGGTCTGGGGTTCGCCGTGGATGCGCAGCAGCCCATCGGTGGGCAGTTGCAGCCCGGCCAGCAGCCGCAGCAGGGTGGATTTGCCCGAGCCCGAGGGGCCCACCACCACCAGCCGCTCGCCCGGGGTGAGGCTGAGGTCGACGCGGTCGAGGACCATGTTGGATCCCCAGCGCATGCTGAGGTTCTCCATCTGGGCCACCGGCGGGATGGCCGGGGGAACTTTCAGCGCGAGTTGACTGAGGGCCAAGGAACCACGGCGAGGGGGCCCCGGAGGCCCGGCTCCCATCCTGCCGGTTCAGGACGGGCTTTTCATCCGTACAGTTCGGGTGGTCTGTGTCGCGTCGCCACGCCCTGCCCTTGACGGTTCGAGGCTCCGCTGCGAACGCCCGCCGGCGCCGGGGCGGCTCCCGCCCGGGGCGCCCCCGCTGGGTGGGCCGCGGCGACCTCCGTCAGCAGGACCTGATGAGCCGCTCGCGGCGGGCGGCCCGCTGGCTGCAGCCCGGCCTGGTGGTGAAGCGCTGGATGATCACCTCGGGCCTGGGCCTGGTGATCGCCCTGCTGGGGGCGGCGGTATGGGCCGACCTGCAGCCGATCTACTGGACCCTCGAGACGATCCGCTGGGGGCTCAATCGCCTCACCCAGGTGATGCCCCGGGGCATCACCGGCCCCCTGGTGCTGCTGATCGGCGCCGCCATGGTCTGGCTCGGCCAGAGCCGCAGCTTCGGCGCCATCCAGCAGGCCCTGGCCCCGGAGAAGGACACCCTGCTGGTGGATGCCCTGCTGGCCCAGCGGCGCCTGAACCGCGGCCCCACCATCGTGGCCATCGGCGGCGGCACGGGGCTGGCCACCCTGCTGAGCGGCCTGAAGCGCTACAGCAGCAACCTCACCGCGATCGTCACGGTGGCCGATGACGGCGGCAGCAGCGGCGTGCTGCGGCGGGAGCTGGGGGTGCAGCCCCCCGGCGACATCCGCAACTGCCTGGCGGCCCTGGCACGGGAGGAACCCCTGCTCACCCGCCTGTTCCAATACCGCTTCAAGGCCGGCAGCGGCCTGGAGGGCCACAGCTTCGGCAACCTGTTCCTGAGTGCCCTGACGGCGATCACGGGCAGCCTGGAATCGGCGATCATCGCCAGCAGCCGGGTGCTCGCGGTCCAGGGCCAGGTGGTGCCGGCCACCAACGCCGACGTGCGCCTCTGGGCGGAGCTGGAGAACGGCGAGCGGATCGAGGGGGAATCCCAGATCGGCCACGCCCCCTGTCCGATCGTGCGCCTGGGCTGCACGCCGGAGCGGCCGCCGGCCCTGCCGCGGGCCCTGGAAGCGATCGCCAACGCGGAACTGATCGTGCTGGGGCCGGGGAGTCTCTACACCTCCCTGCTGCCCAACCTGCTGGTGCCGGAGCTGGTGAGCGCCATCAGCGCCAGCAAGGCGCCGCGGCTCTACATCTGCAACCTGATGACCCAGCCCGGCGAGACCGACGGTCTGGACGTCGGCGGCCACCTGCGGGCGATCGAAGCCCAGCTGGCGAGCCTGGGGGTGGAGCAGCGCCTGTTCACGGCCGTGCTGGCCCAGGAGGAACTGGACGACTCCAGCCTGCTGGACGTCTACCGGTTGCGGGGCGCCGAACCGGTGACGTGCGAGGCCTCCGTCCTCAGGGATCAGGGCTATGAGGTGATCCTGGCGCCCCTGCAGGGGGCCCGTCCCAGCGCCACCCTGCGCCATGAACCACGCAGCGTGGCCAAGGAGGTGATCCGGTTCTACCGGAAGCACAAAAGGGATTGAAAGTTGAACGTCGATGAGCGCTGCAGCCGCTGATCCCTAGGTCCATGGCCCCAAAGGGTTGTCGAACAGCAGCGTGGTGGCCGAAAACGACCTGAGGATTGGGACGCAGGAGAATCGCAGGCCCATGACCTGCAGGGCAGCCACACAAAAACGAGAATTCTGTGGGGAGTTCACATTTCGGCCAACCCATGGCGCGCCTGCCAGCAATAGATAAATCGAGCTTTAGCAGCGATTCCACCCCTGAAGGCCAGATCGAACGCACTCGCCTCAGATATCAGGCATTGCGGGCGATAGGTGCCACAGCAATGCTACGGGGTCCTGTCGCGACAAGGGAACGGCCCCTTCAACGCCCTTACAGGGCCTCAAGCCGATAAAGCCAAGAGCAGCGCTGGTGAAGTTACTGAGGAAAGACAATGATGATCAAAGCTCTTCGATCAATCCTGAGCCCACTTCGAAAAAAGCCATCAGGCCTGGACGACTTCCTAAAGGAAGTTTCGGGCATCATTCACCGGCGCAAATACCGGGCAAGAGCGCAATCTCTACGCCAAGTACGATCTGAAAGTTGCCTGGGTTGAGCCGATCCCCGAAATCTTCAGACAACTTCAAAAGAACACCAAAGAGCTTACAAAGAAGAAAGCCATGAACGCCTTGATCACAGATGTCGATGACAAGGAGTATGTGTTTCTCATTTCTAACAACAGTGGGGAGTCCTCCTCCATTCTCGACCTACATCTGCATAGGGACATTTGGCCTGAAGTCAACTACTCAACCACGATTCGCCTGAAGAGTACAACCCTGCCATCCCTGCCCAAAGTGCATCAACTGGATGAAAGAGATTACCAAGCACTGATCATGGACACCCAGGGATCAGAGTTGCTTGTCCTCAAGGGAGCCATTCCAGTACTGAAAGCTTTTCTATTCATCAAGACAGAAGTCCCAGATTTTGAGGCCTACACTGGCTGCTGCTAACCAAAGGACATGAACGCCTTCATGTCGCAGCTTGGATACAAAGAATACCGTCGATCGAGATTCGCGCGACGCGCGCAAGGAGGAAGCTACTACAACATTGTTTACAAGGCCCGCAGGTTTACCCGCTGACACGATCGCAGCAGATAAATGTCCAGGGGCAAACAAGTACGATCGGGTCAACTTCACTGCAGGCCGAAAACGCCTATGGCGAGATTGGCCATGCAGGATGAGGGCTCGCCAGCCAACCAGATCCTGCATCGGCCAAGCCAGAAGGTACAAGCTGACACTGCCGATGCTCAAGGACATTGTCCACCCGGGTTTCCATGGGTAACACTTATGGACAGCGGGAGCGAGAAGTTCAGGGATTTACCTGTTAGGATAACCTCAATTTGACTGAGGTCTTGAGGTGCCAGTCGCCAAGCTTATGTCATGGGGCATGTCCTAAACAATGCCTTCATCGCGGACTAAAGAAGAGCAAGAGCTCGCGAAGAGGATCAGAGACATCCTGATCATGAAGCCCAAGCGATGCCCATACCCCCTGATCAGAATCGGAGGCGATGAAGATGGAGCGTATCTGATTCCTGACGATCTTCAAGGAATCAGAGCCTGCTTCTCTCCAGGAGTGAACAATACAAAGAGTTTCGAAGATGAATTGGCAATAACATACGGGATCGTCTGCCACCTTTGTGATTACACCAGCGACTTGGAAGCCCTGGAGACGCCACTCGTTGAGTTCATGCAGACATTCAAAAAGAAATGGCTGGACATAGACCATGGCAAAGACAGCATCAACCTTGACGAATGGGTTGAAGAAGAATGTCCAGACCCGGCAGGCGATCTTCTCCTTCAAATGGACATTGAAGGCGCCGAGTACAGGAATCTTCTTGCCTGCAAGCAAAGCACACTGAACCGCTTCAGGATCATTGCGATTGAGCTGCATAGACTTGATTCAGCCAATGATCCAGAAGAGTTTGAAAACGAGCTTGGCCCATTGCTCAGAAGGCTCGACAACAGTCACATCTGCGTCCATGCCCATCCCAACAACTGCTGCGGTGAAGTAACTATTGAAGGCTCAGGTCTTGTCATACCGCGAGTCATCGAACTCACCTTTCTCAGGCGCGATCGCTTGAACCAGGGTCAGCCAGGCGCCTCCTACCAGCCACTGCTGCCGCAGCCCTTGGACCTCGACAGAAACGTGAAAGCGTTGCCGCCTCTGCTGTTAGAGGGAGATTGGGTCGACGAAAAGAGCTTTGAAGCTGAAACTCCCGCTGGAATCAGCACCTGGAAGAAAGTCGCTTTGCTATCACAAAAGCTGGATCACGCCCTTCGACAGCTCAATGAGGCCAACAAGCTATTCGAATACAAGCAAGAGTCCGCAAAGCGCAGGATTGAATACCTGGAGAGGCGCCTCGGCGAACTTGAGCGTCCCATCAAGATCTATCTTGGCATCAAAAGAATACTCAAGCCTGGAAAGAGTCGTGAATAAGGGAACTGGATCGGCCCAGTCAGCTTCTGCAGGTTAGGCGCACTGCAGGCCGGCCCTTCGGGCCTGCCGGATCAACAACCGATCACCTTGGGGTGGCTGTGTCCAATCGCCTCTCTTTGAAGCACTTGCCCGTGCCCATAGCTTCTGCCAAGCTGAGCGGTACACATGGACAGGAATGGACAGATTCAACCCAAGCGGCAAGCCACGCTTCAACCCATCCACTTCGTAACGCCACAGCAGGATCCCCAGGGGTCCTTCGTTGCGCTGACGGTCCCGTTCGCGTTAGCTTCTGGAAGCAGATTCACGCGTGGATTCCGGAAATAAGGCAGCAACTTTGCAGTATACAAGCGTAATCAAGGCAAGGATCATTGGGCGCTTCCGCTTCCAATAGCCCCACGTCAAGGCTAAGGCGCCATAAAACCCATCTGCTTTCATGGAGGATGAAGTCCCCCCTCCCAAAAAGACAGAGATCGTCAATGGGATGTATCCGTACCCCCCACGCGTCCAGGCTCGTATGTTGTAGTCCCAATCGGCCGTCACCTGGAAGTCCGGGTTATAGAGCGGTCGACCACCGCGTGCATGGCAGCCTCGGTAGAAGATGGCTTGATGACAGATATTGCGCCTCAGCAGCTTCGCCAGATTGAATTCACCATCGTAGATGGCCCCACCTTTTGCCCAACCGGCATCCCCGTCAATCAAGACATTCCCATAGTATGCCTGCCTCCAAAAGCAAAGCCTGGATGCATGGATATGCTGCCTGACGATCCTCAGCACAGATGGGTCGGCCAGCCGATCATCATGGCCAAGGAACAAGACCCAAGCCCCCGTAGATTGAGCCAAAGCCATATTCATGGCTGGATAGATGCCACTGGCCTCGAGATCCTGCATGTAACGAACATGGGCAGACTCTCCGACCAGCCGTTTGACATCGTCGCTGCGGGCCGAGAGTGAGTCAATGATAATGATTTCCCAGTCTGAGAAGTTCTGCTTATAGACACTCTCCAAGCACCTCGCGAAACGATCAAGCTGGGGATTGTATGTAGGGATAACAATGCTGAAGAAAGGTGCATGCGTCATGCCCATGGACGAGGGAACCAGCGCCACAGACAGCCTCAGCCGGGGAACTCAATCGTACACGGCGAAGAATAGTCTGTGCCAGTGAATGCCTTGCTATCGGCATGGCCTTGCCCACGGAGACAGATCTTTTCCGTCGGCCCTATCATTTTCTCAGGCAAGAGTCCATTCACAAGCCTGCAGGCCTCAGAACTCCATGGGATCAACCATCTAATGGCCCATGGGAGTTTCCAAGACTAGGATCCGTCCATCGGACTCGCGTGCAGCAGTGCCCTTACCCAAGGCCATCGCCTTCTATCTTCCCCAGTACCACCCGATTCCTGAAAACGATGCTTGGTGGGGAAAAGGCTTCACAGAATGGCGCAACGTAGCCAAGGCACGTTCCCTGTTCCGCCATCATTACCAACCCCATCTGCCGGCGGATCTTGGCTTCTACGACCTTCGCCTGCCGGAAGCGCGCCAGGCCCAGGCGGAACTGGCCCAGGCGTTCGGAATCCACGGCTTCTGCTACTACCACTACTGGTTCAATGGCCGCAGGGTCCTGCAACGGCCCTTCGAAGACGTGCTGGCTTCAGGGGAGCCTGACTTTCCCTTCTGCCTCTGCTGGGCCAATGAAAACTGGACCCGGCGCTGGGACGGGTCCGATGATGAGATTCTTCTTGAGCAGATCTACAGCGAGCAGGACGATCGCGATCACCTGATGTCCTTGTTGGCAGCCTTCAGGGATCCCCGCTACATCAGGATCGAAGGCAAACCGCTGTTTCTGGTCTACCGCACCAGCGCCCTGCCCCAGCCGGCCCGAACGGCCGAAATCTGGCGTTCGATCGCCCATGACCATGGCCTTGGAGATCTCTATCTCGTTTCCGTTGAATCGAAAGAGGAGGAGATCAACAACCCCCAAAGCTTCGGCTTTGATGCCGCCGTGGAATTTCAGCCCTGCTGGCCGATGCTGGGTACGCTGCCCTCGCAGACTCCCAGCCTTCGTGAAACGATCAAGGGGATCATCAAGAATGAGTCTCCAGGCAAGAAGATCCACCGGGTCATCGACTACGAGAAGGTCTGCCAAGCCGCCCTTGCCAGGCCAGCTCCCCCCTATCCCCGCTTTCCCTGTGTCACCCCCTCCTGGGACAACACGGCTCGCCGCCGCTGGGGGGGCATCATCCTCCAGGATGGGACACCGGAGCGCTACGGCCACTGGCTCAGGCAGACAGTGGAACGCCTCCCTGACTACGCTCTTCCTGAACCGGTCGTCTTCATCAACGCCTGGAACGAGTGGGCCGAAGGCAACCACCTGGAACCCGATCAGCGCTGGGGAACCCGCTACCTCAAAGAAACGCTCGCTGCGCTCAGCGGCACAGACGCTCCATAGAGGGGTTCAATAGGCATCCTGCATCTCATAGAAATCAGGCTGCACATAGTCCTTGCGCAGCGGGTAGCCCTTCCAGTCCTCGGGCATCAGCAGCCGCTTGGGATGGGGATGGCCCTCGTAGGAGATGCCGTACATGTCGAAGGTTTCGCGCTCCTGCCAGTCCGCACCGCGGAACAGGCCATAGAGGCTGGGGATCGAGAGGGCACCGTCCCGGGGCAGGAACACCTTGAGACGCACTTCCTCCGGACGCGCATCGGCCGGCAGGGGGCCGGTGGCTTCGGCCATGGCCGAAAACTGATCGACCATGGAGGCCAACTTGACCAGGTGGTAGAAGCTCACCAGCCGGCCCCCCGGTCCCTCGTCGTAGCCCCCCTGGCACTGGAGATAATCAAAGCCGGCCGCCTTCAGGGCCGTGGCCACCAGCGGCAGGGCCGCAGGCTCCACCCCGAGCAGTTCGACACCCGAGTGGTCCGGGCCCAGGGCGACGGCATCGAAACCCTGGCCGCTCAGCCAGGTGGCCACAGGGCCAGGGGCGGCGGCCTGGAGGGCACCGGCATCCGCGGATTCCTTGGCGTCCGAGGCGCCGGGGGTGACGGGGGACTCCTCAGGCATCGGTGGTGGTGGCGGTGGTGGCAGGGACGGTGGCGGTGTCAGCGGCGGCGCCCATCGGCAGACCGGCGGCGGCGGCCAGGGCGGCCTGCTGGGTTTCAGCCCGCAGGTAGGCCCCGGTGACGATCGGCTCGATCCGCTTCATCTGGTGGGGAATCGTGCAGTAGCGGTGGGTGGGTCGCAGGTTGCCGCGCTCGGCCAGGGCTTCGTTGCCGACCTTCTTGCGCAGCTTGATCACCGCATCGAAGATCGCTTCGGGGCGGGGCGGGCAGCCGGGCAGGTAGAGATCGACGGGGATCAGCTTGTCGACCCCGCGCACCGCCGTGGTGGAGTCGGCGGAGAACATGCCGCCGGTGATGGTGCAGGCCCCCATGGCGATCACGTACTTGGGCTCAGGCATCTGCTCGTAGAGCCGCACCAGCGCCGGCCCCATCTTCATCGTCACGGTGCCGGCCACGATCAGCAGGTCGGCCTGACGGGGGCTGGAACGGGGCACCAGACCGAAGCGGTCGAAGTCGAAGCGGGAGCCGATCAGGGCCGCGAACTCGATGAAGCAACAGGCCGTGCCGTAGAGGAGCGGCCAGAGGCTGCTGAGCCGGGCCCAGTTGTGGAGGTCGTCGAGGCTGGTGAGAATGATGTTCTCGGACAGGTCGGCGGTGACGCCGGGGGCGCCCACGGGGCCGCAGCTGGCCTCACGCAGATCGCGCAGGGCATCGACGGATAGGGAGCCGGCAGGAGGTGTGAGGGTCATGGTGGGGAGGTGCTCAGCTCCACTCGAGGGCGCCCTTGCGCCAGGCGTACGCCAGGGCCAGCACCAGGATGGAGATGAAGATCAGAGCCTCGATGAAGGCCAGCAGCCCGAGCCGGTGGAAGGCCACCGCCCAGGGATAGAGGAACACGGTCTCGACATCGAAGATGACGAAGACCAGGGCGAACATGTAGTAGCGGATATTGAACTGGATCCAGGCCCCGCCGATCGGTTCCATGCCCGATTCGTAGGTGAGCTGACGCTCCCCCTGGCGGCTCTTGGGCGCCAGCAGCTTGTTGGCCACCAGCGCCAGCACCGGAACCGCCGCCGAGATCAGCAGGAAGCCCAGAAAGGCGTCGTAGCCGGAGAGCACAAACATCGGCGGACCCAACCTGGCGCGCATTCTGCCACCTGCTTCCGGGGGCGGGGGTCGCCGCGACGACCGGCGCGGCCGGATGGCCGGAGCAGCCGCGGGCCCCGGGGTCGCCGTCGATAGAGTTCCCATGTATGGCCAGGCACGGGATGAGCACGGAACCGCCGACGGAGACACCCACCGAAGAGGTCCCCACCGGGCCCGCCGGGGCCGTCAGCGAGGCGGCCGAAACCGTCGCCGAGGATCCATCCAGCCACCGGTTCGAGTGCCGCAGCTGCGGCTTCGTCTATGACCCGGCCGAGGGGGTGAAGAAGCTGGGGATCCCCTCCGGCACCTCCTTTCTCGACCTCGACCCGGTCGGTTTCCGCTGCCCGGTCTGCCGGAGCCGGGTGGGGGCCTTCAAGGACATTGGCCCACGCAACAAGCCCAGTGGCTTCGAGGAGAACCTCAACTTCGGCCTGGGGGTGAACCGCCTCACCCCCGGTCAGAAGAACGTCCTGATCTTCGGGGGGTTCGCCCTCGCCTTCGCTTTCTTCCTCTCTCTCTATTCCCTGCGTTGATGCCTGCGCCCCTTCCCGCCCTGCCGGCCTTGCTCCGCCCGCTGCGGCCCCTGCTCAGCCTGGCGATCTCGCTCGTGCTCGCCCTCGGCCTCACGGGCTGCGTCACCACCGGATTGCCCACCGCCGCCGCCAGCCCCTGGCAGGCGGTCCCCCTGGACACCCGCTCCAACCCCCTCGACGTGGCCTTCAGCAGCGCCGACCACGGGTTCCTGGTGGGCAGCAACCGGCTGATCATGGAAACCGACGACGCTGGCGCCAGCTGGCAGGAACGGGCCCTCGACCTGCCGGAGGAGGAGAACTTCCGGCTGATCAGCATCGACTTCAACGGCCCTGAGGGCTGGATCGTGGGCCAGCCCGGCCTGCTGCTGCACAGCGACGATGCCGGCAGCAGCTGGAGCCGGCTGCTGCTCGACACCAAGCTGCCCGGCGAGCCCTACCTGGTGACGGCCCTGGGGCCGAAGACCGCGGAGCTGGCCACCAACGTCGGTGCCGTCTACCGCACCACCGATGCCGGCTCCAGCTGGCAGGCCCTGGTGGGGGATGCCGCGGGCGCCATCCGCGACCTGCGCCGCAGCGCCGAGGGCGACTACGTCAGCGTCAGCAGCCTGGGGAACTTCTTCGCCACCTGGGAACCGGGCCTGCCCGCCTGGCAGGTGCACCAGCGGGTCAGCAGCCAGCGGCTGCAGTCGATGGGCTTCCAGCCCGACGGCCACCTCTGGATGGTGGCCCGGGGCGCCCAGCTGCGTTTCGACGGCGACCCGAGCACCGCCGAGAGCACCGAGAGCGGCGACTGGAGCAAGCCCGTGATCCCGATCACCAACGGCTATGGCTACCTCGACATGGCCTGGGACCCCCGGGGCGCCGTGTGGACCGGCGGCGGCAACGGCACCCTGCTGGTGAGCAACGATGCCGGCGCCAGCTGGCAGCGGGATCCGGTGGGCACTGAGCAGCCCACCAACTTCTCCCGGATCGTCTTCTCCCCCGATGGCAAGGGCTTCGTCCTGGGGGAGCGGGGCGTGCTGCTGCGCTGGGTGGGCTGAGGGCGGGGGGCAACTGCATCCCTCTGTAACCAACCCCCCGCCCGGCTGGCGGAGCCCCCCGATCGACCCCTAGGATCTCCTGGCTGAACGCTTGTTGCTATGGCTGCCGGCTCCACAGGGGAACGCCCGTTCTTCGAGATCATCACAAGCATCCGCTACTGGGTCATCCATGCGGTGACCCTGCCGGCCATCTTCCTGGCGGGCTTCCTGTTCGTGTCGACCGGCCTGGCCTACGACGCCTTCGGCACGCCCCGTCCCGATGCCTACTTCCAGGCCCAGGAAACCAAGGCTCCCGTTGTGAGTCAGCGTTACGAGGGCAAGAGCAGCCTTGATCTGCGCCTCCAGGAACCATGACCCAGTCCACCGCCCCCACCACGCCGCGCAACTATCCGATCTTCACGGTGCGCTGGCTTTCCGTCCACGCCCTCGGCATTCCCACGGTCTTCTTCCTGGGTGCCCTGGCGGCCATGCAGTTCGTCCGTCGCTGAGACATCCATGCAGCGCAATCCCAACCCCAACAACCTGCCGGTCGAGCTGAACCGCACCAGCCTCTATCTGGGCCTGCTGTTCGTGTTCGTCATCGGCATCCTCTTCTCCAGCTACTTCTTCAACTGATCGGGAGGCACCCCATCCATGAGCGGCAAGAAATCCTCACTTCCTGACGGCCGGATCCCCGACCGCCTTCCCGACGGCCGCCCGGCCGTGGCCTGGAAGAGCCGGTGGACCGAAGGGGTCCTGCCGCTCTGGATGGTCGCCACCGCCGGTGGCATGGCCGTGATCTTTGTGGTCGGTCTGTTCTTCTACGGCTCCTATGTGGGTGTCGGTTCGGCCTGATGGGACGGTGGCCAGCGCGCTGCCCCCAGTGACCCATCCAGCGGATCCCCAGGGATCCGCTTTTTGTTGGCCATGATCCTGTTGCCATGGTTGAGGCCGTGGGCTCCAGCGGGGCGGTTCATCCCTGGCGACGCAGCTCCTCCGGCGGCAGGGCCAGAAACGCCTCCCGGCTCAGGACCCGATCCCCTGTTCCAGCCTCGCTGGCCAGGGGCATCAGCCGCACCTGGCCGGCCCCGGCTTCCTCATCGCCCAGCAGCAGGGCCCAGCGGGCGCCGCTCCTGCGGGCCCGCTTGAGCTGTTTGTCGAACCCGGCGCCGCTGAGATCCAGCTGCACCGCCAGCGGAGCCCCAGGGCGCTGGCGACAGCACCTGGCGAGCTCCAGGGCGCAGGCCTCTCCCAGGGCCCCCCGGTTCACCACGTAGAGGTCGGGTTGGGCGGCCGTCACTGGAGCCTGGGTGCCCGCTTCCATCGCCTGGCTGAGCAGCAGCACCAGCCTCTCCATGCCCAGGGCCCAGCCGATGGCCGGCGTGGGGGGCCCGCCCAGCTGCTCCACCAGGCCGTCGTAGCGACCGCCGCCGCACACCGTCGCCTGCGCCCCGAGCTGGCTGCTGGTGATCTCGAAGGCGGTGTGGCCGTAATAATCAAGCCCCCGCACCAACCGCGGATTCAGCTCGAACGGGATGGCGAGCGCCTCCAGGCCCTGGCGCACCCTTAGAAAGCGTTCATGGCTCTCGCCGCTGAGGGCATCGGCCAGGGTGGGGGCGCCGGCCAGCAGGGCCTGGGTCTCGGGGTTCTTGGAATCGAGCACCCGCAGGGGGTTGGTGGCGATCCGCTGCTGCGAATCGGGATCCAGGCGCTCCCGGTGGGCCTCCAGCCAGGCCACCAGTTCGGCCCGATAGCGCTGCCGGTCCTCGGGACTGCCGAGGGAGTTGAGCTCCAGGGACAGGCCCCCCACCCCCAGATCCATCAGCAGATCCCAGGCGATGGCGATGGCCTCGACGTCGCTGCGGGGATCGCCGTGGCCGAGGAACTCCAGGCCGATCTGGTGGAACTGCCGCTGCCGGCCGGCCTGGGGCCTCTCGTAGCGGAACATCGGCCCGCCGTACCAGAGCCGCTGGGGTCCCTGGGCCACCAGGCCATGCTGGATCGCGGCCCGCACCACCGAGGCGGTGCCCTCGGGCCGCAGGGTGCAGCTGCGGGCGCCGCGGTCCTCGAAGCTGTACATCTCCTTGCCCACCACGTCGGTGGCCTCGCCGATGCCCCGGGCGAACAGCTCGGTCACCTCGAGCAGGGGCGTGCGGATCTCCTCGACGGCGGCCCGACGGAAGTGCTCCCGGGCGGTGGCTTCGATCCGCTGCCAGAAGGGGGTCTGACCGGGCAGCAGGTCGACCATGCCCCGCAGACTCTGGAGCGGTTTCAAGACGGTGCGGATCGACAGCGACCCATTGTGCCCGAAGGGGTCGGCTCAGACGCCGTGGAAGGAGCGGTACCAGGCGGCGAACTGCCCGATCCCGGTTTCGATCGCCGTGGAGGGACGGAACCCCACCCAGGACTCCAGGGCGGTGGTGTCGGCGGCGGTGGCCGGCACGTCCCCGGGCTGCATGGGCTGCAGATCCCGGATCGCCGGACGGCCGAGGGCCTGCTCGAGCAGGTCGATGAACCGCAGCAGGGGCACGGGCCGGGCATTGCCGATGTTGAAGACCCGGTGGGGGGCGGCGGCCGTGGCGGGGTCGGGATGCAGCGGATCGAAGGCCGGATCCGCCGTGGCGGGCTTGTCGAGGCAGCGGATCACCCCTTCGACGATGTCGTCGATGTAGGTGAAATCCCGCTCCATGCGGCCGTGGTTGAACACCCGGATCGGATCGCCGGCCAGGATCGCACGGGCGAACAGCATCGGCGCCATGTCGGGCCGGCCCCAGGGGCCATAGACGGTGAAGAAGCGCAGGCCGGTGGCCGGCAGACCGTAGAGGTGGCTGTAGGTGTGGGCCATCAGTTCATTGGCCTTCTTGGTGGCCGCATACAGGCTCACCGGATGGTTCACCGGGTCCTGCTCGCGGAAGGGCATGTGGCGGTTGCCGCCGTAGATCGAGCTGCTGGAGGCATACACCAGATGCTCCACACCCGCCTGGCGACAGCCTTCGAGCACCGTGCCGAACCCCACCAGGTTGCTCTGGATGTAGAGCGCCGGGTTGTCGATCGAGTGCCGCACCCCGGCCTGGGCGGCCAGATGCAGCACCCGGGCGGGCCGCTCGGCGGCGAACAGGGCCGCCACCGCTTCGGCGTCCACCAGATCGAGGGGATGGAAGGCGAAGGCGCCGGCCGGAGCCAGGGCCTCCAGCCGCTCCAGCCGGGCCCGCTTCAGGGCCGGGTCGTAGTAGGCGTTGAGATTGTCGAGCCCCACCACCCGCTCGCCCCGGGCCAGCAACCGCTCGGCCGCCGCCGCGCCGATGAAGCCGGCGACCCCGGTGACGAGGATCGGCCCTTTCGCCGTCAACGGCCCGCCCGCACCCGTTCCCGGAAGTAGGCGATGGTGGGCTCCAGTCCCTCGTCCAGGCTCACCTTCGGCTCCCACCCGAGCAGCTCGCGGGCGAGGTCGATCACGGGCTGGCGCTGCAGGGGATCGTCCTGGGGCAGGGGCTGGGTGGTGAGCTCCAGAGAGGGCTGGATCCGCTCCCGGACCTTCTCGGCCAGCTGGCGAATGGTGAACTCACCGGGGTTGCCGATGTTGATCGGGCCGGTGTGCTCGCCGTTCATCAGCCGGATCATGCCCTCGATCAGGTCATCCACGTAGCAGAAGGAGCGGGTCTGGCTGCCGTCGCCATAAAGAGTGAGGGGCAGACCCTGCAGGGCCTGGACGATGAAGTTGCTCACCACCCGGCCGTCGTCCGGGAGCATGCGGGGCCCGTAGGTGTTGAAGATCCGCATCACACGGATCTCGGTGCCGTGCATGCGCTGGTAATCGAAGCAGAGCGTCTCGGCGATCCGCTTGCCTTCGTCGTAGCAGGAGCGGATGCCAATGGTGTTGACGCAGCCCCGGTAGCTCTCAGGCTGGGGATGGACCTCCGGATCGCCGTAGACCTCGCTGGTGCTGGCCAGCAGCAGCCTGGCGCCGACGCGACGCGCCAGGCCGAGCATGTTGTAGGTGCCGAGGAAGCTGGTCTTGGCCGTCTTGATCGGGTTCGACTGGTAGTGCACGGGCGACGCCGGGCAGGCGAGATGCCAGATGCGGTCGATCTCGAGGCGGATCGGCTCGGTGACGTCGTGGCGAATCAGCTCGAACTGGGGGTGACCCAGCCAGTGGCGGATGTTGTCCTTGCGCCCGGTGTAGAAGTTGTCGAGGCAGATCACCTCCTCGCCAGCCTCCATCAGCCGGTCGACCAGATGGGAACCGAGGAAGCCGGCCCCGCCCGTGATCAGATTGCGCCGCGTCACTCAGCCCTCACCCACCCGCCAGACGTTAAGACCCGCCGCCCGGGCGGCAGCGGCATCGGCGATGGCCCTGGCGTCGAACAGCCAGGCCGGGCGACGCATCTGGGCCGCGATCGCCGCCCAGTCGAGCCGGGCGTAGTCACGCCATTCGGTGAGGATCACCACGGCATCGGCGCCGGCGGCGGCCTCCAGGGGCGATCCCGCCGTCTGCCAGCCGCCGTCGGCCGGCGAGGGGGGCTGGCCGAGGTCCTCGGCGATCTGGGCGGCTGACACCTTGGGATCCACGATCACCAGGCGAGCCCCCTCCTCGATCAGGTCCTGGCAGATGCGGATGGCAGGCGCCTCCCGGGTGTCGTTGGTGTCCGCCTTGAAGGCGAAGCCCAGCACCGCCAGCCGCTTGCCGGTGACGGTGCCGAACAGGCGCTGGACCACCAGCCGGGCGATGCGGTCCTGCTGCCAGGTGTTGAGGGTCACCACCTGCTCCCAGTAGCCCGCCACCTCCTCCAGCCCGTAGTGGCGGCAGAGGTACACCAGGTTGAGGATGTCCTTCTGGAAGCAGCTGCCGCCGAAGCCGGGTCCTGCCTGAAGGAACCTGGCGCCGATCCTGGAATCGGTGCCGATGGCGCGGCCCACCTCGCGCACGTCGGCCCCGGTGGCTTCGCAGAGGGCGGCGATGCTGTTGATCGAGGAGATCCTCTGGGCCAGATAGGCGTTGGCGGTGAGCTTGGACAGCTCGCTGCTCCAGAGATTGGTGCGCAGGATCCGCTCCTGGGGCACCCAGGTGCCGTAGATCCCGGCCAGGGATTCGATCGCCGCGGGGTCTTCTCCGCCGATCAGCACCCGGTCGGGGGCCTCGAGGTCGGCGACCGCCGTGCCCTCGGCCAGGAACTCGGGATTGGAGAGCACCGCAAAGGTCTTGGCTTGCCTGCGATCGCCCTCCGGGCGGTTCTGCTGGGCGGCCCCCAGGATCGCCTTCACGGTCTCGGCGGTGCGCACCGGCAGGGTGCTCTTCTCCACCACGATCGTGTGGCCCCGGGCGGAGGCGGCCACCTGGCGGGCCGAGGCCTCGATCCAGCGCAGGTCACTGGCCTGGCCGGCCCCCACGCCCTTGGTCTTGGTGGGGGTGTTCACCGAGAGAAACACCATGTCGGCGGCGGCAATCGCCGCATCCACCTCGGTGGTGAAGTGGAGGTTGCGCCCCCTGGCCCTGCCCACCACGGCATCGAGGCCGGGTTCGTACACCGGCAGCCGGCCCAGATCCGGATCATTCCAGGCGGCGATCCGCTCGGCATTGAGGTCGACCACCGTGACCTGAATCCCGGGGCAACGATCGGCGATCACCGCCATCGTCGGTCCCCCCACATAACCCGCTCCGATGCAACAGATGGTGCGAATCGGCGGATGGGCCGGGTCCATGGGGGATGGCAGTGCTGCGGGGACATTACCGCCATTGCCTGGCTTTGGCCGTGGCCGGGCGATGGCGGGGAGCGTCTCCGGAACGGTGACGCAGGTTAAGCACAGGTAAGTTGAGATCGAGAGCCTGACGGGGGTCGGTCCTTGACCACGGTGCTGCTCACGGGAGGGGCCGGATTCATCGGCAGTCACACCTGTCTGGTGCTGCTGGAGGCCGGCCACCGGGTGGTGGTGATCGACGACTTCAGCAACGGCAGTCCCGAAGCCCTGCGCCGCGTCAGCGAGCTGGCCAGGCTGGGGAGCTGGCGGCAGCTGGCGCCGGAGCAGTGGGCCGCGGGAGAGGGGCAGCCGGCCCGGCTCACCCTGCTGCAAGGAGATGTGCGCTCCCCCCAGGATCTCGACCGGGCCTTTGAAGACGGGGGAGGGGGCGACAGCGGCATCGACGCCGTGCTCCACTTCGCCGGCCTCAAGGCGGTGGGGGAGTCGATGGGGCAGCCCCTGCGCTATTGGGACGTGAACGTCGTCGGTGCGGTCCGGTTGCTGGAGGCCATGGGCCGCCACGGCTGCCAGACGCTCGTCTTCAGCAGCAGCGCCACCCTCTATGGGATCACCGACCGGGTGCCGATCCCCGAGACGGCGCCGATGCAGCCGATCAATCCCTACGGCTACACCAAGGGGGCGGTCGAAAGGATGCTGGCCGATGTGGCCGCCAGCACCCCCGGCTGGCGCATCGCCCTGCTGCGTTACTTCAATCCGGTGGGCGCCCACCCCAGCGGACGCATCGGCGAGGACCCCAACGGCCGCCCCAACAATCTGTTTCCGTTCCTCTGCCAGGTGGCGGCAGGGCGCCGCCAGCAGCTGGAGGTGTTCGGCGGCGACTGGCCCACCCCCGACGGCACGGGCGTCCGCGACTACCTGCACGTGATGGATCTGGCGGAGGGCCACGGCCGGGCCCTCGAGGTGCTCCAGGCGGAGCCACCCCAGCTGCTCACCCTCAATCTCGGCAGCGGTTGCGGCCATTCGGTGCTCGATCTGGTGCGCAGCTTCGAGGCCACCAACGGCCTCACCCTGCCCTACGCGGTGGTGGATCGCCGACCGGGGGATTCCGCCATCAGCGTTGCCGATCACCGCGAGGCGGAGCGGCGCATGGGCTGGCGGACCAAGCGCTCCCTGGCGGACATCTGCCGCGATGGCTGGGCCTGGCAGAGCGCCAATCCCGAGGGTTATCGCGGGAGCGACCGGCAGCCCGGGCGGTCCCTCATCCAGGCGCAGCCTGTGTCCTGAGGTACACCCTGATCCCGTGCTCGTGCCGCACCAGCTGGAATCCCACCCGGGCGAGCTGGGCCGTGGACAGACGGTTGAGGGAGAGATCGCCATAGCGACTCAGCAGATCCGGCTGCCAGTGGGTGCTGGCCCGGGCGATCCGGCTCTCGTAGGGCACGTAGGCATCGCGGAGCACCACCACATCCACCCGGCGCTCATCGAGCCAGGCCCGCAGGGTGACGGGTGAGCCCAAGGCGCTCTGCAGCCCCGGGTACTGGCCCGTTTCCACCGTGGGCGCCGCCAGCTTGGTGATGTCCCTGGCGGCCAGCGGAGCCAGGCACTGGCGGGTGCCCAGCACCGCGCCGACGTAGGGATCGCTGAGCAGGGTCCGGCCCTGCAGCCGCGGCTCCCGCCCGCACAACTCCCGCAGGGGCCCGAGGATCGGTTCGATGGTGGCGCCATCTGCCGGCCGCACCTCCTCCAGGGGGGTGAGCAGGTGGGGCACCTTGGAGGCGAACACATTGGGTCGCCCCTGCAGCCCGATCGGAACCGTCAGCACGGCGATCAGGGCGGCCAGCATCACCATCAGGATCCCCCGCTGCAGGGACCATCCCCTGGAGCCGTCCCGCCGCTCGCCGGGATCGAGGGCCCGGGCCATCGCCGGGATGCTGATCCAGAACAGGCTCGTCCACACCAGCCGGTAGGCGCTGTCCGGTTCGATCAGCTTGAAGACCAGATCGCTGACGAAGGGGGCCCACCACTCCAGCAGCACCAGCGGTGCCAGCAGCGCCAGGGCCAGCACCGCGCCGGGGGGGCGGCACCGGCCCCTCCAGGCCACGGCACAGGCCAGGGACAGCCCCAGCGCCGCCAGAAAGGCCGGCTCCCAGGTCGCCACCGGCAGGCTGGGCCAGAAATAGAAGAAGCGGTGGCCCAGAACCCGGTAGTCGTGGACGAAGCGCATGGTCTCCGGCCAGTCGTAGAAGGATTCGAGCCTGGGGTGCCAGGGCAGGCGGTGAAGGGCCGCGAGCAGCAGTCCGGCGCCGGCGACGCCGGCCAGCAGCCGCCGCCGTGAGGGCCAGACCACCAGGCAGGCGGCCGTGGTGACGACCAGCAGGTTGACCGTGAGGAAGGCGGTCACCCCATGGGCGTGATAGGCGAGATAGGCGGACCCCAGCAGCAGCGCCGTCGCCGCGGCCAGGGGGCGGGCACCGGGCCAGCGTGGCCGCTGCAGCAGCCCCAGCAGCGGCGTGGCGGCAGCCAGCACCAGGGCCAGCCCGGGCAGGGTGCCGTTCAGGGCGATCTGGTGGAAGAAGCTGAAGTTCTGGTGCCCCATGCCCAGCAGGAACAGCAGGGCCGTGAGCCAGCAGAGGGCCACCCGGCCGCCGAGTCGCAGGCTGAGCTGGCAGCTGGCGACGAGCACCAGGAAGGTGTTCAGCCCCGCCAGCAGGCTGGCCCGCCAGGGGGCGAGGGCGTCGGGGAAGCCGAACAGGAAGCTGGCCGCGGTGAAGAACCAGTTGGCCGGCGAGCGGTAGTGCAACGGGTCGAGGCGCACCGTGTCGAGCAGGTCGCTGCCGAAGTAGGTCGTGTAGTAGACGAAGCCATCGGAGGGAAACTCAAAGACCACCCCGCGCCGCGCCAGGGCGAGCGCACACACCAGGGCAGGAGCCAGCACCGCCAGCAACGGCCGCACCAGGGCCGGGTCCGCCAGCCGCTGGCGCCAGCGGAGCGGACGGATGCCCAGGGCCGCCGCCACCACGAGCAGGTCAAGCACGACCAGCACGCCATAGGACTGGCGCAGCGTGGGCCCCGCCGGCAGCAGCGACAGCCAGCCGATGGCGGCCCAGGGGCCCACGCCCAGCAGCAGCATCTGCCAGCTGGGCCGGCGCCAGCGCCATCCCCACAGCAGCGGAGCCGCGACGGCCAGCAGCAGCGGGAGGAAGGGTTGGGTCAGCGCTGCCATTCGGCGCAGGGGAAGCCGCTGCCCCGAAACCCTAGGGGACCTGCCGGGACTGACCGTTGCGGCAACGGCTCAGAGCCGCTCGTCCCGCAGCCGCTCGCCCCGCAGCTCCCGCAACCGCTCCCCCAGGGCCGGTCCCGGCCGCAGGCCGGCGGCGATCAGATCGGCCGCCGACACCGGCGAGGGGAGGTGACGCCAGCGGCACCACCAGCGCAGCAGGGGGCGCCGCGGCAGGGCCCCGCTCACCAGCGCCAGGGCGACGGCTTCGGCGGACCAGCCCTGCCGCTCCAGGAAGCCGGTCCAGGCCAGGGCCGTGGCCGGCGCCGCCTCCAGGGCCTGCCAGCTCTGCCGCAGCAGGGCCAGCTGGGCCAGCAGCCGCTGCTGGCCGTGGGGGAGCTGCAGCCGCGTCGCCACGGCGGACGCCGCGTCGCTGGGGGCCAGCAGGGCGGCCAGGGACGGCAAGCCGCAGCGCCGGGCCCAGCGAAGGCGGCGGCGCCAGCCGTTGTCGTTCTGCAGCGCCGGGTCGACCAGCACCAGGGCGCCCCACGCCTGCAGGCAGCCCAGGGCCGCCTCCCAGGGTTCCCGCTCGAGCAGCAGTTCCAGCTCCATCCGCAGCCGCGTGCCCAGGGCCGGCGGCACCCGTCCGTCACCGGTGCCGCCACAGCGGCTCTCCTCCCCCCAGGGCCAGCGGGCCAGGGTGGTGCGCAACTGCTCCAGGCTGGCGGGGGCCAGGCTGAACCCCAGCCGGGCGGCGTAGCGGGCGGCGCGCACGATCCGGGTGGGGTCGTCTTCCAGACTTCTGGGGTGCAGCAGGCGCAGCTGCCGGTGGGCCAGGTCGGCCCAGCCTCCATGGGGATCGAGCAGGCGCAGGCCCGGGCCGGAGCTGGCGAACACCAGGGCCATCGCATTGATGCTGAAGTCGCGGCGGGCCAGGTCCTCCTCCAGGGAGCCGTCGGTCACCACGGGGTTCTCCCCGGGGGCCGGGTAGGTCTCGCGGCGGGCGCTGGCGAGGTCGAGCAGGATCCCGTCGAGCTCCAGTTCGACGGTGCCGAAGGCCGGGTGGAACTGGCAGAAGCCCACCGCCGCGGCCGGGGTGTCCTCCAGCAGGGTCTCGGCGAGACGTTGGGCCGCCGGACGGGGATCGGCCGGATCGGCCCCCGGGGCCAGCTCCACCACCAGGTCGAGGTCCAGCAGGCCCCGGAGGGGATCGCGATGCACCCGATGCAGCAGCAGATCCCGCACGGCGCCGCCCACGACGGCCAGCACGCCGCAGTCCGCCGAGCGATGGAAGGCGGCCAGCAGACGGGGAGGCAAGGAGAGATCCCCGGGATCGATCGCGGAGACCGTCGTCAAGGCAGGCCCATGGAGCGCTGTCCAGAAGGCGCACGGTACACTCGGGCAATCGACATCGTGCGACGTCCCGATACAGAAACTTCGGGAAGGTGTCCGCCGGCAAACGCCCTTGGCCGTCGTCTTTAACCGTCGCCCTTGGCCGTCGCCTCCGCCAGCCGCCCGCTCATCGCCAGGCGATGAACCGATGAGGCGATCCAGCGCCAGCGAACACAAGCGACGAAATCCCACAAGCCACACCCTAACGGCATGACTGACAGCGCCAAGAAATTCATCAAAGCGCCGCTTGGAATCTACAAAAGGATCAAGATCAAGGCCTTCATTCTGACCGATTACCTTGCGTCCCTGGGCGAGTACTGGCTCGGCCCCAACGGTTCACGCAGCAGCCCGTCGAAGCGACTGATTCCCATTGGGAAGCCGTCTGCCGATGGCACGACGCCATCCCGGATCGCCGTCTTTGTTGCCTATTCGAAGCGGCTGACTCGATCCAACAGGGCCTATCTCGAAGCACTGAACAAGGCCGGCTTTGCGGTGCTCTACATCAACAACGAGACCACGGAGGAGGAGGCTCAGAACGGCATCAGCGACCTCAGCTGGCGCGCCTTCGACAGACGCAACATCGGCCGGGACTTTGGCGGCTTCAAAGATGGCATCCTACTGCTTCTGGAGGAGGGGCATCTGCAACGCTGCCAACTGCTCTGCGTCGTGAACGACTCGATGCAGTTCATCCCGGGAAGGAATGCTGATGCCCTCGTCAGGTCGGTGGAGGAGTTCGCCGCCTCCGACCGGAAAGCCCTCTTCAGCCACATCAGCCATCAGATTCAGACCCACTATCAATCCTATTTTCAGATTCTCAAACCCGACGTCTTTCTCTCCAGGCCCTTCATCCGCTTCTGGAAGAAATACCTACCCTTGTCCCATCGGGGACACTGCATCTACAACGGAGAAATAGAACTTTCTCAGCAGGTGTACCGACGCTTCAACCCCGTCGAGACCCTTTACACCAGCGACAAGCTCCTGGAGGCCATTGAGCAGTCCAGCCCGGACAAGACGGGAGTTCTCGCCGAGGAAGTCCTTCGACTGATGCCCTCTCCTGCGAGGACTGCGCAGATGAAGAAGATCGGCTACTCCCTGAATCAGCTGATGGCAAAAAGCGACAAACAAGAGGCCCTCTCACGGGTTGAGCTCTACAGCGTTCCCGACCTGATTGAAAATGGCAATCCCAGTCATATCGCGGCTTTTCTGTACCCTTTCTATCTCCACTGTCCGTTTGTCAAGCACGACCTTGGAACCGCAGGCAGCTACACGATGGCTCAGGCCATCAGCCTGTTCAAGGAAGCCCTATTGGATTCCATGGGAGAGGAACGCCAGCAGGAAGTCAAGGCTCTCGCGGATGATTTTCGCGATCTCATCTACGCACGCGGAGTGCCCCTGAGCTACAACAACAGGCTGCGCGAAGCGGCCCTGAAAGGCATCACAGGCGCCTTCGTCTACCCCTCCACCTATCAATGACCGAAGGGCGGGCGCTGCAGCCGATCCATTTCATCACGATTAACTATCACTGCAGTGAATTCATCATCGGTCTGATCGAGGACACCATCGCCTCGGCAGAACCTGATCTGCGCTTCATCGTGGTCAACAACTCACCCCAGGACATCGGTGTCCAGGACTGGCTGTCCTCCACACCCCATCGCCAGCGGGTGACCCTGATCGAGGCCGGTGGCAATCTCGGCTTCGGCAGCGGCTGCAATCTGGGGCTCAGCCACGTGTGGCAGACCGACAGACGGGCGGTGGCCTGGTTGATCAACCCCGATGCCCGCCTCGAAGCAGGGGCGATCGCCTACGTCAGGCAGTGCCTGTCCAACGACGATCAGATCGCCATGCTCGGCACCCGGATCCGGGACCCCCGGGGGGATGTCTGGTTCAGCCACGGCAGCTTCAACCGCTGGACCGGCCAGGTCGGCCATCGCTTCCCCGGCGACGACTGCCGCCCCCTGCCGGTCCGCACCTGGCCCACCCGCTGGATCTCCGGCTGCAGCATGATCTTCCAGCTGGGGGTGCTGCGGGAGTGCCCCCAGTTCGACCCCCGCTACTTCCTCGACTACGAGGACGCCGACATCTCCGAGCGCCACCATCGGCTGGGCTACCGGCTGCGGGTCACCCAGGCGGTGCTGGTGGAGCATCAGGTGTCGGCCATCACCCGGCGGGCCCCCCGGGCCAAGTACCAGCACGCCACCTTCAGCAAGCTCTACTTCCTGCATCGCCACGCCACGCCCCTGGCCCTGCTGCTGAACCTGCTCTATTACGCCGTCCGCCCCCTCAGCTTCTGCCTGGCCGATCCGGAGCGGGCCCGGGGGCGCTGGTGGGGACTGGGGGATTACCTGCGCTGGTGCTGGTGGCGGCTCCTGCGCCGGCCGGAGCCGCCCCACCCGCGCACATCCTTCACCGTTTCATCCTGAGGAAGCGGCCCGCCAGGGCCCGCAGGGTGGGCCAGCGCTGGGCCGGCGGACAGTGGCGCCAGAGGATGGCGGCCACCGCCGGCAGGTAGAGGTGGGACTTGGGGTGGAAGAAGACGAACAGCAGTCCCCGCAGGCTGCCCAGGGGCAGACGCTTCTGCTCATCGCCGAAGTCGTTGAGGACCACGACCCCCGGGGTCACGCGAGCGTCAATGCCGCAGCGGACCGCCCGCATCACCCACTCAGAATCGGCGTGGTAGTGGGGCAGCCAGCGGGCGTCATAGAGGCCGACACGGCGGAAGACCTCCTGGCGGATCAGCACCCCGTTGCCCGGCATCGCCTCGGCCTCGAGCACCTCGGCGGCGGCCAGCGCCGGATCCAGCTGGCTGGCCAGCTCGTCGTGGTGGGACAGGCGCAGGAAGCGCTCCGTGCCCCAGTCGGTGCGGGTGCCCAGGGCCCAGATCCGCCCGGGCTCGGCCAGCAGGTCGATGCGGCTGCCCAGGATGCCGCAGCCATGGCGCTGGGCCAGGGCCACCATCCGCTCCACGTAATCGGCGGGGACGACGGCATCGTCGTTGATGGTGAGCACGTAGTCGGTGCCGGCCGCCAGGGCCCGCCGCACGCCCCGGTTGGTGGCGCCGGCCCAGAAATCCCGGTCGCCGGCCGTCACCACCGTCACCTTGGGGTGCTGCCGGCGGACCGCCGCCACGGTGCCGTCGCTGGAGTTGGCATCCACCACCACGACCCGCAGGGCTCCGTGGGTCTGGCCGGCCATGGCGGCCAGGAAGCGCAGGGTGGTCTCGCGGCGGTTGCGGGTGGGCACCACGGCGGTGACCAGCGGCATGGTCATGCCGGCTCGATCGGAGCCAGGCGCGGATCGAGGATCTTCGGCCCCATGCCTTCGAACTTCACGGCGATGGAGGTCTTCTCGCCGCTGCCGAACAGGTGCGTGACCTGGCCCTCGCCGAAGCTGCTGTGCCGCACCCGATCCCCCACGGCCCAGGCGCGGGCCGGGCTGCGGCGGCGCACCGCATTGGCGGGATCAGCAGCCGCGCCGCCGGCCGCGACCCGCTGGCTGTCGTCGCGGTCCACCCGGGTGAGCCGCTCCAGCCGCTGCTCCCGCCGCAGGGCCGCACCGCCGCTGCGGGGGATGTCGCCCTGGAGCAGGGCCTCGGGCAGCTCGGAGAGGAACACCGACGGCACCGCCGGCTCCCGCATGCCGCCCCAGAGCCGCCGCTCGCTGGCATGGGAGAGGAACAGCCGCTCCTTGGCGCGGGTGATGCCCACGTAGCAGAGGCGGCGCTCCTCTTCGAGGGCGGCGGGGTCCTCCAGGGAGCGGTAGCTGGGGAACAGGCCCTGCTCCAGCCCCACCAGGAAGACCACCGGAAACTCCAGCCCCTTGCTGGCATGCAGGGTCATCAGGGTGACCCGGTCGGCTTCGGTGTCCTTGCTGTCGGCGTCGCTGGCCAGGGCGGCGGAGGCCAGGAAGCCCTCCAGGGAGCCCTCCTCGTTCTCCTCCTGGTACTGGAGGGCCGCATTCACCAGCTCCTGCAGGTTGCGGCGCCGCTCCTCCGATTCGTCGGTGGCTTCGGCCAGCAGCTCGGCCAGGTAGCCGCTCTGCTCCATCACCCGCTGCACCAGCTCGGAGGGGGGGGCATCCTGCAGGCGGCGGCTCAGGTCGGAGATCAGCTCCTGGAACTGCAGCACCCCCCGGGCGGAGCGGCCGGCGAGGGAGCGCACCGCCTCTGGATCGCTGACCACCTCCCACAGGGGAAGCCCCAGCTGGTTGGCCGCATCGGTGAGCCGCTCGATGGTGGTCTTGCCGATGCCGCGCCTGGGCACGTTCAGCACCCGCAGCAGGCTGACGGTGTCGGCCGGGTTGACCAGCAGGCGCAGGTAGGCGAGCACATCCTTGATCTCACGCCGGTCGTAGAAGCGCAGGCCCCCCACCACGATGTAGGGCAGGCCCCAGCGCACCAGCGACTCCTCCATGGCGCGGGACTGGGCGTTGGTGCGGTACAGCACGGCCATGTCGCCCCAGCGCAGGTCGGGGTGGGCCGCCTCCAGCATCCGCATCCGGTGCACCACCGCCTCGGCCTCGGCGATCTCGTCGTCGCAGCGGGTGAGACTGATGGGCTCCCCCTCGCCGCGGGTGGGCCGCAGCACCTTGTCGATCCGTTCGCTGTTGTTGGCGATCAGGGCGTTGGCCGCCTCCAGGATCGTGGCGGTGGAGCGGTAGTTCTCCTCCAGCTTCACCATCGTGCCGGTGTCCCCGTCGAGGGAGCCGTCGCCGAACTCCTTCTGGAAGCCCATCAGGATCGTGAAGTCGGCGGCCCTGAAGCTGTAGATGCTCTGGTCGGCGTCGCCCACCACGAACACGGAGCGGCCCTCCCAGTCGTCGAAGTGCTCGGGGGGATGGCCGTTGGCCACCAGCAGCTTGATCAGGTCGTACTGGGTGCGGTTGGTGTCCTGGTATTCGTCCACCAGCACGTGGCGGAAGCGGCGGTGCCAGTAGTGGCGGATCTGCTCGTTCTGCTGCAGCAGCTGCACCGGCAGCAGCAGCAGGTCGTCGAAATCGAGGGCGTTGTTGGCGGCCAGGGCGCGCCGGTAGCGGCGATAGGCCTCGGCCTCGTGCTTGCCGCGGGGGCCGGGGTGCTCCTCCTCGAGCCGCTCGGGCAGCCAGCCCTGGTTCTTGGCGCTGCTGATCGCCCAGCGCACCTTCTTCGGTTCAAAGCGCTTGGGATCGAGCTGCATCTCCTGGGTGACGATCTCCTTGACCAGGCTCTGGGCATCGCTCTCGTCGTAGATGGAGAACTGGCGCGTCCAGGTGAGTCCTTCGGGGTCGCGGAACTTGTCGATGTCGAAGCGGAGCAGCCGGGCGAACAGGGCGTGGAAGGTGCCGATCCAGAGGTCCTTGATCACCTCCCGGTAGATGCGGCTGCGCAGCTGCTTCTGCTCCCGGGCCGGCAGGGTGCTCCACGGCTGGCCGAACTGGCTCTGGGCCAGCCGCTGGGCCAGCAGCACCTCCAGGCGCTCCTTCATCTCCCGGGCGGCCTTGTTGGTGAAGGTGACCGCCAGCACCTGGGCCGGATCGACGCCGTGGTGCCCGATCAGGTGGGCGATGCGGTGGGTCAGGGCCCGGGTCTTGCCGCTGCCGGCCCCGGCCACCACCAGCAACGGGCCGGTGTGGTGATCGACCGCCCGCCGCTGGGCCTCGTTCAGACCGGCCAGAAAACTCACAGGCTCCGGCATGGAACGTTGAAATTTGACCCTAGCAGCCCCTTCCCGACAGGCGCGGCGATCGGAACAGATACGGGTCGCTCAGGGGAAGGAAACGGTGCAAATCTGCCGATCGAAGCCATCACCATCAACCTGGAAAAACCAGGACAGCACCATCAACCAAGGGGGCTGGAAAGGCGACGCTCGAAGGAGGCCAGGTCGTTGAAGGTTTCGGAGCGCTGCCTGAGTTGGTCGAAGGTTCCAGAGGCCTTGATGCGTCCGGCTTCGAATTCGAAGATGCAATCGGAACGCATGACCGTGGAGAGGCGATGGGCGATCACCACCAGGGTGCAGCGACGTCCGATCACTTCAATGGCATCCATCACTTCGGATTCGGTGCGGTTGTCGAGGGCGCTGGTGGCCTCATCCAGCACCAGGAACTTGGCGTTGCGGTAGAAGGCGCGCGCCAGGGCGAGCCGTTGCCGCTGGCCGCCTGACAATCGGATGCCGTTGTCGCCGATCGGCGTGAACAGACCAAGGGGAAGCTCGGCGACGATGTCGGCCAGCTGGGCCGCCTGGAGGGCCTCCCAGACCCGCATCTGGTCGACCTCGTCGACCTCCTCGGCGAAGGCGATGTTCTCGATGATGTTGCTGTTGAGCAGGTTGATCGCCTGGGGGACATAGGCGCAGTTGGCCTGCCAGGCCGGCACGTCCGCGTCATCCACATCGATGCCATCGAGCTGCAGGGTGCCGGTGGTGGGACGCAGCAGACAGAGCAGCTGGTTGGCCGTTGTGGTCTTGCCGCTGCCGGTGGCACCGACAAAGGCCACACGGGAGCCCACCGGGATCGACATGGAGACGTCGCGGAGAACATCGGCATCCGTTCCTGGATAGCGATAGGAAATGCTGTTGAGACGGATCACCCGCTTGGGCATCACACCGTCGGGGGAGGGCACACCCTCGGAGCGGATCGTGAGCCGGGCCTCGGGCAGTTCGATCAGCTTGAGTGTCTCCTCGAGGTCGGGCAGACCGGCCCTCAGAGACGTGATGGCCCGGAAACTGTCCTGCAGGGGAGGGGTGAGCTTGAGGGAGGTGACCGCCACCGTGGCCAGGAACGGAATGATCTTCAGCAGCGCCCCAGGATCCGGATTGGAAAGGAGGGGCAGCATCCCGGCCGCGAAGATCATCGTGATCCCGAGCGGTTCAATCAGCGCCCGTGGTGTTTCCGGCAGGACATCGGCCTTCCAGATGAAGGGAATGGTCTCGCGACCGGCCTGTTGATAATGACGCTCAAAGTATGGCTCCGATCCTGTGAGCTGCACATCGAGAATCGTGCGCATGGATTCGGAAAGAATCGTATTGGTGCGCACCTCCAGCAGGATTCGCTGCCGGGCGGCAAAGCGCAGGAAGGGTGTGATGGCGGTGGAGATCAGCAGATACCCAAGCAGGAGTCCGAGGATCAGAACAACGGCCAGCATCTTGCCGACGATCAGCATGCCGGCGGAGAGCAGGGCGATCACGAACACGCCACTGGCCAGCTGGAGGAGGGGCAGCACAACGATGTCGGCGACGCGCGACACGTTGATCAGGACCATGGAGGAGATATCTGACTTCGATTCACCCAGAAAATAGACATAGGGCTGGGCGATCAGCTTGCGCTGCGCCATGTCGGAAAGATCACGCCAGATCGAAGCCTTCAGCCGCAGCTGGAAAGCCCGCAACATCAGCTTGGAGATCGAGGAGAACCAGGCGGCCGTCACGAAGGCCACCACCAGCACCACCACCTTGACGCGCGGATCGTCCGGAACCAGGCCTTCCCAGGGGATGGAGGGGCGGTTCTCACCGCCGACGACGACGGTGAACAGGCGGGCCACCAGGGCCACCACCACCAGATCGGCGACGCCGGCGAGAATCGCCAACGGGATCAGGCGCATCAGCGCCCGCTTGCGACGACGCGGCAATTGGGCCAGAAGTCGCACCAAACTCTTGAAGGTTTGGCTTTTGCGAAACATCTGGTCAGACTTTTGCCGGAATCGTACCCGTGCGGCCCGAGGGGCCGCCGCTGCGCCAGCCAGTCAGTTCAGTGATCGCCACATGGCCGAAAATCGGCGCCGCCACTGGTCGATCCGCACGGCCAGCACGGGGGGCGAGCGCAACGGCGACGCCCCCTCCAGCAGGTGGGTCCAGTGGGCGTCGATGGCCTCCAGGGCCGAATGCCAGCGTTCCTGCAGCATCGGCTCGCTGCAGGCCTCCAGCAGGCTGGCGAGGCGGGCCGGCGGCGGCAGCCACGCCAGAGGGTCGGCCACCGCCGCCTGGATCCTCTCCAGATCGTGCTCCAGGCTGCCGCAGCCGATCTGGTGACCCACCACCCCCGGATCGAGGCTGTCGGCCAGGGCATGGTTGAGGCTGCTGAACACCACACAGCCACAGGCCATCGCCTCCAGGGGCGGCAGCCCGAAACCCTCGCTCACCCCCCGGCCGCGCCAGTAGTCGGCGGAGTCGTAGAGGACGACGGCCGCACTGTTGAACAGATCCACCAGATCGTCCACCCAGCCGCTCTGCACCTCCACCCGCAACCCGCGCCGGCGCAGGGCCGGCACCAGCTGTGCCAGGACGTAATGGCTGCTCTTGCGCTGCTGCACCAGGACGTCGATGGGCCGGCCGCAGCCCACGGGGGCCGCCCGGTTGCCCCGCTCCAGCCACTGGGGCTGCAGCGCGTTCGGCACCAGGAACAGAGGGTTGCGGGGGGCCCGGTCGCCCCAGTAGCCGAGGGTGTTGCGGCTGACCGCCAGCAGCGGCACCCCGGGCGGCAGCGAAAACCCGTAGCCGCTGCTGTGGGCGTGGTAAGCCACGGGCCGGCCCCGCAGTCGCCGCAGCAGGCGGGGCACATCGAACCCCCAGCTGACGATCCAGAGGGCGTCCCCGGGCGCCTGCTCCCGGGCCAGCAGATCATCCAGGAACGGGTGATCGGCCTCCCGCTTCCGGTAGGTGACCACCTCGGTGGGGGTCAGCTGGGACGTCAGCCTGGCGGTCTGCAGTTCGACCAGCAGGCCGCCGCCGCGGAGGCGGCCGGTGGTGCCGGGGAGCAGGAAGCGGATCGGGCGCACGCGGTTCGGAGGGGCGGCGGCCGCCGCTGGCCTGGGAAACCTAGGCGGGCACGGCCTCGGTGCTGCCGGCGCGGGTGCGGCGGGTGAGGAAGCCGAACAGCACCTTGCCGATCGCCGCCACCAGATTGCCTTCCAGCTCCTGGAACATCTTCATGTTGCAGTGGAAGGCTTCGTTGGCCTCGGCCACGATCCGGTCGGCCATGGCCTGGTCGATGGGCAGGCTGTCGAGGGTGGCGCGGTAGTTGGCCTTGAAGGCCTTTTCGTCGTCGATGGCGTCGAATTCATAGAAGCGCAGGCCATCGTGCTCACCCAGGTTCATCGCCTTCTGGGCGATGTTCTTGAGGATCTGGCCGCCGGAAAGGTCGCCGATGTAGCGGGTGTAGTGGTGGCCGACCAGCAGCTCGGGGCACTCCCGCGCCACCTGGTGCAGGCGGGCCACATACTCCTGGGCGCCGGGGGTGGCGCGGATCTGCTGGCGCCAGTCGCCACCGAAATAGAAGGTGAGATCGGCCTCGAGGGTTTCGCGGCGGTTGAGCTCGGGGGAGGCGATCGGACCGACCACCGGATGGTCGGCCAGCTTGCCGATCTCCTCCTCCATGGCGCTGTAGACGAACCACAGGTCGGCGACCAGGGTGCGATAGCTGGCCTTGTCGACGACCCCCTTGAGGAAACAGCTCACGAAGCCGGTGTTCTCGGCCATGGTGTGGGCTTTCTTCGTTCCCTCACGGAGTTGGGAAGCAAGGGCGACGGGCATGGGATCGGGAGGCTGCGCGGGCAGACGTACAAACGTAGGTGGGGCCTGCGGGGCGACGCGGCAAGGTTGCGAAGGATTACGCGGCCCGGGTGCCGCCGGCCGACACATCGCCAAAGAGATCGAACAGCTCCCGGCACACCTGCTGCAGCACGCCGACCACCTCCTCGGCGGGGAGATGGGACCCGGAGGGCTGCCAGTCCCCCACCGTGGCCAGGCGCCAGCGCTCCGATTCGTAGGTGAGCCCGCGGATCAGCACCCCCAGCAGCCGGGGCCGTTCGCCCGATCCGACCGGCGCCCGCTCCAGGCGCAGCTGCACCAGCAGCGAGCGGCACTGCAGGCGGGGGCTCCAGCCGGGGAAGTGGAAGGAGAGATCCAGTGTCTCCCGCTCATCGAAGGCCCGGGTGAGGGGATCGTCGCGCCAGGGGGTGAGGTTGGCCCGGGCGGCGGGGAAATGCAGGCGGAAGTGCCCCACCACCGCGGCGATCGCGGCGGCCAGTTCCACCGATCGGGCCTGGTCGGCCGCATTCATGCCGTTTCCCCTGAGCAGAAAGCCAATGTGTCCGAAACCTAGGCTCATCGGCGTGTTCCGTGCCGACTCAATGGCCACATACGAGAAGCTCACCGTCCCGTCCAGCGGCACGGCGATCCGATTCGAGGGCGGCCAGCCGATCGTTCCCAACGACCCGATCATCCCCTTCATCCGCGGCGACGGCACCGGCGTGGACATCTGGCCCGCCACCCAGAGGGTGCTGGACGCGGCCGTGGCCAAGGCCTACGGCGGTGAGCGCCGCATCGAGTGGTTCAAGGTGTACGCCGGCGACGAGGCCTGCGAGCTCTACGGCACTTACCAGTACCTGCCCCAGGACACCCTCACGGCGATCGAGCAGTACGGCGTGGCCATCAAGGGGCCCCTGACCACCCCGATCGGCGGCGGCATCCGCTCGCTGAACGTGGCCCTGCGCCAGATCTTCGACCTGTACTGCTGCGTGCGGCCCTGCCGCTACTACGACGGCACCCCCAGCCCCCACAAGCGGCCCCAGGACCTGGATGTGGTGGTCTACCGGGAGAACACCGAAGACATCTACATGGGGATCGAGTGGGAGGCCACGGATCCGGTGTGCGTGGAGCTGATCGCCCACCTCAACGACACCGTGATCCCCGCCAACGGCAAGCTCGGCAAGCGCCGCATCCCCGAGGGGGCCGGCATCGGCATCAAGCCGGTGAGCAAGGCGGGCACCCAGCGCCACGTGCGCAAGGCCATCCGCCACGCCCTGGGGCTGGAGGGCGCCAAGCGCCACGTGACCCTGGTGCACAAGGGCAACATCATGAAGTTCACCGAGGGGGCCTTCCGCGACTGGGGCTACGAGCTGGCCACCACCGAGTTCCGTGACCAGTGCGTCACCGAGCGGGAGAGCTGGATCCTGGGGAACCTGGAGGAGAAGCCTGGCCTGAGCATCGAGGACAACGCCCGCCTGATCGAACCCGGCTACGACAGCCTCACCCCCGAGAAGAAGGCAGCCGTCGACGCGGAGGTGAAGGCCGTGCTCGACGCCATCGGCACCAGCCACGGCGGCGGCAAGTGGAAGTCGATGGTGATGGTCGACGACCGCATCGCCGACAGCATCTTCCAGCAGATCCAGACCCGGCCCCAGGAGTACTCGGTGCTCTGCACCCTCAACCTCAACGGCGACTACATCTCCGACGCCGCAGCGGCGGTGGTGGGCGGCCTGGGCATGGCGCCCGGCGCCAACATCGGCGACAACGCGGCGATCTTCGAGGCCACCCACGGCACCGCCCCCAAGCACGCCGGGCTCGACCGCATCAACCCGGGATCGGTGATCCTCTCCGGCGTGATGATGCTGGAGTACATGGGCTGGCAGGAGGCGGCCGACCTGATCACCGCCGGGATCAGCGCCGCGATCGCCAACAAGGAGGTCACCTACGACCTGGCCCGGCTGATGGAACCCCGCGCCGAGGCCGTGAGCTGCTCCGGCTTCGCCGAGGCCGTGGTACGCCACTTCGGAGGCTGAAGCCAGGGGCCTGGGGGCCCGCACGAGCGATCACAATGGGCCGCATGAGCCTTCCGTCCATCGCGACCAGCGGGTCCCAGGCTGCCGGGGAGCCCGGGGCCGGCTTCATCGCCGCCGACCCCTGCGTCCACTGCGGCTTCTGCCTGCCCACCTGCGCCAGCTACCGGGTGCTGGCGACCGAGATGGACTCGCCCCGGGGGCGCATCCATGCCCTCAAGGCCATCGACGCCGGCGAGCTAACGCTGGATGCCACGGTGGCGAAGCACTTCGACACCTGCCTGGGCTGCTTCGCCTGCGTCACCGCCTGTCCGGCCGGCGTGCGCTACGACGAGCTGATCGAGACCATGCGGCCGCGGCTGAACGCGCCCGAGCTGCGCAGCCCCGGCCAGCGCACCTTCCGGCGGCTGCTGTTCGCCCTGCTCCCCTACCCCGGGCGGCTGCGGGCCCTGCTGGCCCCCCTGCGGGCCTACGCCGGCACGCCCCTGCAGGCCCTGGCGCGCCGCAGCGGCCTCACCCGGCTGTTCGGGCCCCAGGTCGCGGCGATGGAGACCCTGCTACCGCCCCTGCCGGCGCAGTCCTTCCGTGACGACTGGCCCGTGCTGGTGCCGGCCGTGGGTCCCCGCCGCCACCGGGTCGGGCTGGTGCTCGGCTGCGTGCAACGGGTCTTCGAGCCGGGGGTCAACGCCGCCGCCATCCGGGTGCTGGCCGCCAACGGCATCGAGGTGGTGATCCCCCCCGACCAGGGCTGCTGCGGCGCCATGACCCACCACCAGGGGGAACTGGAGCAGACCCGGGAACTGGCGGCAGCCCTGATGGCCAGCTTCGAGGCGGTGATCGGCCCGGGGCGGGCGGCGGGCCCCGAACCCCTCGATGCCCTGCTGGTGGCGGCCTCGGGCTGCGGCCACACCCTGAAGGCCTACGGGCAGATCCTGGGCACCCGCCACCCCGTGCTGGGCACGGTGGCCGACCTGCAGGAATTCCTCGACACGGTCGGGCTCAGCGAGGACTTCCAGGCGGGGCTGCGGCCCCTCCTCCACGACGACGGCACCCCCGCCAGCGCCGAGCGACCCGTGGAGCTGGCCTACCACGATGCCTGCCACCAGCTCCACGGCCAGGGCCTGGCGGCCCAGCCCCGGCGCCTGCTGGGCCGGATCCCCCATGTGCGGATCCGCGAAGCCACCGAGGCCGGCGTCTGCTGCGGCAGTGCGGGCATCTACAACCTGGTCCAGCCGGAGGAGGCCGCCGAACTGGGCCGGATCAAGGCCGCGGATCTGAGCGGCACCGGGGCCCAGCTGGCCGTGAGCGCCAACATCGGCTGCACGCTCCAGATCCGCCAGGCCATGGCGGCGCAGCAGCGGCCGCTGCCGGTGGTCCATCCGATCGAACTGCTGGATCGCAGCTACGCCGGCCCGGCCTGAGCCTCCATCCGCCGCCAGGCCTCCCACAGGGTGCCCTCGTCGCCGAGATTGCCGGGAAAGGTGAGCACGGGCAGGGGCCCCGGATGAACCTCGGGGGCTTCCCCGGGGGAGGTCTCCGTGGCGGCCAGCACCAGCGACAGGCCCGGCAGCAACTGGCCCTGGAGCTCCACCTGCTCCAGATACAGCCCGTCGGCCAGCAGGGTGTGGGTGGTGATGCCCCCCTTGCTGATCAGGTAGCCCAGGGCGGGGGCCAGAGCGGCCGCCAGCCGCGCCATCACCCCCGCCAGGGCCAGGCCCAGCGCCCGGCGCTCTTCGGCATGGCGGCAGCGGGCCTCACCACGGCTGGTGTAGAGCACCGGCGTGTGCCCCCCGGCCAGCACCTCCGCCAGGCGCCGAGCCCAGGCCTGCTCAAGGGAGGCCAGCAACAAAGCCGGTTCCGGGCCCTCCAGCAACCGCTGGACCTTGCTCACCTCCAGCTCCACCCCGATGCAGTCCGGCTCCGCCAGCAGCCGCTCCAGCTGCCGGTCGGCCAGGGGCACGTGGGAGCCCACCAGCACCAGCCCAGGCAAGGGGCCGGCGCCGCCACGGCGGCGCAGGGACGCCAGATCCGCCGGCGCCAGCGGCTGGGGCGGCAGCGCAGCCAGGGCCTGGATCAGGCTGGCGGCGCACTGGAACAGGAAGCGGCGGGGACGCCCATCGCCGGGGCCATCGCCCGCTGGCGTTGGCCCCCCGGCCGCGATCAGGCAACGCACCGCAGCGGCCAGGGCCGCCAGCTGCTGGGTGGAGGCCCCATCCACCGCCACGCAGACGTTGCGCTCCAGGGAGGCCAGGTGGCCCATGAGGGCGGGGCCGCCGGCGTCCAGCTCCCGCCAGCCGATGCGGTCCACGGCGGTGGCGGGGATGCGGCCGCCGCTCTTCTCCTCCACCCAGTCGGGCAGATGGCTGGTTCCGTAGGCGAACAGTCCGTCCCGGGCGAACGGGCTCTCGTGCACGGGCTGGCCATGGAGCCGATGCACCCCATCGACGGTGGTGCGCCCCCCCTCCAGGAACGCCGGCACCAGCAGGGTGGCGTCGAAGGGGCCGAGCTCCGCGGCGATCACCTCCACCTCCAGGGGGAAGTGGCCCCGCAGAGTGGAATCGCCCCGGCTCACCACCAGCCAGCTGCTGATGGTGCCGGCGGCCATCGCCCGCTCCAGGGCGGGCCGGAGGGCCCGGCAGATCTGCCGCACCCGGTCGGCCGCCTCGGCCGGCGCCAGGGCGCGGGTGTTGGCCAGGAGAAACAGCAGCGGCGACGGGTGGGCCAGGCCGGCGGCGAGCGTCTCAGCGTCCCAGCGCAGCAGCAACGGACAGCCGTGCACGGTCTGGGAGCCGGTGGGATCGTCGTCGATCACCACGATCTTGATCGCCTGGGCTGCCTGCGCCATGGCACCATCGTGCCGTGATGCGACCTGAGCCCAGCGAGCTGCAGGAGCTGGTGCGTGACCTGCACCGGCAGGGTTCGGCTTGGCTGCCCGCTGGCCTGGGCACCCGGCTCGACTGGGGCCCGCCCGTCGCGGGGCCCTGCACGGTGGTCAGCTGCGCCGCCCTGCGGGGCGTGCGGGAGTTCAACCCCGGCGACTTCACCATCACCGTGGCCGCCGGCACACCACTGGTGGAGGTGCAGGAGGTCCTTGGACACCAGGGACAGTGGTTGTCCGTGGATGCCCCCTGGGGGGACCGGCAGGGCGCCGCCGCCGGCAGCATCGGCGGCCTGGTGGCCCGGGGCCTGGCGGGCGGCTACCGCCAGCGCTACCTGGGGGTGCGGGACCAGCTGATCGGCCTGGCGCTGATGCGCGCCGACGGGGTGACGGCCAGGGCCGGCGGCAAGGTGGTCAAGAACGTGGCCGGCTACGACCTGATGCGGCTGTTCACCGGCAGCTGGGGCTCCCTGGGGCTGATCACCGAGCTGACCCTGCGCACCCTGCCCCAGCCGCCCCTGCGGCGCAGTGTCTGCTTCCAGGGAGGGGCGGAGGATCTGGCCGGCCTCAGCCGCTGGCTGCTGGGCTCCAGCCTCAGCCCGGAGCGCATCGACTGGTGGAACGGCAGCCTCGCCGCCGCCGCCGGGCTGGACCCGGAGCCCCTGCTGCTGATCGGCCTGGCCAGCGTCGATGCCGCCACCCTCCAGGAGCAGGTGCGCTGCCTGCAGGAGCGCAGCACCCTGCCCGCCCGGGTGCTGGACGCCGCCACCACCGGCACCTGGCTGGCCCGCGCGCGCGGGGGCACCGGCCCTGCCGCCGCAGCGCCCACGGGTGCCAGCGCGCCCGCCTGGCTGCTGCGCCTCGGCGTCAGCCCCGATCGGCTCGGGAGCCTGATGCAGGCCCCGGCCCTGGCGGGACTGGCCGTGGACATGGCGGCCGGCAGTGGCCTCGGCCTGGCCTGGTCAGACCCGACGGAGCCCCGGCCGGCCCTGACCTCCAGCCAGGTGAGCACCCTGCGCAGCCTCTGCAACGAACTCGGCGGCCATCTCACCGTGCTGCGCCAGCCCCCCAGCTCCGGCCTGCCGGCCTGGCTGGATGCCCCCTCCCGCCCCCTGATCGAGGCGATCAAGCACCGTTTCGATCCAGCCGGCCAGCTGGCCCCGGGCCGGCTCCCCGGCGTCGCTCAGAGGCTCTCGACGGTGTAGCGGCACCCCAGCTCCAGGGAGTCCCCGGGCGGCACCAGCAGGCGCCGTTCGCCCGTGCTCAGGGCCCCCCGCGGGCCGCTCCAGGGCTCCAGACAGAGCATCGGCCGGGGCGGATCGCTCCACACCACCACCAGATCCATCGGGGCGGCGGGATGCAGCGTCACCGCCCGGCCGCCCGCCGGATCCACCAGCCGCACCGGGCCCCGGCCGCTGCAGAGGAAATCGACGCCCTGTTCCAGCCGGGAGAGCTGATCGGCGGTGGCGGCAGGAGCCATGGTGAGGTGGTCGAAGCAGTCCACCGGCAGGCCTTCGAGCCGCACCTGGGACAGGTCGGCGACGGCGATGTAGGGGTGCAGGCCCAGGCTGAAGGGCAGGGGATCGGTGCCGGCCTCGCCCTTGTGGCTGATCCGGGCCGTGATCGCCAGGGCCGAGGGCTGCAGCCGCAGCTCCAGCTCCAGGGCGAAGGCGAAGGGGAAATGGGGGCGGCTCTCCGGGCCGTCCTCGAGGCGCAGGGCCACGCCGCTGCCGTCGGCGAGCGGGGCGATGGACCAGGGCAGATTCCTGGCGAACCCGTGCTGGGGCAGCGGGAAGCGCCCCTGACTCAGCACGAGCGCGTCGCCGGGCAGGTTGCCGCAGATGGGGAAGAGCACGGGGATCCCGCCCCGTACCGATTTGGCGGGGTCGGCGAAGCGCTCCGCATCGAAGTAGAGGACGTCGCTGCCGCCGCAGCACCAGCCGGTGACCAGCCCGCCGCGCTCGGGGGCGACCGTGAGCACATCGCCGCTGGCCGGATCGGTGAAGCGCCAGTGGGGGGAGTCCCCGGTGGGGGGTTGCAGGGTCATGGCGACGGCGGGGAAAGGGTGGGCCGGGGGCTGGTGAGGCCCTGCTGCTGGAGAAAACGCTCGAACGGGGCTGCCAGCGACCGGCTCCCCGACACGCTCAGGTGGTGGGAATCGGCATAGAGCGGCGTGCCGTCGGGCCGGCGGTACACCACCCGCCCATCAGGACCGACCAGGTAGGGGGTGGGGTCGAAGACATGGACGTTGGGCAGGCCGGCGGCCACTTCGGCGAGCAGCCTGCCCAGGGTCGCCCGCATCCGGGCGGTGGTGGCGGCATCGCCGGCGCAGCTGCTGCCGGCGGGATCCTGACAGGCCACCGGCTCCCTGGCCAGGGACGGGTTGTCGACCACCAGCACCAGCTGGATCCCCCGGGACGCCAGCCGCTCGGCGTAGGCCCGCATGCCCCCCACCCAGGCCCGCCGCACCTCGGCGATGCGCAGGCGGCGCTGGCCCAGGTAGGTGGGGGCGCCGTAGCCCCGGCCCTCCAGGTCGTTGCTGGCCAGGTAGTTGTGCAGGAAGCCCGAGACCAGGACGATGTCCCCCGGCTGGAGGCGCTGCAGGGAGCGCTCCATCTCGCCGGCCGAGAACTGGCGGCAGGATTCGTAGCGGCCCTGCTGCCAGGTGACCGTGAGCTGCGGATCGATCAGGCAGGCGCCCATGGCGGCGAAGGTGAGCCGCTGACCGGTGCGGGCGGTCACCGCATCCAGCATCGGCAGCAGGTGCTGGGCATGGGAGTCGCCCAGCAGGAAGATCTCCCGGGCGCCGGGGGTGCCGGGCCGGTTGCACTTGTCGAAATTCGGCCGGGTGGTGGCGTTGTAGGGCTTGCCACTGGCCACCGTGCAATCGCTGGTGATGCCGGTGCCCGGGATCAGGGGATTGAGGGCATGGACGCGCTCACTGATCGGCACCGGATCGGCGTCCTTGCCGAGAAACAACTTGCCGCGGAACTGGTGGTGCAGGGCATCGATGCCGATCCACAGGCCCGCCACCGCCAGCACCGCCAGCAGCGTCTCCCACCACCACGTCAGCGGATAACGACGCACCGGCTGCTCCACCAGCCCGTACGCCGCCACCGCCAGCACCACGCTCCCCGCCACCGCCACCACGTACTGCCACCACGTCTCCATCCC
>NZ_JACJTY010000004.1:0-267337 GCF_014698945.1 Synechococcus sp. FACHB-909 | reverse complement strand
TACACCAAGAACATCCTGCTCAACGAAGGTCTGCGTGCCTGGATGGCGCCTGCCGACCAACCGCACGAAAACTTCATCTTCCCTGAAGAGGTTCTGCCCCGTGGAAACGCCCTTTAATTCCGGTCTCATCTCGGTCGGGGGCAAGGACCTCGACTCCACCGGCTATGCCTGGTGGGCGGGCAATGCCCGGCTGATCAACCTCTCCGGCCGTCTTCTCGGTGCCCACGTGGCCCATGCGGGCCTGATGGTCTTCTGGGCCGGCGCCATGATGTTGTTCGAGGTGAGCCACTTCACCTTCGACAAGCCCATGTACGAACAGGGCCTGATCCTGTTCCCCCACGTCGCCACCCTCGGCTATGGCGTCGGCCCCGGCGGTGAGGTCACCGATCTCTATCCGTTCTTCGTGGTCGGTGTCCTGCACCTGATCAGCTCCGCCGTGCTCGGCCTCGGCGGCCTGTACCACGCCCTGCGCGGCCCGGAGATCCTGGAGAACTACTCCGCGTTCTTCTCCCAGGACTGGCGCGACAAGAACCAGATGACCAACATCATCGGCTACCACCTCATCCTTCTCGGTGTGGGTGCCCTGCTGCTGGTGTTCAAGGCCATGTTCTTCGGCGGCGTCTACGACACCTGGGCCCCTGGTGGCGGTGATGTACGCCTGATCAGCAACCCCACCCTGAGCCCCGGGGTGATCTTCGGTTACCTCACCCGCGCCCCCTTCGGCGGCGAGGGCTGGATCATCGGTGTCGACTCCATGGAGGACATCATCGGTGGCCACATCTGGATCGGTCTGATCTGCATCTTCGGTGGCATCTGGCACGTCATCACCAAGCCCTTCGGCTGGGTGCGCCGCGCCTTCATCTGGAACGGTGAGGCCTACCTGAGCTACAGCCTCGGCGCCCTGAGCTTCATGAGCTTCATCGCCTCGGCCTACATCTGGTTCAACAACACCGCCTATCCCTCGGAGTTCTACGGCCCCACCAACGCCGAAGCCTCCCAGGCCCAGAGCTTCACCTTCCTGGTGCGCGACCAGCGCATGGGCGCCAACATCGGTTCCGCCATGGGCCCCACCGGCCTGGGCAAATACCTGATGCGCTCCCCCACCGGCGAGATCATCTTCGGTGGTGAAACCATGCGCTTCTGGGACTTCCGCGGTCCCTGGCTCGAGCCCCTGCGTGGCCCCAACGGTCTGAGCCTCGACAAGCTCCAGAACGACATCCAGCCCTGGCAGGTGCGTCGGGCGGCTGAGTACATGACCCACGCCCCCAACGCCTCCCTCAACTCCGTGGGCGGCATCATCACCGAGCCCAACTCGGTGAACTTCGTCAACATCCGCCAGTGGCTGGCCTCCACGCAGTTCGTGCTGGCCTTCTTCTTCCTGGTCGGTCACCTGTGGCATGCGGGCCGGGCCCGTGCCGCCGCAGCCGGTTTCGAGAAGGGCATCGACCGTCAGGCCGAGCCCACCCTGGCCATGCCGGACCTCGACTGATGGCACCCCGGGATCCACACTCCGGATCCCAAGCCATCCCGCCAGCCTCCGCCCCCGGGCGGGGGCTTTTTGCTGCCGTATCTTTGGGGCCGCCGCAGCCGTTGGCAGATCCGATGGGTGATCCCTCCCCCACGGACGCTTCGAGCCTGTGGGGGAGGCTGAGCGGCAAGGTCCGGCGATCGCCTCGCACCCTCCGGGTCCTGCTTGGTCCCCGGATAAGGCGTCGCACCCAGGCCATCGAGCGGCTGGTCAACCGGCGCCGGTTCTCAGCGACCCGTCACTCCCTGAGCCGCCGGAACCCGGACGGGACCGGCCTGGTGCTCAACACGCGGCTGGTGGAGCCCACGATCCCCTCGATCGCCCACTGGGCCGACTGGAGCCTGACCCGCCATGGCTTCTTCGGCAACCTGCGCGCCCAGCCCCAACTCCTGTTCGTCAAGGCCGTGCCGGAGTGCCTGGAGCTGTTTCTGGACCGCTATCTCCCCCGCCTCGCGGCGACGACGCGCTTCGTTCTGATCACGGGCGATGCCGACACCACCCTGCCCCGGCAGGTGGATCGGCGGTTTCCCGATTACCTCGCCTCCGGCCTGCAGCAACGTCTGCTCAGCCTCCTGGACGACCCCCGACTGCTGCACTGGTATGCGGAGAATCTGGACACCCCGCTGGACGGTGTCACCCCGATTCCCCTGGGCTGCATCAACAGTGATGGCCACGTCATCTACCGGCAGACCCTGGCCGAGGACGCTCCGGTCGCCATCCGGGAGCGGCCCCTGAAGGCCTTCTGCGCCCACTACGTGCGCGAAGGTCCGCAATGGGAGAACCGGCGAACGGTGATGCGGTTCGCCACCGGCGAGTGGCGGGCGTTCGTCGAGGTGCACGAGCAGATTCCCTACGACGATTTCTTCCCGACCCTCCAGCGCTATCCCTTCGTGATCTGCGCCGGCGGCGGCGGCCTCGATCCCTGCCCGAAGGCGTTCACGGCCCTGCTGGCCGGCGCCATTCCGATCATCGAGCGCAATCCCACCACCGTCGCCTTCGGCGATCTGCCGGTGGCCTATGTCGACGATTGGAACAGCCAAAGCCTCTCCCCCGCCCGGCTGGAGGCCTGGCGGGACGAGCTGCATCCCCGGTTCGAGGATCCGGCCCAGCGTCGCGCCGTGCTCGAGACCATGTCGATGACCCACTGGCTGCGGCGGATCCGGGCCCATCACCCGGGCGCCTGAGCCAGGGTCCCGGGGCCAAGCCAGCGCCGCAGCAGGGGCAGGCTGAGGCCGATCACGTTGCTGAAGCAGCCCTCCAGCCGCTCCACCACCAGACCGCCGCGGCCCTCGAGGGCAAAGCCGCCGGCACAGGCCAGGGGTTCACCGCTGGCCACATAGGCCTGGATGGCCGCCTCGTCGAGGGCGGCGAAGTGCACCCGCGTGGTCACGACCGCCTGCAGGGGCTCCTCAGGCTCCCCGGGGGCGGGATGCCGCAGCAGGCCATGGCCGGTGTGCAGATCCCCCCAGCCGCCGGCCATGCGCCGCCAGCGGGCCACCGCCTCGGCAGCGTCCCGGGGCTTGCCCCAGGGCTCCCCCTGCACCTCCAGCAGGGAATCACAGCCCAGCACCCCAAACGGCGGCCAGTCCGCCGGCGAAGCGAGCGTGGCGGCCACGGCCCGGGCCTTGGCCAGCGCCAGCGCCTGCACCAGCCGCCGGGGATCCGCCTCCCGGATCCCGTCCTCATCCACGCCGCTCACCTGGATGCGGTGGGGGATGCCGGCCTGCTCCAGCAGGCGGCGGCGGGCCGGGGAAGCGGAAGCCAGCAGCAGCAAGGGGGTCTCCAGCGGGGTCTCCAGCCTGCCCGTCGATTGGGGAGAATGGGTCGATGGAACAGGCCGACACCGAGTCCCGTTCGCTGGCGCGGGCCGCCCTCTCCCTCCGCTGCCTGCCCTTCCGCCGCCGCTTCTACGAGACGGTGGGGGAGCAGCCCCTGAGCAGCACGGAACTGGCCGGCCGCACCGAGGTTCCTGCCCCGTTCACCTTCCTTCCCCTCAGCAGCGACCGGACCGAGGACCATTTCCTCTGGCTGATCCGGCTGGGGGTGCTGCGACGGGAAGTCGATGGCCAGGGGCTCACCGAGCGCGTGCGGCTGACGCCGATGGGCCGCCAGCTGCTGCGACGCTGGCCGGGCGAAATTCCGCGGGCGGGCCGGCGGGAGCGGATCCTGGAGGCGCTGCGCCGCCACCGCCCCCGCCTTTGAACCGCCCCCACTCCGCCTCTCCCCGGCCGCTCATGGTGCTGGGCACCAGCAGCGGCGCCGGCAAATCGCTGATGACCGCCGCCCTCTGCCGCGTGCTGCGGCGCCGCGGCGAGCAGCCCCTGCCCTTCAAGGGGCAGAACATGAGCCTCAACGCCTGGGTCGACCCGCAGGGCGGGGAGATGGCCTACTCCCAGGCCCTGCAGGCCTGGTCCGCGGGCCTGGAGCCGAGGGTGGCGATGAACCCGGTGCTGCTCAAGCCCCGGGGCGACAGCACCAGTGAGGTGATCCATCTGGGGCGCTCGGTGGGCACGGCCCGGGCGGAGCACTACTACCGCGACTGGTTCCGGCCCGGCTGGGCGGCGATCCGGACGGGCCTGGCGGAACTGCAGGCCGCCCACCCCGGCGGCCGGCTGGTGCTGGAGGGGGCCGGCAGCCCGGTGGAGGTGAATCTGCAGGCCAGGGACCTCACCAACCTGCGGCTGGCCCAGTACCTGCGGGCCCGCTGCCTGCTGGTGGCGGACATCGAGCGGGGCGGTGTCTTCGCCCAGATCGTCGGCACCCTGGCCCTGCTGCGGCCGGTGGAGCGGCCCCTGATCGGCGGGCTGCTGATCAACCGCTTCCGCGGCCGCCGTTCCCTGTTCGATGCCGGCCGCGACTGGCTGGAGCAGCAGACCGGGGTGCCCGTGCTGGGGGTGATGCCCTGGCTCGACGAGCTGTTTCCCCCCGAGGACTCCCTCGACCTGCTGGAGCGGGGGAGCCGCAAGCCCCGCGCCGAGCTCAACCTGGTGGTGGTGCGCCTGCCCTCCCTGAGCAACTTCTCCGACCTCGACCCGCTCGAGGCGGAGCCCAGCGTGCGGCTGCGCTGGCAGCGGCCGGGGGAACCCCTCGAGCAGCCCGACGCCGTGATCCTGCCCGGCAGCAAGCAGACCCTGCGGGACCTGGCGTCGCTGGGCAGCAGCGGGATGGCGGAGCAGCTGCGGGCCTATGTGGCCCGGGGGGGACAGGTGTTCGCCCTCTGCGGCGGCCTGCAGATGCTGGGGGAGGAGCTGCACGACCCCGAAGGCCTGGAAGGGGGCCAGCCCGGGGAGCGGGTGGGCGGGCTGGGCCTGCTGCCCCTGCGCACCGTCTTCCAGGGCGACAAGGCGCTGCGGCAACGGCAGAGCCGGGCCGTCTGGCCCCCCGGCCAGGGCGACCTGCAGGTGGTGGAGGGCTTCGAACTGCACCACGGCCGCAGCGAGCGGACCGACCCGGCAGGCTGCGCGCCCCTGGCGCAGGACGGGGCCCTGGGCTGGTGGACGGAGTCCGGCGACCAGGGGGGTCTGGTGGCCGGCACCTACCTGCACGGCATCTTCGAGAACGGCCCCTGGCGGCGCCGCTGGCTCAACCAGCTGCGGCGGCGGCGCCGGCTGCCGCCCCTGGAGGAGAACCAGCCCCACCACGGCCGCCAGCGGGACGCCCTGCTCGATCGCCTGGCCGACGCCTTCGAGGCCCACGTCGACCTGGCGCCCCTGCTGGCCCCGGGTCCCCTCCCCCGGACGCCGCGCTCCTGAACGGCCGGCACCCCCTAGATTTCCGCCAGAACGGCCCTCCCCCCATCGCCATCCCCCGTCCTGCCATCACCATCGCGTGGCCGGACGGACGCACCACGACGGCCCTGCCTGGCCAGGACTGGCTGGAGGCCGCCCGCCAGGCGGCGGTGTTGATCCCCACCGGTTGCCTGGGGGGCAGTTGCGGCGCCTGCGAGATCGAGGTCAATGGACGCATGGTGCGGGCCTGTGTGGCCACCGTGCCCTCCAGCGCGAGCGGCCGGCTGACCGTCAGCCTGGCCAGCGATCCCCACTGGTAGGCCGTGTGAATTCCCCCCCCCGGTTCCACATCCTCTCGATCGATTTCCAGGATCTCGACGTGATCTGGAACGTGCGGTTGTTCTATCGGGCCGCGGGCTACGGGTTCGCCCGAGGCGGTGTCGATCCGGATCTCGACCTGCTGGTGATCCTGCGCGGCGATCCTGGCCACGCCTATCAGGACCACCGGGGAATCGTGCATGTGTACGACTACGTCAAGGAGCTCGAGGTGAACTGGCCCGAGCGCTTCCCCCGCGCCCGTGAGATCCGCCTCATCTCCCTGTTCCGACCGGACCAGGTGCCCGAGGGGCTGCGCTGGGTGCCGGGGTACCTGCCGGTGGTCCCCGAGTTCTGGCAACAGAGCCCGTTCCGCAAACGGTCCGGCAGGCCGCTGCACATCGCCAATTTCAAACCGATGGGCGACGACCCCTACCAGCAGGATCTGGCCCGGCTGGCGCGCCGAGGGCTGGTGCAGGTGTTCGGCGGCCGCTGGGACAGGCTGGGCCTGGCCACCCACGGCCTCAGCTACCTCGAAGCGAATCGCCAGCTGGCAGGCGCCTGGTGCTGCTACGGCCTGATGTACCCGTACCAGCGGGGCATCACCCTCTCCGGCCGCATGTGGCAGGCGCCCCTGCATGGCTGCCTGGTGATCAGCGAACAGGGCACCAACCCCCTGGGACTGCCCGGGATCCTCGAGGTGGGGCGCTTCTCTGCGGAGACGCTGCTGAGCGTGGGCTCGATCCGGGAGTGCTGGCAGATCAGGCAGGAGGCCACCCGGTACTGGCGCGAAGCCACCGAGCGGCTGGCCCTGCAGCTGGACCTGCCGGCCTACCGGGGTCCTTCGGCCGCCCAGCTGGCCAGCTGCCGGCGGGAGCGGATGGCCCAGCACCTGCGGGTGGCCTGGGGCCGGCGCCTGGGGCGACTGACGCGGTGGCTGGCGCCGCCGCCGGTCAGCTGCTGGTGGCGACGGCGCCAGCGGACGCTGCAGGGACTGGGGCGACGCCTGCAGGGGGCCTCCGGCCGGGGCCGACAGACAACGAACCGCTGAGACGCCGCCTCAGCCAGAACGATGCGTCGTCATCGTCGAATCGAAACCACGGGAGCTTCGATGTCAGCGGGCAGGAGCTACGATGCAAAGACGCATGACGTTTCTGTAGGAATCTAGATGGCGCTGCCAACAGTCCTGAAGCGTGCCGTTCCGAAGAACGTGCAATCGGCTGTCAAGCGTTTTCTTTGGCCTGAATACTCCCCTGTACCTCCCGGTCAGAAAGTCATTGAATTCTGGGTGGATGTGGTGAGTGGCTGCAATCTCCGCTGCACCGCCTGTCCCGTCGGCATGCCCGAGTACACGAACAGCATCGGCCAGAAGCTGACGGAGATGCCGATCGAGCTGTTCGAGAAGATCTGCCTGAAGGCCAAGGCCGACACCAATGGCAACTGCCGCTTTGGCCTGTACAACTGGACCGAGCCCACGCTCCATTCCAAGCTCCATGAACTGATCGCCTGCGCCGAGAGCCATGGCGTTCCCTGCGGCATCTCCTCCAACCTCAATTACGACTACGACTGGTCCCTGCTCAAGCCCCTGCGTCTCTGGAACTTCACGATCACGGTGTCGGGCTTCACCCAGCGCACCTACCAGATCAACCACAAGGGCGGCCGGATCGAACCGGTGCTCGCCAACCTGATCCGCATCTCCGAAACCCTCGGCGACTGGGAATGCTTCAAGAACATCGACGTGCGTTATCTGGTACACAAGGAGAACCTGCATGAGGTGCACCTGTTCAAGCACTTCTGTGAAAAGCTGGGGATGAAATTCAGCCCCTACCACGCCTATTACATGCCCATCGACAAGATGTTCGACGGGCTCGAAACGATCCCCCCGGAACTCGAGTACATCTACTACAGCCCCCAGCTGGTACAGCAGGCCATCGGTGACCACCGATCACAGAACTGCTTCATGCGCGAGTCCCAGGTGTGCCTCGACCACGAAGGCAACTTCTCGGTCTGCTGCGTGCAGTCCCCCTCCGCCCCATCGATCGCCAACTACCTGGACACCCCCTACCAGGCGATGCAGGCCAAGCGCTATGGCAGCGAACTCTGCAAGAAGTGCACCAGCACCGGCATCAACATCTTCGCCACCTATGGCATGCAGGAGCCGCCGGAAATCCAGCAATCGATCGAAAACCTTCTGCCCGTCGATCTGAAGGATTTTCGCTGATCCGTGACATCCATTGACTCAGGCTCGCGCCTCCGCACGGTGTCGGACTCACCTGCCCAGGCGGACGCCCCCGCCTACGACTATCTGATCGTCGGCTGCGGGCTGTTCGGTGCCACCTTTGCCCGGCTCGCCACCGATGCCGGCAAGCGTTGTCTGATCGTCGAGCGCCGCCCCCACATCGGTGGCAACTGCTATACGGAGAAGCTGGAAGGCATCAACGTCCATCGTTACGGCGCCCATATCTTTCATACCAGCAACAAGGCCGTCTGGGCCTTCGTGAACAGGTTCGCTGAATTCAACAACTATATCAACTCGCCCAAGGCGATCTCCGGAGGCAAGCTCTATTCACTGCCGTTCAACATGAATACCTTCTACGAGCTCTGGCAGACGCGCACGCCCGAGGAAGCCCGCCAGAAGATCGCCTCGCAGCGCTTCACCGGCGAACCCACCAACCTGGAGGAGCAGGCCCTGTCGCTGGTGGGGAAGGACATCTACGAGACCCTGATCCGCGAGTACACCCGCAAACAGTGGGGCAAGGATCCCCGTGAGCTGCCCGCCTTCATCATCAAGCGGCTGCCGTTGCGCTTCACCTACGACAACAACTACTTCTCCGACCGCTACCAGGGCATTCCGATCGGCGGTTACACGGCCTTGTTCGACGCCATGCTGGAGGGCATCGAGGTCCGCCTCAACGTCGATTACTTCGCCCACCGCACCCCGTTGGAGCGCCTGGCCCAGAAGGTGGTCTATTCCGGCTGCATCGACCAGTACTTTGACTACGCGCTCGGGCGGCTGGAGTACCGCTCGCTGGAGTTCGACAACGCCGTGGTGGAGACCGACAACTTCCAGGGGAATGCCGTGATCAACTACTGCGATACCCACGAGCCCTTCACCCGGATCATCGAGCACAAGCACTTCGAAGGCTCCAGCTCCCCGGTCAGCGTGATCACCAGGGAATACCCCCGGCCCTGCAGCGGTGACGCCATCCCCTACTACCCGGTCAACGATGCCCACAACCAGGGGCTGTACCGGCGCTATCAGGAGCTCTCCCAGGGCACGGAGAACGTGATCTTCGGCGGCCGTCTCTCCGAATACAAGTACATGGACATGCACGTGGTGATCGAATCGGCGATGAACCGGTTCCGCAGCGAGAGCCGTCAGGCGTCGGCCTGAATCAGCCCGCCACCGAGCAGCACCTCGCCGCTGTAGGCCACCGCCGCCTGCCCCGGAGCCACCGAGAACTGGGGCTCGGCGAAATCGAGCCGGGCCCGATGGGGCCGTCCGGCGGCATGGTCGGCGGCCGTTTCGGGCAGGGGCGTCAGCAGGGCCCGCTCCGGCAGGCTGCGGTAGCGCACCTGCACCTCCACCTCGATCGGCCCGTTGGGCGGCGCGATCGACACCCAGTTGATGGCGCCCACCACACAGGACTGGCGCGTTGCCTCCCGCCGGGGGGCCACCACCACCCGGTTCATGGCCCCATCCAGCCGCACCACATGAAGCGGTTCGCTCCAGGCCACCCCCAGCCCCTTGCGCTGGCCGATGGTGAAGTGCTCGATCCCGTCGTGCTCCCCGAGCACCGTGCCGTCCGTCAGCACGATCTCGCCCTGGCGGGGCGCCAGGTAGGCATCCAGGAACGCCCGCATCGACCCGTGGTGGTCGGCGAGGCAGAGGTCCTGGCTTTCGGGCTTGGCGGCGGTGCGCAGGCCGAGGCGTGCGGCCTCGGCCCGGGTGGCCTCCTTGGTGAGTTCACCGAGGGGGAAGACCAGCCGCCCCAGCACCGACTGGGGCAGGTCGTAGAGGAAGTAGCTCTGGTCCTTGTGGGAATCCAGGCCCCGCAGCAGCTGGTGGCGGCCGTCGTGCCGCAGGCGGGCGTAGTGGCCCGTGGCGAGGCGGCCGATGCCGCGCTCCGCCTCGGCCCACTCCAGCATCGGGCCGAACTTCACCGCCCGGTTGCAGCGGGAGCAGGGCAGGGGGGTGAGGCCCTCGCCGTACCCCTCCACCAGGAAATCGACGATCTGCTCCTGGAACCGGGCCCGGGAATCGACCACATGGTGGGGGACCCCCAGCTGGTCGCAGATGCCGGCCGCATCCACCAGCCCCTCGGCGCAGCAGGCGCCCTTGCCGCTCATCAGCCACAGGGTGAGACCCTCCACCTCCCAGCCGGCCGCCACCAGCAGCGCTGCGGTCAGGGAACTGTCAACGCCGCCGGAGAGGCCCACCGCCACCCGCCGCTCACCCGGCCAGTCGCCAAGGCGTGCGAGCACCTCGGCCACCTCGGGGGTGACGGCGGGGGGCTGGGCGGTGGACTCAGGCGGAACGGAGACCGTGGCGGCGGTGGGGCTCAAGGATTCCGATGGGTGGAACGGGCGGACAGCTCCATCATGGGAGAGCACTGCTCGGGCCGCCGTGAACCTCGGGCCGATGCCCACCGCCTGGCCGCCGGCGGATGCCGATCACGTCCTGGTGAGCGGCGCCGCCATGGCCGCCATCGAGGAGGAGCTGTTCGCCAGCGGCCTGCCGGTGGAGGCCCTGATGGAGAAGGCCGCCCTGGCGGTGAGCCGCCGCCTGGCGGAACGGCCGGACCGGGAGCGCCAGCATGGCCTGCTGGTGCTCGTGGGTCCGGGACATAACGGCGGCGATGGGTTGGTGGTGGCCAGGGAATGGCACCTGGCCGGGGGCCGGGTGCGGATCTGGTGCCCTTTCGAGCGCCGCCGCCCCCTCACCGAGGCCCACCTGCGCCATGCCCGCTGGCTCGGCATCCCCCTGCTGGAGGCCCCGCCCGATCCGGGCGATCCGGCCCTCTGGGTGGATGCCCTCTTCGGCATCGGCCAGCAGCGGCCGGCCGGCCCCCTGATCGAAGCCCTCCTGGAGGAAAGGCAGCGGCGGCGGCCCGGCGCCCTGTTGGCCATCGATGTCCCCACCGGCCTGGATGCCGATGGGGGTGTCCTGCTCGGCGGCGTGGCCGCCACGGCCGCCACCACCTACAGCATCGGCCTGATCAAACGGGGCCTGGTTCAGGACACAGCCCTGCGCTGGGTGGGACAGCTGGAGCGGATCGACCTCGGATTGCCGGCCGCCCTCCTGGGCCGACACGACGGCGAGCCGCTGCTGGGCCTGGGGGCCAGCGACCAGTGCTCCGCCCCCTGGCCCCTCCCCGATCCGGCCGCCGGGAAGTACGCCCGCGGTCGCCTGCTGGTCGTCGCCGGCAGCCGCCGCTTCCGGGGGGCCGCCCACCTGGCCCTGGCCGGCGCCACGGCGTCCGGGTGCGGCAGCCTCCGGGCCGCCCTCCCCCAGGAGGTCACCTCCCACCTCTGGCAGATCCACCCCCATGTGGTGCTGGAGCCCGGCCTGGGGGCCACCTCGGCCGGGGGGCTGGCCCTGGCGGATCTTTCTGCGGGCTGGCTGGATCGGCTGGATGCGGTGCTGCTGGGTCCCGGCCTGGGCGGGGTCGGCCCCGCCGGTGCGCCGCCAGCGGCGGAGATCGAAGGCCCGGAACGGAAGCGCTGGCAGGACCTGGCCGACTTCGGCGGCCTGCTGGTGCTCGATGCCGATGGGCTCAACCGCCTGGCGGCCTTGGGCAGCGACTGGCTCCAAACGCGCCGGGGCCCCACCTGGATCACCCCCCACGCGGAGGAGTTCCGCAGGCTCTTCCCCGACCTGGCCCCGCTCCCGCGGCCGGAGGCGGCAGCGGCGGCGGCCCGCCGCACCGGCGCCAGCGTGCTGCTCAAGGGGGCCCGCAGCGTCGTGGCGGCCCCCGACGGGCGCCGCTGGCAGCTGCTGGCGGCCTGCCCGGAGGCGGCCAGGGCCGGACTCGGGGATGTGCTCGCCGGCTACGCGGCTGGCCGGGGGGCCCTGGCGCTGGCCGCCAGGGGGGGGCCTCAGGCCGGGGCGCCGGCCGATGCCGACTGGCTGGCCGCCGCCGCCCTCGACCATGCGCTGGCCGGAATCCGAAGCCGGGAGCGGCACGGGGCCGGCGGGGCCACCCCCCTTGAGGTGGCCGAGGCGCTGGCACGGGGAGCAACAGCTCCGGAGCAGGAGACGTGGCAGGCGCAGCCGTTGCTGGACTGAAGAAACAACCGCTCGGATTAGGCCAGGGAAGGCCACTTCCCCATCTGGCGACACTGCAGGCTCTTCGTACAGATCCACGGAAGATTTAGCCCTTTGCTCATCCAACCGGAGCCAATCACTAAAGAAATCCGATTGTGTGTGGGTTCACATGTAAATCCTTAAAAGTTGTTCCAGACACTTTCTGCCCCTGCCAGTGGGTGGATAATCCGTTCACACTTTCGAAGGCGCCATTACGCCCCCTCCTATGACCGTCTCCGCCGTCGCGACGAGAAGGGAGGGCTCCACCCGCAGAGGGAGTGATTCCATCACCTGGTACCTCACCTCCATCGGCAGAGAGCCTCTGTTGACCCCGGCCGAGGAGATCGAGCTCGGCAACCAGGTGCAGGCGATGATGCACCTGGTGGAGGAATCGAAACCCGGATACTCCATCCAGGAGAACAAGACGATCAAGGTCGGCCGCCGCTCCAAGGAGCGGATGATGCGCGCCAATCTTCGTCTCGTGGTGAGCGTGGCCAAGAAGTATCAGGGCAAGGGCCTCGAACTGCTCGATCTGATCCAGGAGGGCTCCCTCGGCCTCGAGCGCGCCGTCGAGAAGTTCGATCCCACCCGTGGCTACAAGTTCTCCACCTATGCCTTCTGGTGGATCCGCCAGAGCATGACGCGAGCGATCGCCTGCCAGTCCCGGGCCATCCGCCTGCCGGTGCACCTCAGCGAACGGCTGACGACGGTCCGCAAGGTGAGCCTGGAGCTGGCCCACAAGCTCGGCGCCATGCCCAGCCGCCGGGAGATCTCCGAGGCCATGGCCATTCCCGTCGAGGAACTCGATTCCCTGCTGCGCCAGGCGCTCACCATCTCCAGCCTGGATGCCCCCATCCATGCGGAAGACGGCCGCAGCTTCCTGGGTGACCTGATCGCCGATGGTTCCGCCGAGGAGCCGTTGGATCGCATCGAGCGGGGCATGCACCAGGAGCAGCTGGCCGAGCTCATGGGCCACCTCTCGGCCCAGGAAAAGGAGGTGCTGGCCCTCCGCTTCGGCCTCGACGGCATGGAGCGCCACACCCTGGCCGAAATCGGCCGGCAGCTGGATGTCTCCCGGGAGCGGGTGCGGCAGATCGAACTGAAGGCCCTGCGCAAGCTGCGCACCCTCTCGACCCGCAGCTCCGTTCCCCTGTCCTGATCGGCCGAGCCCTCAGCGGCGGCCCCCTCCCACCAGAACCCGCTTCAACCAGCCCTTGGCCTGGAGCCCGGCGATCTTCAGCCGGCTCTCCCCCTTGAGGCCCCGGTCGCGGCGGATCTGGATCGGAGCCTCGCCGACCCTTTCCCAGTCCGGCAGCCAGCAGTTGTCGGCCCGTGGAAACCAGAACTCAAACACGGATGTCGTCGAGATGGGCAGCAACTTGCCGAGGATCGAATAGATCGACTGATCGTGGCGGTGCTCCTTGAACCCCTCCAGATTGGGGGAACGGGACGGGCGATCGTCGATCATCGAGAAATCCTCGCTGAACACCCTGACCCAGTGCCGCATGAAGTCCATGGCGGCAGGGCATTTGCGCACGAAGAAGGTGGTCGCCCCCAGTTGCTGGGTGTCCGTGATCTCCGGCCGGTCGCGCACCGCCAGCCGGTCGAGCAGGTCGCCCTTCGTCCACCTGGCCTCCAACTGGTCGGGGAACTGACGGCCCTCGTAGACGAGGGATCCGTTGGGAGGCAGACACTCGAAACCCTGCAGGCCTGAAGGGGCCGCCGCGGCCATGGAGAACAGCTCCAGCAGGCGCTCCCGCCCCGCCGGGTTGAGATGGCAGCCGGAATCAACCCAGTGCACCAGGTCGCCGTCCTGCAGGCGCTCGAGGGTCTGAAGAACGATCTGGGGCTTCCAGGCGTAGTAGCCGAAACCCCGGTGCTCCGGTGTCAGATAGTCCTTGAAACGCTGGCGAAAAGAAGGATCGAGATCGGACTCGGAAGCCCCCACGATATCCGTGTACACCCCCATCTCTTTCGCCTGGCGGCATAGGCGGCGGCGGGCCACTTTCATGCGGTGATCCGTGAAAGTGACAAGTACACGCTTGGCCATCAGAGCCGCTGCCGTCCAGGCAATTTCAGCGATCCTAACATCGACTCAATGCAAGAAGATCGCCTGGTCATCATGACGGAAGGCTGGGAAAGAGCAGGGACATTTCAACAATCCCGGTGGGCAGAAGTCAGCCCCAACCAAGCTGTTCCAGCCACATCCCAGCTGTTCCGGCAACGCCCGCGCCGTACCGCCAACAGCCCGCTGTTCAGTCGTCGGCCCAGATGTAGCGGGTGAGTTCACTGCCATCGGGCTCGGGGGCCGCCAGGGCGAACTCGACGCAATCGGCCACGACGGCATCGATCTCCCGGTCGATCTCCTTGAGCTCCTCGGCCGCGGCCAGTCCCTCCTCGACCAGCCGGCCGGCCAGTTGCTTGATGGGATCACGCTTGGCCCAGAACTCCTTCTCCGCCGCTTCGCGCAGTTCGTCGGGATCCGCCAGGGAATGGCCGCGGAAGCGGTAGGTGAGACATTCCAGCAGGGTGGGGCCCTCACCGGCCCGGGCCCGGGCGATCGCCCGCTGGGCCGCCGCCCGGACGGCCAGCACATCCATGCCGTCGACCTCCTCGCCGACCATGCCGAAACCGGCTGCCTTGCGCCAGATCTCCGGCTCGCTGGTGGCCCGGTTGTGGTCCATGCCGATGGCCCAGCGGTTGTTCTCGACCACGAACAGGATCGGGAGTTTCCACAGCGATGCCATGTTCAGGCATTCGTAGAACTGGCCGATGTTGCAGGTGCCGTCGCCGAAGAAGGCCGCCGTGACCGCGTCACTGTCGGCCTGACCGAGGGCATCACGCTTGTAGCGGCTGGTGAAGGCCGCCCCCAGCGCCACGGGGATGCCTTCGCCGATGAACGCATAGCCGCCGAGGAGATGGTGCTCCCGGGAGAACAGGTGCATCGACCCGCCCCGCCCCTTGCTGCAGCCGGTGGCCTTGCCGAACAGCTCGCTCATCACCTCCCGGGCCGGCACGCCGCAGCTCAGGGCATGGACATGGTCGCGGTAGGTGCTGCAGAACCAGTCGTGCTGGAGGCGCATCGCCCGGATCACCCCGGTGGAGACGGCTTCCTGACCGTTGTACAGATGCACGAAGCCGAACATCTTGCCGCGATAGTACATCTCGGCGCACTTGTCCTCGAAGCGCCGCCCCAGGGTCATGTCGCGGTAGAGCATCAGGCCCTCCTCCCGGCTGACACTGGCCCGCTCGGCGGGGTACAGGCCCTCGAGCCGCACCGCATGGCTGCCGGCCTCCTCGGTCGAGGAGCTTGCCCCGACGATGCCGGGCTGCGCTGCCCGCGCCGCGGTCAATTCCTGAGTCATGGCAGGAAGGCGATGCGATTCGTGGCCACGACTGTACGGGGTCCGTTCCCTGATGACAGTCAAAACCACTGCCTCTGACTACAGTCGCGCCCCAGCGGCCTCATCGGATTGGACCTGCCGATCGATCACTTCCGGTTGCTGGGCGTCTCTCCGTCCGCCGACGCCCAGGGGGTCCTGCGCACCCTCCAGTCGCGGCTGGACCGGGTGCCCCACGGGGGCTTCACCCAAGAAACCCTGCAGGCGCGGGCCGACCTGCTCCGCGCCAGCGCCGACCTGCTCTGTGACCACGACCGGCGCGCCGCCTACGAAGCGGAACTGACGGGGCTGGCCGACACCGCCGGCTCCCTGCAGCCTGCCCTCGAGATCGCCACCACCCGGCAGGTGGGCGGACTGCTGCTGCTGATGGAGGGGGGCCAGCCCCTGGACGCCTTCGAGCTGGCCAGCCGCAGCCTGCAGCTGCCCCAGGCCCCCACCCTGGGCAGCGGCCGCGAAACCGATCTGACCCTCCTGGCGGGACTGTCCTGCCTCGAGGCCGCCAAGGAGCTGGAGGAGCAGCGGCGCTTCGAAGCCGCCGCCCGCACCCTGCGGCAGGGCCTGCAGCTGCTGCAACGTCTCGGCAGGCAACCCGAGCTCAGGGAAACCATGAACGCCCGACTGGATCGGCTCACCCCCTATCGCGTCCTCGATCTGCTCAGCCGGGATCTGGCCGCCGGCACCGAGCGGCGCGAGGGACTGGCGCTGCTGGAGCAGCTGGTGCAGCGGCGCGGGGGCCTTGAAGGGGATGGCGATCCCCACTTCCCCCGCCAGGACTTCCAGACCTTCTTCCACCAGATCCGCTCCTTCCTCACCGTCCAGGAACAGGTGGATCTGTTCAGCCGCTGGGCGGCCAGCGGATCCGAGGCGGCCGACTTCCTGGCCACCATCGCCCTCACCGCCTCCGGTTTCGCCCAGCGCAAACCCGAACGCATCGCCGATGCCAGAAACCGCCTGCAGCGCAGCGGACGGGAGGGCGTCGAGCCGCTGCTCGCCAACCTGCACCTGCTGCTGGGGGAGGCCGACACGGCGAGGGCCTGCTTCGACAGCGGCGCCAGCGAGGACCTCAAGGCCTGGGCGGCCGCCAAGAGTGACGATCCCCTCGGCCAGCTCTGCGCCTACTGCAGCGACTGGCTGGTGCGGGACGTGCTGCCCGGCTACCGGGACCTGGAAGCCGAACCGGATCTGGTGGCCTACTTCAGCGACCGGGACGTGGTGGCGTATGTGGAACGGGAGGACCAGCGCCGGGGCCGCGCCTACCTCTCGGCGCCGGCGGCGCCGGCCGCTGCGGCCCCTCCCCCTTTCCCGAGCTTCGAGACCCCTGGGTTTCCCCCCGCGGAGTCCTTCTCTCCTGTCGCCTCGGCCCCTGAGGGCTTCGCCCTTCTTTCGCCAACAGGCCCCGAAACGGATCCCGACGACGACGGGGAACTGGATGACGAGGTGCCCCTGCGCTGGCCCCTGCCCCCCCGGCCCTGGCTGCTGGCGGGCGGCGCCGCCCTGCTGCTGCTGCTGGCCGGCGCCTGGGTGCTGCGGCAGCGCCAGAGCGCGCCGCCACCGCCGCCGGCTCCACTGCCGGCTCCCCCCGCCAAGCCTCCAGCCGCCAAGCCCCCAGCCGCCCCGGCGCCCAGCCCCGGGCCGGCGATCAGCCAGAGCCTCACGCCCCTCACCAGCCCCCGTCCGGATGCGGCCCAGGTCCGCCGGCTGCTGGAGAACTGGCTGACGGTCAAGGGCGATGTGCTGGCCGGTGAGCCCATGCCCCAGGGCCTGGATCGCATCGCCCGGGAAGGGCCGGTGGAGCGGCTCGCCAGCGAGCGCCGCAGTGATGCCGCCAAGGGCCAGACCCAGCGGCTGGACGTGCGGATCACCGACCTGACCCTCTCGGAAAGCGGGCCCCGGCGCATCGTCGCCGTCGCCCGGCTCCGCTACAGCGACCGGCGCCTTGATGACAAGGGGACGGTGGTGGAGACCACGGCACCCATGGAGCTGCGCAATGGTTATGTATTCGGACGCGACGGCGACAGCTGGCGCCTGGTGGCCACCCAATCCCTCAACTGATGTTCGACGAACTCTCCCAGCGCTTTGAAGACGCGGTCAAGGGACTGCGGGGCCAGGCGGCCATCTCGGAGACGAACGTCGATGGCGCCCTCCGCGATGTGAGGCGGGCCCTGCTGGAGGCCGATGTCAGCCTGCCGGTGGTGAAGGAGTTCATCGAGGAGGTGCGGCGCAAGGCGGTGGGCGCCGAGGTAGTGCGCGGGGTGAGCCCGGACCAGCAGTTCATCCAGCTGGTGCACGCCCAGCTCGTCGAGACCATGGGCGGCGCCAATGCCCCCCTGGCCCGGGGCGCGGAAGGGCCCACCGTGATCCTGATGGCCGGCCTGCAGGGCGCCGGCAAAACCACCGCCACCGCCAAGCTGGGCCTGCACCTCAAGGAGCAGGGGCGGCGTGCGCTGCTGGTGGCCGCCGACGTCTACCGGCCGGCCGCCATCGACCAGCTCCAGACCCTGGGCCGCCAGATCGGTGTGGAGGTGTTCAGCCTGGGCAGCGACGCCACCCCGGAGGCGATCGCCGCCGCCGGCGTGGCCAAGGGGCGGGAGGAAGGCTTCGACACCGTTCTGGTGGACACCGCCGGCCGCCTCCAGATCGACACCTCGATGATGGAGGAGATGGTCCGGATCCGGGAGGCTTCGGCCCCGGATGAGGTGCTGCTGGTAGTGGATTCGATGATCGGCCAGGAGGCGGCCGATCTGACCAGGGCCTTCCACGAGCAGGTGGGCATCACCGGCGCCGTGCTCACCAAGCTGGACGGCGATTCCCGCGGCGGGGCCGCCCTGTCGATCCGCAAGGTCAGCGGCGCCCCGATCAAGTTCATCGGCACCGGCGAGAAGGTGGAGGCCCTGCAGCCGTTCCACCCCGAACGGATGGCCAGCCGGATCCTGGGCATGGGCGATGTGCTCACCCTGGTGGAGAAGGCCACCAAGGAGGTGGAGCTGGCCGACGTGGAGAAGATGCAGCGCAAGCTGCAGGAAGCCAGCTTCGACTTCTCTGATTTCGTGCAGCAGATGCGCCTGATCAAGCGCATGGGCTCCCTGGGCGGGCTGATGAAGCTGATCCCCGGCATGAACAAGATCGACGACGGCATGCTCCGCCAGGGAGAGAGCCAGCTCAAGCGCATCGAGGCCATGATCGGCTCGATGACCGAGGCCGAACGCCGCCAGCCCGAACTGCTGGCCGCCCAGCCCTCCCGCCGCCGCCGCATCGCCGCCGGCAGCGGCCACACCCCGGCGGATGTGGACAAAGTGCTCGCTGACTTCCAGAAGATGCGCGGCTTCATGCAGCAGATGACCCGCGGTGGGATGCCCGGGATGCCGGGCATGGGCGGCTTTCCCGGCATGGGTGGCGGCATGCCGGGGATGGGTGGCATGCCCGGCATGGGCGGAATGCCGGGAATGGGTGGCATGCCGGGGATGGGCGGCCCCGGTGGCCGCGGCGGCGGCCAGCCCCGCAAACCCCCCAAGCCGGCCAAGAAGCGCAAGGGATTCGGCCAGCTCTGAGCCGGCCTGTAGGATTGGGGGCTGCATTTCGAGCACCCTTTTCCAGATGATCAAGCTCCGGCTGAAGCGGTTCGGCAAGAAACGGGAAGCGAGTTTCCGTCTGGTGGCCACCAACAGCACCTCCCGCCGCGACGGCCGTCCGCTCGAGGAACTGGGCTTCTACAACCCCCGCACCAAGGAAACCCGCCTCGACGCCGAGGCCATCCGCGTCCGCCTGGGCCAGGGAGCCCAGCCCACCGACACCGTGCGCAGCCTGCTCGAGAAGGGCGGTCTGATCGAGAAGACCACCCGCCCCGCCGAGACCGTCGGCAAGCTCAAGCAGGCTGCGGCCCGTGAGGAAGCCGCCGCTGCTGCGGTCAAGGAAGCGGCCGCCGCCAAGGAAGCCGAGGCCGCCAAGCAGGCCGCTGAGGCCGCCGCCGCCGCCGAAGCGGCCGCTGCCGCCGCCGCCGAACCTGCCGCCGCCGAGGCCTGAGCGAGCTCTCCTCCACGTTCGCCCTGCCCGACAGCGCCGCCGCCATCGCCTTGGCCGGCACGGACGGTGCTTCGCTGCGTCGGCTTGAAGCCCTCACGGGTGCCCAGATCGTCCTGAGGGGCCTCGATCTTCAGATCCGGGGCCGCAGCTCCCAGGTGGAGCGGCTGCAGGCCCTGGTTCAGCTCCTTGAGCCGCTGTGGCAACGGGGCGAACCCATCGGACCGGTGGACATCCAGGCGGCCCTGACGGCCCTGGACACGGGGCGCTCCGACCAGCACCGCAGCATGGGGCTCCAGGTGCTGGCCACGAGCGTCACCGGACGCCCCCTGCGTCCCCGCACCCTGCGGCAGAACAGCTATGTCGAGGCGATTGAACGCCACGACCTGACCCTGGCGATCGGGCCCGCCGGCACCGGCAAGACCTTCCTGGCCACGATCCTGGCCGTGCGGATGCTGCAGGAGCGCAAGGTGGAGCGGCTGGTGCTGACCCGGCCCGCGGTGGAGGCGGGCGAACGGCTGGGCTTCCTGCCCGGCGACCTGCAGCAGAAGGTGGATCCCTATCTGCGTCCCCTCTACGACGCCCTCCACGGGCTCCTGGGTCAGGAGCGCACCAGCCAGCTCCTGGAGAAGGGCGTGATCGAGGTGGCCCCCCTGGCCTTCATGCGCGGACGCACCCTGGCCGATGCCTTCGTGATCCTCGATGAGGCCCAGAACACCACCTGCGCCCAGATGCGCATGGTGCTCACCCGGCTGGGGGAGAACTCCCGCATGGTCGTGACCGGTGACACCACCCAGATCGACCTGCCTCCGGGCCAGCTGAGCGGCCTGGTGGAGGCGGAGCAGGTGCTGGCCGGGGTCGAAGGGGTGGCGATCTGCCGCTTCTCCGACGCCGATGTGGTGCGCCATCCGCTGGTGCAGCGGCTGGTGCAGGCCTACGCCCGCCGCGATGCCCGCCCAGGCCAACCCCCAGCCAGGAAGCGGACGGACGCCCCCCCTGCCCGATCGGAACCATGAACTCGGAACCATGAACAGGGCCGAAAGTCTGCGCATCCCGGCCCAGATCGCGGTGGCCGCCCTGGTGGCCTACTCCCTGGGCTTCTGGTTCACGAGCCTGTTTCCCGGCTACCTGCCCAAGATCGGCGGGCTCTGGTCGGCGATCTCCGCCGTCGTCGTCACCCAGGTCACCCGCAAGGATGCGGCCTCCTCGGCCTCGCTGCGGATTCTGGGGTCGGCGATCGGCGCCATCACCAGTGCGGTGTACCTGACGCTGCTGCCCTTTCACCCCCTCGGCATGGCCCTGGCGATCTTCGCCACGGTGATGATCTGTGCGGCCATCAACGTGCCCAGCCACGGCCGTCTGGCGGCGATCACGGTGATCGTCGTGATGGTCACCGGCAGCCTCGATCCGGCCCTGAGTCCGGGTGTGAACGCCCTGCTGCGCTTCCTGGAATCCTGCATTGGCACGGGCGTGGCCCTGCTGGCGGTGTGGCTCTGGCCCGGATCGCGGCGCCAGCCTCTGGACGAGGCCTGAAGCCTGTCCGCACAAGGGGCCCGCATGGGGAGATCCGAACCGGCGCCCCCGCCGCAACCCTGGGGCCGCTGGCAAGATGGATTCAGTTTGAAATGCCAGCGCCATGCCGGCCCGCAGCAACTTTCAGGAAGCGATTCGCGAAGCCCAGTCCAGCGCCCTGGTCGGACCCAACGTGGTCAACAAGGCCCTCCCCTATGTGGGCGGCGGCATGGTGCTCACCGCTGCCGGGGTGGCCGGTGGTCTTGCCACCCTCGCATCCCTGGGTCCAGTCGGCTTCCAGGGAATCTCCTTCGTGGCGATCATCCCCTGGTTCATTCTGTTCTTCGTCGCTCAGAACGCGGCCAACAGGGGAAACAACGGCACAGCCCTGCCACTCCTCGTGACCTTCAGCCTGCTCACAGGCTTCACGCTCACCTCACTGGTGGTGCGCGCTGTGGCCGTTGCGGGGGCCGGGGCCATCGGTACTGCGGCCCTTGCCACCGGGATCACGTTTGTGATCGCCTCTTTTGTGGGCCGTCGAATGAGCGACAGCATTGGCCAGGCCTTGAGCGGAGTGGTGAGCCTCGGCTTGGTGGGTCTGCTCATCGCCATGGTCGTTCAAATTGTGGGCAGCATCTTTGCTCCCGGCATGTTCGGCGGCAATGCTTTGTCTCTGATGATCGCTGGCTTTGGCACGGTGGTATTCGTGGGATTAGCCTTCGTCGACTTCTACACCATGCCCCGCACCTACAGCGACGACCAGTACCTCGTCGGCGCCCTGGGCATGTACCTCACCTACATCAACCTATTCGCATTCATCCTCCAGCTCATCATTGCCCTCCAGGGTGGCGGCCGCCGCGACTGAGCACCGATCGTTCTTCTCAGTCAATTCTTCCCATGGGCCTGTCCGTTCCGGATGGGTCCTTCTTTTTTTGTCGCGATCCATCGGCGCCGGTCAGCACGATCTCCCGCCCCACTACCGTCACGGCCACCTTCACAGCCACCGTCACGGCCGCCATCACCTCCCATCTCCAGCCGCCGCTGTGGCGACCATCGGCGGACGCCCCCCGACGGCCCGGCTAAGCTCCCACCGACTCCTGCCAGACCCGCCAGGCATGGCCCAGCACCAGGGGCAACCTGCACGCCGCCTCGGCAGGCGTGGCCCCATCACCTTCTGAACACAACGGAAACCCCATGACCAAAACGGCTCTGATCACCGGGATCACCGGCCAGGACGGTTCCTACCTGGCGGAGTTGCTCCTGGAGAAAGGGTATGTGGTGCATGGGATCAAACGGAGGGCCAGCAGCTTCAACACCGACAGGATCGACCACCTCTACCAGGATCCCCACGAACAGAATCCCCGCCTGGTTCTGCACTACGGCGATCTGACGGACTCCACCAATCTGATCAGGATCGTTCAACAGATCCAGCCGGACGAGATCTACAACCTCGGAGCCCAGAGCCACGTGGCGGTGAGCTTCGAAAGTCCCGAATACACGGCCAACTCCGATGCCCTCGGCACCCTGCGGATTCTGGAGGCCGTCCGCATCCTTGGGCTGACCGACAAGACCCGCATCTACCAGGCCAGCACCAGCGAACTCTATGGGCTGGTGCAGGAGATTCCCCAGAAGGAAACCACCCCCTTCTATCCCCGCAGTCCCTACGGCGTGGCCAAGCTCTACGCCTACTGGATCACGGTCAACTACCGGGAGGCCTACGGCATGTACGCCTGCAACGGCATCCTGTTCAACCACGAAAGCCCCCGGCGGGGAGAGACCTTCGTCACCCGCAAGATCACCCGGGGTCTGGCCCGCATCGATGCCGGTCTGGATCAGGGCCTGTTCATGGGCAACCTCGACTCCCTGCGGGACTGGGGTCACGCCCGGGATTACGTGGAGATGCAGTGGCGGATGCTGCAGCAGGAGAAACCCGAGGACTTCGTGATCGCCACGGGGCGGCAGGAGTCGGTGCGCCGTTTCATCGAGCTCACCGCCGAGGAACTCGGCTGGGGCGGCATCCTCTGGAGCGGCAGCGGCGTCGAGGAGACGGGCGCCCGGCGCGACACCGGCGCCACGGTGGTACGCATCGACCGGCGCTACTTCCGGCCGGCGGAGGTGGAGACCCTGCTGGGGGATCCCACCCGGGCCCGGGAGCGGCTGGGCTGGACCCCCACCACCACCTTGGAGGAACTGGTGGCGGAGATGGTGGCCACCGACAAGGAGGAGGCCGCCAAGGAGGCCACCCTGCGGCGGGAAGGGTTCACCGTCGTCGGCTCGATGGAGAATCCCCCCCAGGTCGGAGTGACGGCCGCCCCGTGAATCGGCCCGCGAAACGCCGCTATGGTCAGGGCCGTGACCCGTTCTCGTCGAAGCGGACCTTCGCTGGAACGACGCCCCCTCCCGCGGTCCGCAACCCCGCCCGGCAGCGCGGGGGCCTGACGATTTCCCCATGCTGATCTCAACGAACGATCGGATCTTCATCGCCGGCCATCGCGGCATGGCCGGCTCGGCCATCGCCCGGCGCCTGGAGGCGGAAGGCCACCGCCACCTGCTCCGCGTCGGCCGCTCGGACCTCGACCTCATGGACGGCCCCGCTGTGGCGGCCTGGTTCGCCGACCAGCGGCCCGACGTGGTGGTGCTGGCGGCGGCCCGGGTGGGGGGCATCCTCGCCAACGCCACCTATCCGGCCGACTTCCTGCTCGACAACCTCAAGATCCAGCAGAACGTGATCGAGAGCGCCTGGCGGCAGGGCACCCGGCGCCTGCTGTTCCTGGGCAGCAGCTGCATCTACCCCAAGCTGGCCGAGCAGCCGATCCGGGAGGAGGCCCTGCTCGGCGGGCCCCTGGAGCCCACCAACGAGTGGTACGCCATCGCCAAGATCACCGGCATCCAGCTGTGTCGCGCCCTGCGGCAGCAGCACGGCTTCGATGCCATCAGCCTGATGCCCACCAATCTCTATGGCCCGGGCGACAACTACCACCCCACCAACAGCCATGTGCTGCCCGGCCTGATCCGCCGCTTCCAGGAGGCCCGGGAGACCGGCGCCGAGGAGGTGGTCTGCTGGGGCAGCGGCAGCCCGAGGCGGGAGTTCCTCCACGTCGATGATCTGGCGGATGCGGCCCTGTTCTGCCTCCGCCACTGGCAACCGGGCGCCGAGGAGCTGCAGCACATCAACGTGGGAACGGGAACGGACGTGAGCATCAAGGAGCTGGCCACCATGGTGGCCGAGGCGGTCGGGTTCCGCGGACGGATCGCCTGGGACACCTCCAAGCCGGACGGCACCCCCCGCAAGCTCCTGGATGTGGGCCGCCTGGCCGCCCTGGGCTGGCGGGCGACGATCCCCCTGCCGGACGGGCTGCGCCGCACTGTGGCGGAGTTCGTCAGCGAGCGGGCCAGCGGCGCCGAGGTGCGGCTGTGAGGATCCTCGTCACCGGGGGCGCCGGCTACATCGGCAGCCATGCCGTCCGGGCCCTGACCAGGGCGGGGCACCAGCCCGTGGTGCTCGACAACCTGGTCTACGGCCATGCCGACATCGTCGAAAAGACCCTGAAGGTGCCGCTGGTGCTGGGCCAGGTGGGCGACCGTGAGGTGCTCGAACCCCTGCTGCGCGGCCGCCATCCCGCCCTGGACGGCACCGCCCTGGAGGGCAAGCCGATCGAGGCGGTGCTGCACTTCGCCGCCTACGCCTATGTGGGCGAATCGGTGACCGATCCCGCCAAGTACTACCGCAACAACCTGGGCGACACCCTCACCCTGCTCGAGGCCCTGGTGGCCACCGAGCGGCCGCTGCCGATCGTGTTCTCCTCCACCTGCGCCACCTACGGCATCCCCCAGCAGGTGCCGATCACCGAGGACCACCCCCAGGCCCCGATCAATCCCTACGGCCGCAGCAAGTGGATGGTGGAGCAGCTGCTCACCGACTTCGCGGCGGCCTACGGCCTGCCCAGCGTGATCTTCCGCTACTTCAATGCCGCCGGTGCCGACCCCGACGGCGATCTGGGGGAGGACCACAACCCGGAGACCCACCTGATCCCCAGGGTGCTCGACACCATGAGCGGCCGGGAGCCCTACCTGCAGATCTTCGGCGACGACTACCCCACCCCGGACGGCACCTGCATCCGCGATTACATCCACGTGGCCGACCTGGCCGACGCCCATGTCCTGGGGCTGGAGCGGCTGCTGCGGCTGCGGGAACGGGAGGAGAGCGAGCGCCGACCGCTGATCTACAACCTCGGCAACGGCACCGGCTACTCGGTCCAGCAGGTGATCGAGACCGCCAAGGCCGTCACCGGACGCGGCCTGCTGGCCCATGTGGCCAAGCGCCGCGACGGTGACCCTCCCCAGCTGGTGGCCGGGGCCACCCGGGCCCACCAGGAACTCGGCTGGCGACCCCGCTTCCCGGAGCTGGAAACGATCATCGAGCACGCCTGGGCCTGGCACCAGCGGCGTCACCAGGGCTGAGGCCACCGTCCACCGGCCAGGGCCTGGCCAGGGGTTCGCCGATGAACACCCCCTGACCGGGCATGGCCACACTGCGCCAGTAGCTCTCGATCAGGGTGTCGCCGCGGAGGTAGTAGGCGAGCAGCAGGCCGGGGTCGGGAAACTTGGCCGGGAAACTGCAGGGTTCCACCACGGTGCCGTAACTGCCGGTGGCGCCGGCCTCGAGCCAGCGGAGCGCACTCATCTGCGGGCTGTCGGTCAGCTGCCCCCCGAAGGAGGTGAGATGGTCGGCGACGGCTCCGGGCCGGAAGCGGTTGGTGCGCAGGCCCACGGGGAAGGCCAGCCCGGTGACGTAGGCCATCACGTCCTGGGCGCCCACCAGGGTGTCGCTCTCGATGATCCGCACCCGCAGGCGGGAGCCGATGGCCGCCATGACCCGGTCGTAGCCGGCGGCCCGTCGGTTGCGCCTGGCATCACTGGTGCTCAGCAGGTAGGCCGTCCCCGGCGGTGCGGTCCCGTCCGAGGCCACGCCCTGCTGGATCAGGCGCCTGGCCGCCGCCCCGCTGGTGGCCGCCAGCATCATGCTCGGCCGCACCCGCAGCTGATCCCAGGGGCGACGCACGTCACCGCGGGCGAACAGGGGGCTCAGGGCGGTGGTGCGGCAGCCGCTGGCGCAGAAGCGCGCATCGAGGCCGAAGCTGAAGGCGCTGGTGATCGACTGGCAGCCGACCCGGTACGGGGCCGTCCAGGCCAGGGCATAGACCTGGACATGGGCCGGGGTCTGCCGGTCGACGCTGGCCTTGATGCGGCGGAACAGCCCAGGGCTGAGCGAGGCCTCCCCGGGCGGGAAGCGCACCCGGATCACCTGGTCCGGGGGGATCAGCCGGGCCGCCTGGTACTGCCGCCCGATGGTCTCGCTGAGGGGATCGGCGGCGTTGATGATGATCGCCAGGTGCCGGTGGTCGAGGGGACCGCGGGAGGGCGGCCCGGCGCCGAGGGAGCGTTTCCCGCTCCAGGGGCTGCCACTGGCCGCCAGGGCCAGGGGCAGCAGCAGCGCCACCCCCACGGCCAGGCGGCGACGCCACGCACGTGGCGGAGGAGGGGCCATGGCGGAAGCGGTGAGGCTGGGGGCTGGGCCGGCAGTGGCGGCTGCGCAGCCGGATCAGTCCTGGGAAGGAGGGGCGAAGGGAGTGGGTGACACGAGTTCAAGGGCTGTCGGACGGCGATCCAGACGACGTCCTGCCCTGCGGCGAGTCCAATCGTAGGACCAGCCCAACGTCGTGCAGGACTCCGGTAGCGGCCTAGATTTGAGGTCACCGGCGTCCCAGATCGTTGCCATCCCGATCCCCTGGTCCGCCGGGCTGATGCAAGCCTCAGATCTGAGCTCCCCTCGTGTGACCCGGAGGCGACTCCCCGACCGGAATCGGCACCCCGCCACAGCCCCGATTCCCCAGCCGCCGATTCCAGCTCCCTTTCCGCCTCACCGTTGATGCCGCTTCTCCATCGCATCGCCAGACGACTCCCCAGCCCCCTGCTAGCCCCCCTGACCGACCAGAGACCCGCAGCACGTCTGATCCGGCATTCGGCGAAGAAATACTGGAAGCTTCTGGCGCTCAACTTCTCCACCAGCCTGGTCGCCAGCCTCAGTGAGGGCGCCACCCTCGGGATCATCTTTCTTTCGGTCAGCCTGATCAGTGCTCCCGAGAACAGTGACTGGAGCAAGATTTCCGTCCTCGGATACCTGAACCAGCTTCCCTGGCTGCAGGACTGGCTGAACAGCACCCTCAGCAGCCGCTCCGGTCGCGACGGCATCTTCATCCTGCTCCTGGCCACCGCCGTGGCCCTGCAGGGCCTGATGGCCACGACCAGTTACATCAACAGCGTCAGCACCGCCGTGATGGGGGCCCGGATGGGCACCGAAATCACCGCCAAACTGAACGATCGGGTCCTCTCCCTGACCTTCGGCTGTGCCAGCCGGTACCGGGTGGGCGACCTGCTGAATTATGTCGGCTCCGGCGGCAGCACCGTTCAGAAGGAGATCAACCTGGCCAACGGGCTGTTGATGAACAGCCTGCAGCTGATCATCTACCTGGCCATCCTGGTGGCCATCTCCCCATGGCTTCTGCTGGTGGCCTTCGCCATGGCCAGCGTCATGCAGGCCATCCAGAAAGTGCTGCTGCCCCGGATTCGCAGGAATTCACGCGAGCAGCAAAAGGTGGGCGTCGAACTGTCCAGCCATCAGAACGAGCAGATCCAGGGTCTGCGGCTGCTGCACAGCACGGGTCAGCTGGAAAGTTCCAGGCAGAAACTGAAGGCACTGCTCGGCGAAAGCAAACGTCTGTCCATCCGGCAGAGCAAGCTTTCGAACGTCGTTCAGCCGATTTCCAACATGCTGCCGATCATCTCGATCGCCATCATCGCGGCACTCAGTCTGATGGTGTTCAAGGATCGCAGCAGCGGCGTCCTGCCGAGCCTGGTGACCTTCATCATCGCCCTCCAGAGACTCAACCAGAGGGTCGGCACTCTCACAGGCCTGGCCACGGGCTATGCGGCCAACAGTGCCAATGTGGAGCGTCTGAACGAGATCCTGCGCGATGACGACAAGGAATTCATCCGCAACGGCGGCGTGCCCTTTACGGCACTCAGCGATCGGATTCAGCTGGACGACGTTTCCTTGCGCTACAGCCCCAATCTGCCGGAGGCCCTCTGCTCCATCCAGCTGACGATCGGCCGGGGCCAGACAGTCGCCCTGGTCGGCTCCAGCGGCGCCGGCAAGAGCTCCATCGCCGATCTGCTGGTGGGTCTGTACGAACCCACCGGCGGCCGGATCCTCGTCGACGGCGTCGATATCCGGACGATCAATCTGGCCAGCTGGCAGCAGCGGCTGGGGGTCGTCAGCCAGGACACCTTCCTGTTCAACGCCAGCATCGCCAGCAACATCGGCTTCGGCGTCGACAACGCCTCCATGGACGACATCATGGCGGCGGCCGCCAAGGCCCAGGCGTCCCGCTTCATCAGCGACCTTCCCGAGGGCTATGACACCAAGATCGGAGAACGGGGCTACCGGCTCAGCGGCGGCCAACGCCAGAGAATCTCCCTGGCCAGGGCGATTCTGCGCCGACCTGAACTGCTGATCCTCGATGAGGCCACCAGTGCCCTCGACAGCCAGAGCGAACGTCTGGTGCAACAGGCGATCGAACAGTTCGAGCGCCAGCACACCGTTCTGGTGATCGCCCACCGTCTCAGTACGATCGTCAATGCCGACGTGATCTGTGTGCTCTCCGAAGGAAGAATCGTGGAACGGGGCCGCCACCATGAGCTGCTGGCCCAGGAGGGTATTTACGCCAGACTCTGGAGTGACCAATCCAAACACCCCCAGCAAACGTCCCTGTCGGCAGCACCCGTCTGATGGCTTTCCCACTCACTGAGCCGACCTTGCAGGAGCCCGAAACGTTCTCATGATCATTGCCTGCACGATCGACAACAACTACATCCGGCACTGCGCCGTGATGCTGAAGTCCCTGCAGCTCTCCAATCCAACAGAAAGCCTCAGTGTCTATATCCTCCACGGTGTCATCGATGCCGGGGAACGGGCACGGCTGGCGGCCTATCTCGGTGAGTTCCTTCCTTCGGTCTCCTTTCTGCAGCTGGATGAGCAGATGCTCGCGGGTTTTCCCGTCTTCGGCCACATCAGCCTGGCCACCTATTTCCGGCTGCTGCTGCCGGCGGCCCTTCCCCATGCGGTGGAGAAGGTCCTCTACCTGGATTCCGACCTGATCGTGGTCGACGCGCTGCGGGACCTCTGGGAGTCGCCCCTGGAGGGGAACAGCATCGGTGCGGTGGAGGAGCACAACCAGGACTTCGACCGCAACCGCCTCGGCCTGGCGGAAGGCTCCCTCGTCTTCAATGCCGGAGCGATGCTCATCGATCTGGGCCGCTGGCGCCGGGAAAACATCCTGGCCAACGGACTGGAGTTCGCCCGCACCCATCCCGAGCGGATCAAGCACTGGGACCAGGACGTGCTCAATTCCCTGCTCGAGGCCCGCTGGCGTCCCCTCGACTGGCGCTTCAACGCCCTGCCCCACCTCTGGATGCATCCGGAGTACACCGCTGCCGACACCCCCCTGGGCCGGCAGGCGGAGCTGGCCCGGGCGAACCCCGCCGTGATCCACTTCGCGGGCTCGGGCGTGGCCAAGCCCTGGCACCATCGCTGCACCCACCCCTGGCGCCAGCGCTACCTGGAGATCCGCCAGCAGACCCCCTGGGGCCACCTGCCCCTGGAGGGCATCCCCAACCCCTCCCCGGGGGAGGGGTTCCGAAGCCTGCGCTCCCGGGTCAGGCGGGCCGGCAAGGCGATGCTCGGCAGGCTGGTCCCGCGCAACCGATGACCATCCAGATCGGTGACCACCGGCTCACCTGCATCGGCTACGCCGACAGCACCGAGGCGGATCTGCTGGGTCGCTTCCTGCGCCAGGGAAGCCGCGCCCTGGCCGAGACCCAGGGGGAGTACGCGCTGGTGATCGAGACCGACGCCGGGGACGTGACCGTGGTCACCTCGCCGGTGGGGGCCACGCATTACTACGTCCTCGAGCACGACGGCCGCCTCTTCCATGGCGACCGGGTCGTCGAGATCCTGCGCCGCAGTGGCCTGGCCTGGAGCTGGAACTGGCAGGCCCTCGGCGATCTCTGCCAGCTGGAGAACCTGACCGACAACCAGACCCTCCACCCGGCGATCCGCCGGGTGCCCCCCGGCAGCATCCTCCACTTCACCGATGGCAGGGTCTCCCTCCACTCCGTCGCGGTTCTCGACCACATCCCGCCGGCCCCCGCCGACCCCGATGACGCCGTCGACGCACTCAACGCCTCGGTCCTGCGGCTGGCGGGAGACAACCCCTATCTGTCGCTTTCGGGCGGGTTCGATTCGCGGGTGATCCTGGCGTCGATGCTGCGCCAGGGCCTGCGTCCCCATCTGATCACGATGGGGCGGGAGGACGCGACCGACGTCCAGGTGGCCCGCCGCATGGCCCAGCGCTTCGATCTGCCCCACCGGCTGATCAGCCTGGAGCTCGACGACGTCTTCGCCCACGCGCCCACCATCTCCAGCGTCACCAACGGCACCAAGACCGCCTGGCACTGGCACACCTTCCTCTATCCCCTCAAGGCCGAGATCCCCGCCGAGGCCACGTTCTTCGTCGGCACCCTGGGGGAATTCGCCCGTTCCTACTACTTCGACCGCGGCTGGCTGGGCCGCTTCGCCTCCCTGGCCCCCGACGTCGCCCTCGGCCGGTTCTGGAGGATGAAACTGAACCGGCACCCCAGTTTCTCCGCCGAGGAGCTGCAGCACCTGGCGCCGCCGCTGGCCGCCGAGCTGGTGGCCGAGGGTCGCGACAGGCGGGCCGCCCGCCTGGCGGGCTTCTGCCGCGGTGGGTTCCTGGAAGGCCTGACCCACTACTACTTCGAGCAGCGGGTGCCCAACTTCTACGCCAACGGCATCCGCATGTACCGGGCCTCCAGTGCCTGGCGCTCCCCGTTCCACGACCGCCGCTGGATCGAGGCGATCTGGAACCTCCCCGATGGCTGGAAGCTGGGCTCCAACTGGCACCGCCATGCCATCGCCCGCAACTGCCCGGAGCTGCTGACGTTTCCGGAGGAGAACGGCTTCGACCGGCGCCGCATGCTGCCCAAGGCCCCTCCCCTCTACTGGACGCCGCCGATGCGGCGGGCCCGCTACGTGAGCTACGACCTCAGCGCCGACTGGTACCGCGACCCGCGGATGCATGCATTCCTGCTCGAACACGCTGGACGAATCGACGATCTGGTGGATCCCGAGCTGATCGGGCGGATCCTGGAGGCCCACCGCAGCGGCACCGACCGGACCAGGACCCTGGCCTTCCTGCTCACCCTGATCGTCTGGAAGCAGGTGATCGCCCCATGAGGGTGCTGTTCGTCTCCCACATGGCCACCCGCAGTGGTGCCCCGCTGCTGCTGCTCTGGCTGCTGCGCTGGCTGATGGCCCAGAAGCGCGGCATCGAACCGGCGGTGGTGCTGCTCAGCGACGGCCCCCTGCGCCCCGATTTCGAAGCCCTGGCGCCCACCGAGGCCTGGAGCCGGCCGCTCTTCCAGCCCCTGCGCGAGCGCGTTGCCGCCCGGCTGGGACGGGGAAGGGCGGCCAGTCCCGCCGAGCTGCTGGAGGCCGCGGTGCAGCGTCACCGGCCGGAGCTGATCTACCTGAACACCCTGGTGCTGGGCCAGCACCTCCGGGGCCTGGCCGCCGATCCGGCCCGCCCGGCCTGCCTCAGCCATGTCCATGAACTGGAAACCACCCTGGCCACCATGAGCAGCCCGGAGGCCGTGGCCCGCCAGCTGTCCATCTCCAGCGTCGTGGTGGCCTGCGCCGAAGGGGTGAAGCAATCCCTGCACACCCACCACGGACTGCCCCTGCAGCGCTGCACCGTGATTCCGGGCTTCCTGCCCTTCTCCGCCCCCGGGCAGGGCCAGCCCGGGCCGGAGCCGCTGCAGGCGGAGCCCGGCGGGGAGCCCGCACTGGAGCCCCTGGACGCCGCCCTGGCGGCAGGCACCTTCGTGTTCGGCTTCGCGGGCCAGGCGATCACCCGCAAGGGTTTCGACCTCTTCCCCCTGCTGGTCAAGGAATGTGAGCGGGTCTTCTCCGGCCAGCCCTTCCTGGCCGTCTGGCTCGGGGCCTCCCCCGGGCAGGAGCAAGTGCTGATGGCCCGGCGTGATCTGCAGCTGCTGGGACTCGAGCACCGGGTCCTGCTGCTGCCACCGAGGCCCTCCGCCATCGGCGTCATCGGCCGCTTCGCCGTCCATGGCCTGCTGTCCCGGGAGGACCCCTATCCCCTGGTGGCCCTTGAGGCCGCCGCCTCGGCCGTGCCGACCATCTGCTTCGAGGGCGGGGGCGGCATCGTCGACTTCGTGGCCGACGGCTGCGGGCTGGCCGTCCCCTACCTCGACCTGGCGGCCTTCGCCGCCGCCCTGCACCGGCTCAGCAACGACCCGGACAGCCGGCGCCTCCTGGGGGAGCGCAGCCGGGCCAGGGTGTGGCGGGAGTCCGGCATCGACGACGTGGCGCCCCGTCTGCTGGCCTGCATGGAACGGGCCGTCGCGGCCGGACCCCACCATGGCTGAGGTGCCCCTGCCCGAAACCCGTCCCCTCTACGGCTGGTCCGCAGACGCGGAGATTTCCGTGCCCGATCGGTTCCGCAGCGACCCGGACCGGCCGCTCTTCTCCATCGTCATCCCCACCCTCAACCAGGGGGCCTACATCGAGGACACCCTGCTCTCGATCCTCTGGCAGGGCTACGACAACGTCGAGATCATCGTCGTGGACGGTGGCAGCACCGACGACACCCCGGCGGTGTTGGAGCGCTACCGCCCCTGGATCTCGGTGCTGGTCAGCGAGCCCGACCGGGGCCAGTCGGACGCGATCAACAAGGGGTTCCGCCGGGCCAGCGGTTCGATCCTGGCCTGGCTCAACTCCGACGACTTCTATCTGCCCGGTGCCTTCCACACCGTGCTGGCCTGCTTCGCCGCCCAGCCCGGCCGCCGCTGGGTGATCGGCAGCGGCGACATCATCAGCGCCGACCAGCAGTTCCTGCGCCACGTACCGGGCCGGGAAGGATCCAAGGACACCATGCTGGCGATCGAGAATGGCTGCTTCCTGCTGCAGCAAAGCTGCTTCTGGAGCGCTTCCCTCTGGCAGGAGGCCGGCGGGCAGGTGGACGAGTCCCTGAGCCTGCTGATGGACTACGACCTCTGGTGGCGCTTCTCGCAGCGCTGCTCCGGCAGCGTCACCCAGGAGAAACTGGGGGCGATGCGTTACTACCCCACCGTGAAGACCCGGCGCCAGGGGGAACGTTTTCCGGCCGAACTGGCCACCATCTACGCCCGCTACGGCGCCAGCGCCTCACTCGATCGCCTGGTGCAGCGGCTGCTGGCCGAGAAGTCCGCCCTCGGCGAGCGGCTCTCGGCCCTGGAGCGCCAGCTGCCGGTGCGGCTGCTGCGCCGCCTGCGGCTCCTCCCCCGACCATGACCACCCCCGAACTCTTCGTCGGCATCACCAGCTGGAACAGCGAGCTGTTCCTGCCCCACTGCCTGGAGGCGCTCCAGAGCACCACCCGGGGCCTGGAGACGCACGTCTGCGTGCTGGACAACGGCTCCACCGACCGCTCCGTGGCGATCGCCAGAGAGCGGGGGGCCGAGGTGGTGCAGCGCCGCTGCAGCCAGCCGGACGCGCTCAATGCCCTGCTGAACCGTTCCCGTTCGCCGTACACGCTGCTGTTGCATGCGGACGTGATCCTGCTGGCACCGGACTGGTTCCAGCTGTGCCGTTCGCGTTTCAGCGAGGGGGTGGCGCTGGTGTCACCGCAGGACATCGGCTGCGGACCGCTCACCCGCCCCTTCGGTGCCGGCATGCCGGAGAGCTCCTTCCTGCTGATGCACACCCAGCGGTTCCGCCGCTGCCGGCGCCTCCACTGGCGGCGCAAGGGGCGGTTCCCGCGGCCGCGCTACGAGGTGGACTTCCAGGGCCCCCACATCACCCACCACCTGCCGATGGAACTGAAGCAGCGCCGGCTCAGCTGGGTGCCCATGGACGTCTATGTGTCCAACCGGGCCAGCGAGCCGTTGTTCACGCCGGCCTCCCCACCGGCGATCTGGAGCGACGAGCTGGCCTACCTGCGCTACGGCCTGGGCAACTTCTACGGGCTCGACGGCACGATCACCCACTACCACAACTGGTACGACCGGATCGCCGCCCGGGAGAAGACCGAAACGGCGCCGAACCCCTCGCGCAAGGATTTCCCGGTGGACTTCATCCGCTCCTACACCCACCGGCTGCTGGAGGACTACAGCGCCGGCAGGCTGGAGCTGCCCACCGACCTCAGCACCACCCGCACCCCCAGGGCGCTCTAGCCCCATCGTTTCCTCCATGACCGGTCCCTCGTCGCCACGGCCGATCGCCGCCCACTTCCTGCTGGTGCCGGAGCTGCTGCACTCGCCCCCCAACGAGGCGATCATCTCCGCCCTGCTGGAGAACGGCTACGACGTCCACGTCTTCGCCCCCGGGCCCTGCGGCAGCACCGCCCCCTACGGCGAACGGGTCAGCACGCACCCGGTGGCCTACTCGATGCGCTGGCTGCTCATCCAGGCCTGGCGGCCGCGCTGGCGCCGCTACGCCTGCTTCTCGGGCACCACCGAGGATCCGATCGCCGTGGTGGGTGTGCTGGCCCGCCTGCACCGCCGTCCCTCCTTCGTCCTGGGGGACGAGATCCGCGCCGGCAGCTACCGGGGCCCCCGCTCGGAACGCTGGAAAGGGCTCTGCCTGCAGGCCTACCGGCGGGCGCGCTTCACCATCGTCAACGACACCCACCGGGTGGATCTGGTGCGCGACTATGCCGGCCTGCCGTCGGCCCAGCCCGTTCTGGTCTACCCCGGCTGTTTCCGGCAGCCCCCACAGCGGGATCAGGTGCTGCGACGGGAGCTTCGCCAGCGCTGGGGCCTGCCACCGGACGCCCTCACCCTGGCCATCTCCGGGGGCTTCAACCTCACCGCCGGCGCCGACTGGCTGCTCGACGCCCTGCACGAGGATCCGGCGCTCTGCGCCGTGGTCCAGCCCCTGGGGGTGGATCCCCTGGCGCTCTACCTGCTGCGGCGCCTGAGCCTGGGGGGCCGGCTCCACATCGAGACCGGCCGGCTGTCCTGGCAGGAGGCCTGGCGATCGGCCGTGGGCTACGACATCGGCCTGGCCGTCTACACCAATCCGGCGCCCCAGTTCCAGGCCATGGGCGTGAGCTCGAACCGGCTCTGCATGTACCTGGCCATGGGGGTGCCGGTGATCTGCAGCCGCCAGCCCAGCTTCCAGTTCGTCGAGGACTTCGGCTGCGGGGTGATGGTCGACGACGGCGCCGGCTTCCTGGCGGCGGCCCACCACCTGGGGGCCGATCTGGACGCCCGGCGGGAGGACTGCGCCCGCTGCTTCCGCGACCACATCCGCCCCCAGGAGCGCTACCGCGCCCTGGTGGAGGCGATCGGCGCCCTGGGGCGCCCCTGAGGGAGCACCCACCACCGCCGCCATGAACCGCTCCTCCCTCAACCTGCGCCTCTACCTCGCCGCCCGCGCCGTGGTCCACGGCAGCCGCCGCCGCATCCCGAGGGTCCTGCTGCCGCCGCGGCGGCCCCTCGCCGACCGCTTCAGCTTCGCAATCACCACCTTCGAGGCCCGCTACGAGACCTACTTCCGTCCCCTCTACCGCTCCCTGCGGCGCAGCTTTCCGGAGGTGCCGATCCTGGTGGTGGTCAATGGCCACGGCGATGGGGCCAGCCAGAGCCGCTACCTGGAGCGGCTGTGCCGCGAGCTGGCCGACGGCGAGCCGCCCCATCGCCGCTTCCTGCTGCATGAGCGGGTGGTGGGGCTCTGCCAGATGTGGAACGAGCTGCTCCAGGCCAGCCCCACCGCCACCACCCTGGTGCTCAACGACGATCTGCGCATCGACCCCTACCTGCGGCGCTGGGCCGAAGCGATGGACTGGGAGTCGGTGGACCTCAGCCTGCTGAACAACACTTGGTCCCACTTCGCCATCGGCCGCCGCTGCTGGGAGAAGATCGGCGCCTTCGACCAGAGCTTCAGCGGCATCGGCTTCGAGGACATGGACTACACCGCCCGGGCTTCGCTGGCGGGGGTGCGGATCGGAGGAGTGGCCTGTCCCTATCTGCACCATGCGAACGACCAGCCCGCCACCACCTCCTTCGACGGCCAGTCGGAGCGCGTCTGGGGCAAGTACACCTCCGCCAACCAGGAGGTGTTCGTCCGCAAGTGGGAACGCTGCCCGGAGCCTGAGGGGACCTACATCCGCCAGCTCGGCCACCACGTGCGGCCCGTCGCCCCGCTGCCGCACCTGTCCGTGCCACCCCTGAACGCGGCCGGCCCGGGGATCGTGCACCTGGATCGGACGCCATGAGGGTGCTGGTGCTCGCCCCCTCCGCCTACCTGCTCGGCGGTGTCCAGGACTGGCTGGCGAACCTGGTGCCGGGCCTGCGGGAGGGGGGGCTGGAGGTGACCGTGGCGGTGCCCGACGGGGACCATCACCGCCATGGCCCCTACGCCCGGGCCTATCCGGCCCTGGCGGCCGAGCCGATCGTCAACCCCAGCGGCAGCGCCGAAGGCCGGATCCGCGCCATCGCCAGCCTGCTCGGCAGGCTCGACCCGGAGCTCGTGCTCGGCGTCAACCTGGTCGACCTCTACCCCGCGGCCCAGCGGGCCCGGCGCCAAGGCCGGTTCCACGGACGGGTGGTGATGACCCTGCATGCGCTGCAGGCGGACTACTTCGGCGACCTGCGCGTTCACGGCGCCGGCATCGACGCGGTGATCGCCACCAACCGCCTGGCCTGCCGGCTGGCGAGCGGGCGGAGCGGGATGGATCCGACCCGGGTGCTCTACGCCCCCTACGGCGTGCCGGTGCCGGCCTGGCAGCACCCCGGCGGCGATCCGGCCACCACCCTGCGGCTGGCTTGGGTGGGGCGGCTGGAGCAGCCCCAGAAGCGGGTCCACGATCTGCCGCCGTTGCTGGAGGCGCTGCAGGCCCGGGGCATCGACGTCCAGCTCAGCATCGCCGGTGACGGCAGGGAGCGTCCGGCCCTGGAGGCCTCCCTGGCCCCCTGGATCGCACGCGGCCGCGTGCGGATGCTCGGCCATGTCGACCAGGACCGGCTGGCGGCGGAGATCTACGGCCATCACCATGCCCTGGTGATCACCTCCTCCTGGGAGACGGGCCCGATCGTGGCCTGGCAGGCCATGGCCAGTGGCATGGCGGTGGTGAGCAGCCGCTACGTGGGAGCGGGCCTGGAGGGGGCCCTGGTGCACGACGCCACGGCCCTGCTGTTCCCCTGCGGGGATATGGACGCCGCAGCCGGCGAACTGGCGCGGCTGCGGGATCCGCACCTGCTTGAGCGGCTGTCCAGGTCCGGTCACGCCCTGGTGGCGGGGCGCTACAGCGGGGCGGCCTCGCTGGCCGCGTGGCGGCACGCCCTCGACCAGGTGATGGAACTGCCCCCCCTGCCGGACGCCCCCTCCGAGCCGGCGCCGGCCCCCGCCGGACGGCTGGACCGCTGGCTGGGCCGCCGGCGGGGCGAGGGGCTGCGCCGGCTGCTGGGGCTCCGCTTCCGCCACGGCAGCGCCGGCAGCGAATGGCCCCATTCGGGCGGCGCAGGCGCCGGCAGTGCCGCAGGCGGGGCGGTGGCGGCCAATGACTTGCTGGAGGATCTGCTGACGGAAGCGGCCCGCCTCGACGACCCCGGTGCGTCCCATGGCTGAAGCGGCGCGGCCCACCCGGCGGGAGCGGCTGGGGGTGTGGCTGATGGACCGGCTCCGCTACGAGGGACTGCTGCGCCGCCCGGCACCGGCCCAGCTCCGGATCGCCAACCGCCGCGAGCGGCTGGAGGCCGCCCCCGACGGAGGGGGGCAGGCCTGCCTGTGGCGCTACACCTCCCGCCTGCATGCGCCGGCCATCCAGCCGGAGCTGGGCCGACGCCTGCTGCGCCGCTGCCTGGCGGCGGCGCCGATCCGGCGCCGCACCAGCCCCGGCTGGGCCGATGGGCCGCCGGAGCTGAGCGTGCTGATCGGCCACCGGGGCACCGAGCGGCTGCCCCTGCTGCTGGCCACCCTCGAATCCCTCGCCGCCCAGGAGGACGTGCGGCTCGAATGCCTGGTGATCGAGCAGGACAGCGAGCCCCGCATCGCCGACCGACTTCCCCCCTGGGTGCGCCACGTCCATGGGCCCCTGCCGGACCCCGCCGCCCCCTACAACCGCTCCCACACCTTCAACCTCGGCGCCCGCGAGGCCCGGGCCCCGGTGCTGCTCCTGCACGACAACGACATGCTCGTGCCCACCGGCTACGCCCGCCGCCTGCTGGAGCGGATCGCCCGCGGCTACGCGGTGGTGAACCCGAAGCGGTTCGTCTTTTACCTCGACGAGGCCCACAGCGCGGCGGTACTGGCCGGCTCGGGCGCCTATGACGCCAGGCCGGCGGAGGCGATCGTGCAGAACCTGGAGGCCGGCGGCTCGATGGCGATCACCGCCGAGGCCTATGCCGCCATCGGCGGCATGGATGAGGGCTTCGTCGGCTGGGGGGGCGAGGACAACGAGTTCTGGGACCGCTGCCTCACCAGGCCCACCTGGATCTGGGGCTACGAGCCGATCGTGCACCTCTGGCACCGCGGCCAGCCCCTCAAGCACCAGAAGGACAATCCCAACCTGGAGCGGGCCCGGGCCGTGATGCGGCGCCCCGCCCTCGAGCGCATCGCCGCCCTGCGGCCCGCCCCGGTGAGCGGCCTGGTCAGCACGATCATCCCGGTGCACAACCGCGCCGTCCTGCTGCGCGAAGCGGTGGCCAGCGTGCTCGAGCAGGACCACCGGCCGATCGAGGTCGTCATCGTCGACGACGGCTCCAGCGACGACACCGCCGCGGCGGCCGATGGCCTGGCCGCCGCCCATCCGGACCTCATCCGGGTGATCCACCAGCCCAACGGCGGGCCCGGCGCCGCCCGCCAGCGGGGCCTGGACCACAGCCGCGGTGAATTCGTCCAGTACCTCGACAGCGACGACCTGCTGCTGCCCGGCAAGTTCAGCGCCCAGGTCGGGGCCCTGCAGCGCTCTCCTGGGGCCGGGATCGCCTACGGCCCCAGCCTGGAGGAGGACCATTCCCGGCGGCCCGTCGAACGGCGCGGCCCGATGCGGGCCACCGGCCAGCACCTGGAGCGGCTGTTCCCCCGGCTGCTTCTGGAGCGCTGGTGGACCACCAGCTGTCCCCTCTACCGGCGCGACCTGCTCGACCGCATCGGCCCCTGGCAGCCCTGGATCAACGAGGAGGACTGGGAGTACGACGGCCGGGCCGGTGCGACCGGAACGCCCCTGGTGTGGGTGCCGGGCGAGGTGTCGGTGCGGCGGATCCACATGGGCGACGACCACCTCAGCGACCGGGGCCACCTCGACCCCCGCAAGCTGGCGGACCGGGCCCGGGCCCAGGAATCGTTGCTGCACAGCGCCCTGGCCGCCGGCGTCGACCCCGACGGCCCCGAGATGGCGCGCTTCTGCCGCTCCGCCTTCCTGCTCAGCCGCCAGTGCGGCGCCGCCGGCGCCGAGCACGCCTCCCGCCGACTGTTCCAGCTGGCCCTGCGCCACGGAGCCCGCCAGCCGCGGCGGCAGCTGGAGTTCCTGCTCTACGGGTTGCTGGCCACGGCCCTGGGCTGGGGCCGGGCGGCCCGGCTGAGCATGGGAGTCCGGACACGGCTGCGGCCAGGACCCCGCCCAGGGGGGAACATGACCTGAGGTGATGCAGGAGCCTGTGGAGCACGAATCCGGCACGGCCCCGCTGGTGTCGGTGGTGATGGGGGTTCGCAACGGCGGGGCCAGCCTCGCCGCGACCCTCGATTCGCTCACCGGCCAGGAGGGGGTGAGCCTGGAGGTGGTGGTCGTCAACGACGGCTCCAGCGACGACACCGGCGCCCTGCTGGCGGCGCGGGCCGCCGCCGACCCGCGGCTGCGGGTGCTGGAGCGGCCGGGCCGGGGCCTGACCCGCTCCCTGATCGAGGGGTGCCAGGTGGCCTGCGGGGTCTTCATCGCCCGCCAGGACGCCGGTGACATCTCCCTGCCGGGCCGGCTGCTGCGGCAGGTGCGCTGCCTCGAGCAGAACCCGGAAGCCAGCCTCTGCTCCACCCATGTGCGGCTGGTGGTGCCGGAAGGCGCCACGGTCCGCGTGAACGCGCCGGAGCCCGGGGAGCTGGCCGATGGGCTGACCGGGCCGGCCATCCACGGCTCGGTGATGATGCGGCGCAGCGCCTATGAGCGCGCCGGAGGCTATCGGCCGATGTTCTATTTCGCCCAGGACATCGATCTCTGGAGCCGCATGGTGGAGCTCGGCGGTCACCTGGTGGTGCCGGAGGTGCTCTACGAGGCCACCCTCTCCCCCGGATCGATCAGCGGCTCCCGGCGCCGGGAGCAGGAGGCCTTCCATGCCCTGATCGTGGCGGCCACCCGTGCCCGCCGCGGCGGGCAGCCGGAAGCGCCCGTCCTGGCGGAGGCCGAGGCCCTGAGCGGGCGCTGCCGCGGCCTGCGGGCCCAACCGCGCCGGCAGGCCGATGGGGCCTACTTCATCGGCGCCTGCCTCAGCCGGGAGCGCCCGGACCTGGCCCGCCAGTACCTGCGCCAGGCCCTGGCCCTCAACCCCTGGCACCTCAAGGCCAGGCTCAAGCTGGCCGCCTTGCCATGACCCTCAGCGTCGCGATTCCCACCTTCGGCCGCGATCAGGTGCTGATCGACAGCGTCGCCGCGCTGCTGGCCCTGGATCCACCCCCGTTCGAGCTGCTGGTGGTCGACCAGACGCCCCGCCACGACCCGGACAGCGAAGCGCGGCTGGGCGCCTGGCAGGCGGAGGGACGGATCCGCTGGCTGCGCTTGCCGACTCCCTCGATCACCGGCGCCATGAACGTGGCCCTGCAGGAGGCCCGCGGCGATCGGGTGCTGTTCCTCGACGACGACATCCTGCCGGACCCGGAGCTGCTCAACGCCCACGAACGGGCCGGTGCCGCTGACCCCGACGCCATGCTGGCCGGGCGGGTGCTGCAGCCCTGGCACCGGGGCGAGAGCGACCCGGAGGAGGGGCCGTTCCTGTTCAACAGCCTGCGGCCCCGCTCCGTGGAGGAATTCATGGGGGGCAACGTGGCCATCCCCCGCCGGCTGGCCCTGGAGCTGGGGGGATTCGACCAGAACTTCGTGCGGGTGGCCTACCGCTTCGAGGCTGAATTCGCCTTCCGCTGGCGCCAGGCCGGCCATCCGATCCAGTACGTGCCCGGTGCCCTGATCCACCACCTCCGGGCCGAACGGGGCGGCACCCGCAGCTACGGCAAGCACCTCACCACCGTCAAGCCCGACCATGCCGTGGGGCGCTACTACTTCCAGCTGCGCACCCAGCCCCTGCCGGCGGCCCTGGGGGCCTGCCTGGGCGGCTGGCTGGGGTCGGTGCGCAGCCGCCACCACCTGCGCCATCCCTGGTGGATCCCCCCCACCCTCATCGCCGAAGGACGCGGCCTGCTCTGGGCCCTGCGCCTGCAGCGCAAGGGGCCGGCCCTGCTGCCCAGCCGCCGGCGGCGGCTGCTGATCGCCGGCAGCCACCCGGTGCAGTACCAGACGCCCCTGTTTCAGGCCCTCGCCGCCGACCCCGGCGTGGCCACGGACGTGCTCTACCTCACCCTTCCGGACGCCCGCACCCAGGGCCTGGGGTTCGGCGTCTCCTTCGAGTGGGACGTGCCGCTGCTGGAGGGCTACCCCTGGCACCGCGCCGCCAGTGGCCGGGGACGCGGGATTACCTCCGGCTACCGGGGCGTCTGGCTGACCCGGCCCCTGGGGGAACTGGGCTTCGGCCCGGCCCGGCAGCGACCCGATGCCCTGCTGCTGACCGGCTGGCACTTCCTGGGCATGGTGCAGCTGTTCATCGCCGCCCGGCTGCAGGGCCTGCCGGTGCTGCTGCGGATGGACTCCAATGCCTTCCGTCCCAGGCCCTGGCCCCTGAACCTCACCTACTGGATCCTGTTCCGCGGGGTGTCGGTGGGCCTTCCCGTGGGCACGGCCAATGCCCGCTGGTACCGCCAGTTCGGTGTGCCCCAGAGCCGGCTGGTGCCCTCGCCCCACTTCGTCGACAACGCCTACTTCGGTGAGGGGGCCGCGGCCCTGCGCCCCCGCCGGGATGAGCTGCGCCAGGACTGGGCCATCCCCCGGGAGGCCTTCTGTTTTCTGTTCGCCGGCAAGCTCCAGCCCAAGAAACGTCCGCTCGACCTGCTCGAAGCGCTGCGGCTGCTGGTGATGGAGCCCCTGTCCCACCCGGTGCATCTGTTGATCGTGGGCACCGGCCCCCTCGAAGAAGCCTGCAGGGCACTGGCCAGCCAGCACGGCCTGCCGGTGAGTTTCGCCGGCTTCGTGAACCAGTCGGGCATGCCCTCGGCCTATGCGGTGGCCGACGCCCTGGTGCTGCCCTCCGACCACGGCGAGACCTGGGGGCTGGTGGTGAACGAGGCGATGGCCTGCGGTCTGCCGGCGATCGTGAGCGACCAGGTGGGCTGTGCCGAGGATCTGATCTTCGAGGGCCGCACGGGCCTGGTGAGCCCCGTCGGCCAGCCGGCGGCCCTGGCCGCGGCCATGGGGCGGATGGCCGCCGATCCGGCCGCCGCCGCCCGGATGGGGGAGACGGCGCGGGAGCTCGTCAACAGCCACTTCAGTGTGCGGAAGGCCGCAGACGGCATCCTGGCGGGGCTGGCCCTGCTGGAGCGCCCCTGAGATGGCCAGGGCCCTGATCCTCTCCCTCCAGCCGCCCGGGGGCGGCGGTGTCCAGGCCCGCCGCTACGCCAAGCTCCTGCCCCATCTGCCGGCAGCCGGCTGGGAGTTCCATGTCGTCGGCCCCGACCCCCGGCTCGATGCAGTCACCCCGGAGCCCTTCCCCGGCCAGGAGCGCTTCTGCCACTACAGCCGGCGGGTCTCCCGCTCCCAGCGCTGCGCCATCCGCAGGAACCGGCGCCGGCCAGGCACCCCGCTCCACCTGTGGTTCGGCCTGCGCCAGCTGATCCACCGGTGGCTGGAGCGCCTGGGGCGCCACGACCCCCAGGCCCATGCCCTCGAGGGCCTCAGGGCCACCGCCCTGGCGACGGCGGCGCGCCTCCCCTGCGATGTGGTGGCCGGCATCTGCCCGGATTTCCGCGTCCTTGAGGTGGCCCGGGAGGTGGCCGGGCGGCTCGGCAAACCCTTCATCGCCATCTACGACGATCCCTTCGGCCACCGGGAGAAGGGCCGCTTCCACCCGGCCCACCCCGAGCGCCAGCGGGCCGTGCTGGCCGCCAGCGCGGGGGCCGTGTTCGCCTCACCCCTCACACTGGAGCGCTACCGCGAGCAGGGGCTGCTGGGATCCACCCCGGCCCGCTTCCTGCCGGACTGCTTCGAACCCGGCGAAGCTCCGCCGGCTGCCCTTCCAGACCCCGCGACCCTGACGTTGTTCCACCCCGGCAACCTGGGCCCCTGGCGACCGATCGAGCCCCTGCTCGAGGCCGTGCGGCGCTGGCGGCCCGAGGAGCAGGGTGGGCTGCGGATCCAGCTCTACGGCTATCTCTACGAAGCGGCGCGCACGGCCATCCGCACCGACCCCCGCCTGCGCCAGATCGTGCAGGCCCATGCCGCGGTGAGCAACGAGCGCTCCCACCAGCTGGCGGAGGCGGCCGATGGCCTGCTGGTGCTGATCGGCCCCCGCCACAACGACAACCTGCCCTCCAAGTTCTTCGAATACCTGCCCCACGCCACGCCGGTGCTGGTGGCCGGACCGGCGGGCAACCCGCTGCAGGGGATCGTCGAAGACCTGGAGAAGGGGATCTACTGCGACATCGAGAGCAGCGCGGCCATCCTCGACGCCCTGGTGGAGCTGCGGCGCCGGGCCGGCTGGTTCCGGGAGCGCCATCGCCACAACCGTGACGCCATCGCCGCCTATGCCGCCCCGGCGGTGGCCGCGGCCTGGGGGGCGGCCTTCGACGGCTTCCTGGCGGCTCGGCCGGCGCCATGAAGGTTCTGCATGTCATCCCCTCGATCAGCCCGCTGCGGGGCGGCCCCAGCCGGGCCGTGATCGAGATGGTGGCGGCCCTGCGGCTCCGGGAGGTGGACGCGGCCATCCTCACCACCAACGACCATGGCCCAGGGCTGCACCCCGATCTGGTCACCGGCCGCTGGCAGCAGCACCAGGGGGTGCCGGTGCTGGCCTTTCCCCGATGGAGTCCGCCGGTGGCCGCCCTGCGGGAGTTCGCCGTCAGTCCCGGTCTCAGCCTCTGGCTGGCCCGCCACCTGAAGGACTACGACCTGCTCCATATCCATGCCCTGTTCTCCTACCCGTCCACCAGTGCCATGGCCCAGGCCCGCTGGGCCGGCGTTCCCTACATCCTGCGCAGCATCGGCCAGCTGAGCCCGTGGAGCCTGGCCCAGAGCCGCGGCCGCAAACGTCTGATGCTGCGCCTGATCGAACGGCGCAACCTGCAGCGGGCGGCCGCCCTGCACTTCACCACCGGCGCCGAACGGGATGAGGCCGCCGCCCTCGGCCTGGCTCCCCCCACCCTGGTGCTGCCCCTGGGGGTGCGTGGCCCCGAACCAGGGGCCGCGGCGGCGGCCGGCCGGGACGGCGCCGCACCGGTCCGGTTCCTGTTCCTGTCGCGGCTGCACCCCAAGAAGCGGCTGGAGAACCTGCTGGACGCCCTGGCCCTGCTGCAGCGGCGCCAGCCCGACGCCCCGTGGGAGCTGGCCATCGCCGGCGACGGTGAGCCGCGCTACGTCGCCGGCCTGCAGGAGCGCAGCCGTCGGCTGGGCCTCGAAATCCGCTGCCGCTGGCTGGGGTTCGTGGAGGGGGAGGCCAAGTGGCGGGCGCTGCAGGCGGCTGACTGGTACGTGCTGCCGTCGGCGGCGGAGAACTTCGGCATCGCCGCCGTGGAGGCCCTGGCCGCCGGCACCCCGGTGATCCTGTCCCCGGAGGTGGCCGTGGCCGCCGATGTGGACCGCTGCGGTGCCGGCCTGGTCTGCGGCAGCGACCCCGAAGCCCTCGCCCAGGCCCTGGCCACCGCCCTGGTGCGGCCGTCCCTGTCAATGCGGGCGTCCGCCCTTAACCTGGCTCAGATGGAATTTTCCTGGAGCACGATCGCCCTTCAGCTGCGTGACGCTTACCGCCAGGTGCTGACCTCTTCCGCCGGCCGATGACCATCCTGCTGCTGATCGTGCTCTTCGGCGCCCTGGCCGCCGTGCTGCTCGACGGCGACTGGCGGGCCGGCCTGATGGTCACCCTGCTGATCGGCTTCGTGCAGGATCCCCTGCGCAAGATCACCCCGGACCAGCCCGGCTGGATGGTCGGCCTGGTGCTGATCGGCTTTGCCCTGTGCGGCGTGGTGCTGCTCGAGCGGGCCGGTCGCTTCAATCTGCGGGCGATGTTCTGGACCGTGCCGCAGTTCGACGCCTGGGTGACCGTCTACTTCACCCTGATCGCCCTGCAGAGCCTCAACAGCTTCGCCCGCTTCTCCGACATCCGCCTCACCGCCATCGGGGCCGCCTTCTTCCTGGCCCCGGCCTTCGGTCTCTGGGTGGGCTTCCAGGTGGGCTGCTCCCTGCCGTTCCTCAAGCGCCTGCTGACGCTCTACCTGATCGGGTCGACGGTGATGGCCTTCACCGTCTATCTCAGCTTCCAGGGGGTCGACCATCCCACCCTCCAGGAGGTGGGTGAAGGCCTGCTGATCACGTTCCGCCACGGCTTCTCCGCCCAGGGGGCCTCCGGCTTCTGGCGCACCAGTGAGATCGCCTCCTGGCAGCTGTCGGCGGCGGCCTGCATCGCCGCGTCGATGGGCATCGCCAGCCAGAAATCCACCAACCAGTTCGGGCTGCTGCTGCTGGCCGCGGGCTTCGCCTTCCTGACGATCCTCACCGGCCGACGCAAGGCCCAGGTGCTGATCCTGGCCTTCGTGGCCATCTATCTGCTGCTCTTCAGCCGCCGGGCCAGCCCCGCCTCCAAGGAGCGGGTCATCACCAGTGTGCTCGGGGTTGCCGGGATCGCCTATCCCCTCTATGCCTTCATCCTCTCGGAGAATCTCGGCGAGAACTTCGGCGAGTACACCAACCGCTCCCTGACCATCCAGCAGGACCTGGTCGAGCGCTTCGATTCCCAGGGCATCGGCGCCACCCTGAGGGCCATCGAGATCTCCGACGGCATCGGCATGGGGGTGGGTGCCGGGGCCAGCACCGGCGGCCTGGTCAGGAATGCCGCCCGCGATGCCATCCAGAGCGTGGGCTTCGTCTCCGAAGGGGGCGGCGGCCGCCTCATCCTCGAACTCGGCATCCCCGGCATCGTGGTGCTCGGGGTGATCTTCGTGCTGCTGGCCCTGGTGCTGCTGCGCAACTTCCGTCTGCTGAAGCAGCTGCCCCAGTCCACCTCCGCCCTGCTGATGGGGCTGATGTCCTTCGCCCTGGCCAACGTGCCGGCGTTCTTCTCGGCGGCCCAGCTCTACGGCGACCCCTTCGTGCTCATCCTGATGAGCCTTTGCCTGGGTTCCTTCCTGGCCATCCCCACCCTGGTGTCCCAGCAGCAGGAGCAATGGGCCCTGTGGCAGGAGCAGCAGCGCCAGCGGCAGATCTTCCTGGAGCAGCACTCCCAGCCCCAGGCATGAGTCTGTCCGAGCCCCCTGCCGCGCTCCTCACCGCCCTGATCCTCACCCACAACGAAGAGGCCAACATCGGCCGCACCCTCGACCATCTGGGCTGGCTGGATTCCATCCTGGTGATCGACAGCGGCAGCAGCGACGCTACCCTTACTATCCTCGCCGGCCATGGGTCCGTCCGGGTGCTGCACCGGCCGTTCGACAGCTTCGCCGATCAGTGCAACTTCGGCCTCGACCAGATCAGCTCCCCCTGGGTGCTGAGCCTGGATGCGGACTACCTGATCCCGCCGCCGCTGGCCGCCGAAATCCAGGCGGTGATCAGGGATCCGGCCGCCACCGCGATGGCCGGCTATGCCATCCCGTTCCGCTACTGCATCGGCGGCCGGCCCCTGCGCAGCGGCATGCTGCCCCCGCGCACCAGCCTCTATCGCCGTGGCCTGGGCCGCTACCGCAACGACGGCCACGGCCACCGCATCGTCCTGTCGGGACCCGTGGGACGGCTGCGGCAGCCGATCTTCCACGACGACCGCAAGCCCCTGCAGCGCTGGCTGGCCTCCCAGGGCTCCTACCTGGCGATCGAGGCGGCCAAGCTGCGGACCACCCCCTGGCGCCAGCTGTCGGTGGCGGATCGGCTGCGGAAGCACACCCCCCTGGCCCCCTTCGCGGCCCTGCTGTTCTGCCTGGTCTGGAAGGGGGGGGTGCTGGAGGGCTGGCGCGGCTGGGCCTACGCCCAGCAGCGCATGTATGCCGAACTGTTGCTCCATCTGATGCTCCTGGAGGGCCGCTGCAGCCTCTCGACTCCCCCTTGAATGCCCACAGGACCCTGCAGGATCTGGAGGTTGCCCTAAGGTCCGCCCTGACCGCCGGTCTGCCCGCTTCGAGTCACCCGTCGATTCCCCCGTCTCGCTCTTCTCGATGCCCTCGATCCTGATCACCGGCGGCGCCGGTTTCATCGGCGTCAACGCCGCCCAGCACTTCGCTTCCCTGGGGTGGGAGGTGGCGATCCTCGACAACCTCTCCCGCCGGGGCACCGAGGACAACCTTCGCTGGCTGCTCGATCAGCATCCCGCCATTGCCTTCCACCGGGTCGACATCCGCCAGGCGGACGCCCTCGCCGAGGTGGTGGCCGCCGTCCGGCCCTCCATGTTGCTGCACCTGGCGGCCCAGGTGGCGGTGACCACCTCCTACACCAACCCCCGGGAGGATTTCGAGATCAACGCCCTGGGCACGTTCAACGTGATGGAGGCGGTGCGGCTCCATTCGCCTGAGAGCTTCGTGCTCTACGCCTCGACCAACAAGGTCTATGGCGGCATGGAATCGGTGCCGGTGGAGATGACCCCCCACGGCTATCGCTTCCGCGATCTCCCCTCCGGCGTGCCGGAAACCCAGCCCCTCGATTTTGACTCCCCCTACGGCTGCTCCAAGGGGGTCGCCGACCAGTACACGATCGACTACGCCCGCATCTACGACCTGCACACCTGCGCCTTCCGCCAGTCCTGCATCTACGGCACCCGCCAGTTCGGCATCGAGGACCAGGGCTGGGTGGCCTGGTTCAGCATCGCCGCCCTGCTGGAGCGGCCGATCACCCTCTACGGCGACGGCTGGCAGACCCGGGACGTGCTCGATGTGCGCGACCTGGCCCGGGCCTACGAAGCCGCGTGGCACAGCCGCGACCGCATCAGCGGCCAGGCCTTCAACATCGGCGGCGGCCCCGTCAACACCCTCTGCCTGCGGGATCTGCTGCGCTTCCTGGAGGAGGAGCTGGCCATCACGCTCTCCCCCCTCAGCGGCCAGTCCCGGCCGGGCGACCAGCCGGTGTTCATCTGTGACGTCAGCAAGGCCGCCGAGCAGCTGGGCTGGACGCCGGAGATCAGCGTCGATGCCGGCGTGCGCCACCTGATCCGCTGGGTCCGCGACAACCGCGATCTGTTCGGCTGGCTCAGGCAATGAGGCGGCCCCGGGCCCTGGTCAGCACCATCGAACCGGTGGACGGCGGCGTGCCCGCCATGACCACCGCGGTCACCCGGATGCTCGAGGAGCTCGACATCGAGCCCGTCTTCGCCTGGTATGCCCCCTGGAGCGCCCATCCGCGTCTGTCGGTGCCGCTGCATGCGGTCCCCAGCGGCCGAAAGCCGGGCCAGATGCAGCGCCGCGTCTACGGCGACCATGAGGGCCATGGCCTGGGGGCCTGGCTGCCGGAGCTGGAGTTCACCCACTACCTGCCGCGGCGGGCCTGGCGGGAGCTGGTGGCCGGCTGCGACCTGCACCTTTCGGTGACGGGGAATCCCCTCTGCGCCACCCCCTTCGCCCGCCTGGGGATTCCCTTCCTGGCCTGGGTGGCCACCCCCTGGAAGGAGGATCGCGTCGACCGCGTCAGGGGCTTCTCCCGGCCCCGGCGGCTGCTCGACCGGATGCTCAACGGACCGGTGCTGCAGCGGCTGGAGCGCCAGGTGCTGCGGGCCCCCCGCGGGCGGATCCTGGCGTTGAGCGGCTACACGGCCAGGGCCCTGGAGGCGCTGGCCCACCGCCCCATGGACGGCGTGATGCGGATGCCGGTCAATCCCGCCGTCTTCCGTCCCGCCCCCGAACGGCTGGTGCCCTGGCGCGTCGGCTTCGCCGGGCGCTACGGCGATCCCCGCAAGCACATCACCCTGCTGCTGGAGGCCGTGGCCCGCCTCGTCGCCGCCGGCCACCCCGTCGAACTCGTGCTGGCGGGCGAGCAGGACGTCGACCGCCTGCGCGGCCCCCTGGTGGCGATGGGACTGGCCGAGCGGGTGCGCTGCCTCCCCTGCCTGGCCCCCGCCGCCCTGGCGGAGGTGCTGCAGACGCTGGATGTGTTCGTGATCCCCTCCCACCAGGAGGGGCTGTGCATTGCGGCGCTGGAGGCGATGGCCTGCGGCGTTCCGGTCGTCAGCACCCGCTGCGGCGGCCCGGAGGACTACGTGATCGACGATCGCACCGGCCAGCTGGTGGCCAGTGATCCCGCCGCCATGGCGGCGGCGATCGCGGCGATCGGCGCCGACCGGGACCGGCGCAAACGCCTCTCCACCGGCGCTCTCACGTGGGTACGGGAGCAGGCGAGCCCCCAGGCGGCCCGGCGGACTTTCCTCGCCCACCTGGAGGCGATCGCCCCCCCCGGCCGGATCCCCACCCTGCGGGAGGCCTAGGGCCGATGTGCGGCATCGCGGGCCAGCTGGGCAGGGACCCTGGCGACTTCGCCGCCCGGGTCGGCCCGCGTCTCGCCCACCGGGGCCCGGATGATGCCGGCGTCTGGCAGGACGCCGGGGCCTGCCTGGTGCACCGGCGCCTGGCGATCCTGGATCTCTCCCCCCTGGGCCACCAGCCGATGGCCTCCGCCTGCGGCCGCTGGCAGCTGGTGTTCAACGGCGAGATCTACAACCATGCCGAGCTGCGGCGCCGGCTCGAGGCGGAGGGGCAGCGCTTCCGGGGCAGCGGCGACACGGAGGTGCTGCTGGCCTGGCTGGTCAGCCGGGGCCTGGACGGGCTGGGGGCGCTGCGGGGCATGTTCGCCTTCTGCCTCTACGACACCCGGGAGCGCAGCGCCCTGCTCGCCCGCGATCCCCACGGCATCAAGCCCCTCTACCTGCGCAGCGGCCCGGGGGGCAGCCTCGCCTTCGCCTCGGAGCTGCGGGCCCTGCTGGCGGCCGACGGCCAGCCGCCGAGCCTGAACCGCCAGGCCCTGGGGCGCTACCTGGCCACCGGATCGGTGAGCGAGCCCGACACCCTGGTGGCGGGGGTGCAGCGCCTTCCCTGCGGCCACGCCGCCACCTGGCGCCAGGGTCGGCTGACGGTGCAGCCCTGGGGGGCCCTGCCCGAGAGCCTTGTGGGCGCCACCGGCGCCGGCGCCATGACGGCGGCCGAGGCGGTGGCCCTCACCCGCTCGGCCCTCGAGGATTCGGTGGCTGCCCACATGGTCAGCGATGTGCCGGTGGGGCTGTTCCTCAGCGCCGGGCTCGATTCCGCCTCCCTGCTGGCGCTCGCCCCCCGGGGCCTGCACACCTTCACGATCGGCTTCGCCACCCCGGGCGCCGGCGGCTTCGATGAATCCGGGCCGGCGGCCCGCATCGCCGCCCACTTCGGCGCCCATCACACGCCCCTGAACCTCACGGCCGACCAGGCCCGCCAGTGGCTGCCGGCCTTCCTGGCCAGCCAGGACCAGCCCTCCATCGACGGGTACAACACCTGGTGCGTGGCCCGGCTGGCCACGGAGCACGGGCTGAAGGTGGCCCTCTCCGGGCTCGGCGGGGATGAGCTGTTCGGTGGCTACCCCAGCTTCCGGATGGTGCCGAAACTGCGGCGCTGGCGGAGCCTGATCGGCCCCGCCGGGCCGCCGGCGGCGTGGCTGCTGCAGCGGCTGCCCCAGGGGCGTGGCGCCCGACTGCAGCGGATCAGCGGACTCCTGGAAGCGCCCGCCTCCCTGGCGGAGGCCTACGGCTGCTTCCGGGGCCTGTTCTCCCCCGCCGAAACCCAGCGTCTGCTGGCGCACTGGGGTCTCAGCGCCGGACCCGCGGTGCCGGCAGTGGCCTGCGGCGGGATCGGGGGCGGCGGCGACGGCGGCGATGCGCCGGGGGGCCGCGAGGGGGTCGCCTGGCTGGAGGGCAGCCGCTACCTGCGCAACCAGCTGCTGCCGGACAGCGACGTGATGGCGATGGCCGCCGGGCTGGAGCTGCGCCTGCCCCTGGTGGATGCCCAGCTGCAGCGCCGGCTGGCCCCGATCCGCGCCGCCCTGCGGCTGGCGGAGGGCAAACAGCTGCTGGCCCGCAGCGTGCCGGAACTGCCCGACTGGTTCCTGAACCGCCCCAAGCAGGGGTTCCGCTTCCCGTTCCAGCTGTGGCTGGACGACCCGGCCTCGCCCCTGGCCCTGCGGCTGCCCTCGACACCCCGAGGGATCGATCTGGCGCCCTGGTACCGGCGCTGGAGCCTGATGGTGCTCCAGCACTGGCTGGAGGTGCACCTCGGCCTCAGCCTCTCGCCGGCTCCCCGCCCGTGAGCCGGTTCCCGGCGTGGCCGGCGGCGATGGCCGGGATGGCTCCGGAAAGGTCGCCTAGAATCCCGCCGCCGGCGGACCTCGTCTCCGCGGTGTCATCCGCTGCCCATCTCCATCCCTTGATCCGGTCCATCCCTTGATCCGGCCGTCCGACCGGGGATGTCGAGGCCGACCGGGTGGTGGGAACCATCGGGACGGCCCCAGCGCCTCTGGCCCGGACAGGGTTCCGCCCACCCCCCATTGCGGGACCGCTCCCCTCCAGACCGTCCTCCACCCGCCATCCGGTTCCGCAGCTCCATGACGCTCATCCTGGGCATCAATGCCTTCCACGCCGATGCGGCCGCCGCCCTGGTGCGGGATGGGGTGATCGTCGCCGCCGCCGAGGAGGAGCGCTTCCGCCGCATCAAGCACTGGGCCGGGTTCCCATCGGAGGCCATCGCCTGGTGCCTGGCCGATGCCGGCGTGGGCCCCGCCGACCTCGACCACGTCGCCATCAATTCCCAGCCGGGGGCCCACCGCTGGCGCAAGGTGGCCTACACCCTGGGGCACCGTCCCGATCCCCGCTTCCTGGTCGCCCGCTGGCGCAACAAGCGGGAACGGGCCGATCTGGGCCAGCAGCTGGCCCAGGCCTTCCCCGGGGCGGCGATCAGGGCCCAGCTGCACTTCGTGGAGCACCACCGGGCCCACCTGGCCTCGGCCTTCTTCGCCTCCCCCTTCGAGGAGGCGGCGGTGATCTCGGTGGACGGCTTCGGTGACTTCGCCAGCGGTGCCTGGGGGTATGGCCAGGGGAACCAGCTCAGCCTCGATGGCCAGATCTGGTTCCCCCATTCCCTGGGCGCCTTCTACACGGCCATCACCCAGTACCTGGGCTTCCCCAACTACGGCGACGAATACAAGGTGATGGGACTGGCGCCCTACGGCCAGCCCACCCGGATGGAGGCGATGCGCCGCATCGTGCGGCTGCAGGACGACGGCACCTACCGCCTGGATCTGCGCTACTTCCTCCATGCCACCCAGAAGCTGCCGCACCAATGGAGCAACGGCGCCCCAGTGGTGGGCAGCCACTGGAGTCCGGAGCTGGAAGCCCTGCTCGGCCCCGCCCGCCGCGCGGATCAGCCGCTGGAGCAGCACCACATGGACATCGCCCGCTCGGCCCAGGCGATGTATGAGGAGGCCTTCTTCCACCTCCTCCGGGCCCTGCACCGAAACCACCCCAGCGACCAGCTCTGCATCGCCGGGGGCTGCGGCGCCAACTCGGTGGCCAACGGCAAGGTGACCCTGGCCACCCCCTTCCGGCGCGTCTACGTCCAGGCGGCCGCCGGCGATGCGGGGGGAGCCCTCGGCGCCGCCCTTGAGGTCTGGCACGGCCTGGGCCAGCCCCGTTCCACGCCGATGCGCCATGCCTACCTGGGCAGTCAGCCGGCCCCCGGTGAAGTGGAGGAACTGCTGGCCAGAGCGGACACCCGCACAGCCCTGGAGCAGGCCGGATGCAGCCTGGAGCGGCCGGAGGAGGGGGTCCTGTGCGAGCAGGTGGCGGCGGCGATCGCCGAGGGGCTGGTGATCGGCTGGTTCGACGGCCGCATGGAGTGGGGACCCAGGGCGCTGGGCCACCGATCCATCCTCGGGGACCCGCGCCGCGCCGACATGAAGGACATCCTCAACCTGAAGATCAAGCGCCGGGAATCGTTCCGCCCCTTCGCCCCTTCGGTGCTGGCGGAGGCGGTGGGCGAGTGGTTCAGCCTCGACGGGGAGGTCCCCTTCATGATGCAGGTGTACCCGATCCGCGAGGAGCAGCGCCCCCGCATCCCGGCCGTCACCCACGTGGACGGCAGCGGCCGTCTCCAGACCGTCAATGCCGCCGACAACGGCCGCTACTACCGCCTGATCCGGGCCTTCGCCGACCTCACCGGCGTGCCGATGGTGCTCAACACCTCGTTCAACGAGAACGAACCGATCGTCTGCACCCCCGCCCAGGCCCTCGACTGCTTCCTGCGCACCCGCATGGACCTGCTCGTGCTCGGCGACGTGCTGATCCGCCGGCAGGGGTGAGCGCCACGCCGCCACCCGGCCCCGCCACCGGCACCACGCCGCCCGACGGCGCCGCCACCGGGCTCAGCCTGATCGTTCCCACCCTCGATTCCCACCAGCTGCTGCCGCGGCTGGTGAACTCCCTGCAGCGCCAGAGCTGGCCCCACTGGAAGGTGCTGTTCATCGACGGGCCCAGCGGAGCGGAGCACCGGGCCTGGCTGGAGGCCCTCTGCCACCGGGACCACCGCTTCCGCTGGCAACCCCAGGATCCGTCGCTCCCCGGCATCTTCGGGGCCATGAACCAGGGCTTCCGGGAAGCGCCCCCGGAGGACTGGCTGCTGTTCTGGGGCAGTGACGACTGGGCGCCCTCCCGCACCGTGCTCGAGGAGGCCATGGAGGCGACGCAGCGGGGGCCCCGCGGGGTTCAGCCGCCGGATCTGGTGGTCTGCAGCGGCCGCTATGCGGGCAAGGGGCCGGACGGGGCCACGCGGCTGGGACGGCGCACCGCCTTCTCCAGCTGCAGGGCCTTCCGCCTCAGCCTGTTCCTGGGGTCCACCCCCCCCCACCAGGCCACCCTGATCGGCCCCGGGGCCCGGCGGCGCCTCGACCATTACGCCGAACCCTTCCGGCTCTCCGCCGACCTCGACTACTTCCTGCGCCTCAGCACCAGCCGGGATCTGTCGGCCAGGGGCCTGGATCTGGAACTGGTCCACATGGGGGAAGCGGGGGCCAGCGGCCAGCAGACCGGCCGGCGGCTTCAGGAGGTCACCCTGGCCTATCGCCGGTCCTTCGGGTGGCTCTGGGGGCTCCCCTTCGGCCTGCGCTACGTCCGGCGCCTCTGGAGTCGCCGGCCCGGGGCCGGGCAGGGGCCGAGACCCCCCAGACGGGACCGATAAGCTTGGCCAGGCCTGCGCAGCGATTCCCTTGCCCGAGGAGGAGAGGCCACCTGGGGACGACCGGGAACCGCGGCGGCAACGGGTCCGCAGGAAAAAGCCGCGGCAGAGGGAGGGCTCCCTGCTGCAGCGGCTCTGGTGGAACCGGAAGACCCGGCTGGGGGTCCTGGCCCTGGGTGTCGCCGGCGGCCTCGCCTGGTTCTTCGCTCCCGCCTGGCAGGGGACACGGGGCGCCTCCCCCCGGCCGTCGCGGCAGGCCGTCACGAATGTCCCGAAGGCCCCCGCCACGGGCCCGGACGTCATCTCCGCCTTCATCGAGGATCCCTGGCGCAGCCAGTCCGCCATGCTGCTCTGGCGGGACCGGCCGGGCGCCTATCTGGTGCTCCAGGGCAACGCCGAGTACCAGGCCATCACCACCAATCACCTGAAGGATCGCCAGCTCTGGCCAAAGGACACCTCCAGGATCGTGCGACTGCTGCCGGCCTGCGACACGGTGGGCCTGGTCACCCATCTGGCCAAGCTGCTGGAGACGTGGCCGAAACCCGGCCAGGTCACGATCGTGACCGCCCCGACCCACATGGAGCGCACCCTGGCGATCGCCCGGATCGTCTATGCCGGCACCGGTTGGCGGGTGGTCGGCTCCGAAGCCGAGACCGGTGATCTGCGGCCCGAATCCGAGTTTCGCCTCCGGCGCGACCAGCTGCGCGCCTCCCTCTGGCGCCTCACCGGATGGGATGGCCGCCTCGACGGCAACGACTGCGTCTGATCCCCTTGGTCCCCCCCATGCCTGCGCCGATCACGCTCTTCGGGGCCACCAGCCCGAGCGGCCAGGCCCTGATCGCTCTGGCGGCAGGGCGGGAGCTGGTGGTGGCGGGGCGCCGGCCGCCGCTGCCCCCGGCCAGCGGCGGCAGCGGCGGTGGCGAGGCACCGCCGTTCCTGCGCTGCGACCTCGAGGACACCGGCGCTTGGGCTGAGGTGCCGGCGGGGCTGCTGGTCAGCTTTGCCCCGATCTGGTCGTTCGCCCCCTGGCTGGAGCGGTTCGCCGGCCGCGACCCGGCCGGCTTCGGCCGGCTGCAGGGGGTGATCGCCTGCTCCTCCTCCTCGGTGATCACCAAGCGATTCGCCGCCAATCGCTTCGACCGCGATCTGGTGCAGCGGCTGCGGCAGGCGGAGGAGTCGCTGAGCCGGACGTGCGCCGCCCACGCCCGCCCCCTGCGGATCCTGGCCCCCACCCTCATCTACGGCCAGGCCGGCCCCCTGGGTGATCGCAACCTCAGCCGGCTGCGCCAGCTGCTGCGCCGCCTGCCCCTGCTGCCCCTGCCCGGCCAGGGAGGCCTGCGCCAGCCCATCCACTGCCGCCAGCTGGCCGCCGTGGCCCTGCACCTGGCCGACCGCCTGGCCGAGGACGGCTTCGACCCGTCCCAGCCGGTGCACCTCCCCCTCGGCGGCGACGACACCCTGAGCTACGCGGCCATGCTCCGGCGCCTGCAGGACGCGACCGACCGGGGGGATCGGGCCCGCCGCTGCCGCCTGCTGGCGTTGCCGCCGCGCCTGTTCCTGTCCCTCGCCTCGCCGCTGCTGCTGCTCTCCCCAAAGCGCTTTGAGGCGGTGCTGCGCATGGGCGCCGACCTGGCCGGCTTCACGCCGGCCCACCACCTTCTCGGGGGATCCCCCGAACCCTTTCCCGTGCTGCCGCTGGTGCCATGACCCCCCTGCACGGCCTGGCCTTCCTGCTGCTGGGCGCCGGCCTCGGCGCGCTGCTGCTGCACCGGCTCCTGCCCCTGCTGCGGCGCCGGCTGGTGGATCAGCCCAACGCCCGCAGCTCCCATCAGCGACCCACCCCCAGGGGCGGGGGGCTGGCCTTCGTGCTCGTTGGCAGCGGACTGGCTCCGTTCGCCGGGGAGGGCTGGCCGGCCTGGGTTCCCCTGATCTGTCTGCCGCTGGCCCTGGTGGGCCTGCTGGACGACCGCCTCGATCTGCCGGCCGCCTGGCGCTACGGCGTGCAGATCGCCACGGCCCTGGCGCTGGTGGCGATCTCACCCCTGGCCCTGCCCTGGTGGCTGGTGCCGGTGGCGGTGTTCGCGGCCACGGCGGTGATCAACTTCGTCAACTTCAGCGACGGGCTCGACGGCCTCGTCGCCTGCTGCGCCGCGGTGCTGCTGATCGTGGCCTTCCTGGCCATGGCCCCCGATGGCGGCCACGCCCTGGTGCCGCTGATCGGAGCCCTGCTGAGCTTCCTGGCCTGGAACTGGAGCCCGGCAAAGGTGTTCATGGGGGATGTGGGCAGCACCTTCCTCGGGGCGGTCATCGCCGGGATGGTGCTGCAGCAGGCCACGCCCGCCCTGGCCCTGGGCCTGTTGCTGGCGGGCTTCCCGCTGCTGGGGGATGCCTGCCTCTGCGTCCTGCGCCGGCTGGCCGCGGGCCAACCCATCTTCCAGGCCCACCGTCTGCACCTCTATCAGCGCCTGCATCAGGCCGGCTGGCCCCATGCCCGGGTGGCCCTGCTCTACATCGGCGCCACCGCCCTGCTAGGGGCCGCCCTGCTCCTCCAGGGCCTGCCCCTGGAGCTCGGCCTGCTGCTGCTGGAGCTGGCTCTGGGCCTGTGGCTCGATCGGCACCAGGCCGTCCCCTTCTCCCCCTGAATGGGCAGTAACGTCAAAGGGTGCAGGTATTGCCACGGCCATGATCCATTCCGACATCACACTATTGGTGTGTGAGAATGACGATCTCCATGTGATTGCCTAGCCTTGATCCGTCCAGTCGGCGCCAATCACTCCTCTCATGCATCTGCTGGCCTCCTGTTCGCTTGAGCGGAAGCGTTGCACGGGCAAGTCATCGAGGTAAGTCAACACTGGTGGGCAGCCATTCAGACGTCGCTTCCTTCTCCTCGCCGCAGCTTTTTTTCACCGTTGCATTCCCACTGCATCCCCACTGCATTTCCTGATTCGTCGATCACCGCCGAACTGAACGATTGATTCCCCAGCTCTCATTTCTTCGTTACGTGCAGAAGCAGCTGCTGGCCCGCCGGCTGCTGCTTGTGGTCTTCGATGGTCTGATGATCGTCGCCTCCTATCTCGGCGCCTTCATCCTGCGTCTGCCGGACGCCACCACCCTGAAGGGCTTCATGCCCTCCACGATCCTGCTGCTGCCCCTGGCCGTCATCACCGGCCTGCCCGTCCTGGTGGTCTCGGGCTGGTATCGGGGGCTCACCCGCTACGCCGGCAGCCACTCCCTCTACGGGCTGGTGCCCCGCTCCGGCGCGATGGTGCTGATCCTGCTGTTGAGCAGCACCCTGATCGGCGGTGCCCAGCCACCAAGATCCTTCTGGATTCTCTACTGGCTGCTGTTCACCGGCGGGGCCATCGCCAGCCGCATCGTGCTGCGTGACGTCCTGGTCCATCACCTCGATCAACGGGAGAACCACTCCCCCGGCGGCTCCCAGGGTGATGGCACCCTCATCTACGGCGCCGGCGCCTCCGGCATGGGTCTGCTGCTGGCCCTGCGCAACGACCCCCGCTTCCGCATCGTCGGCTTCCTTGATGACGATGAGGGCCTGCAGGGCCGGACCCTCCAGAACATGGCCATCCACTCGCCCCTGCGGCTGCCCCGTCTGATCGAGCGTCACGGCGTCCGAAAGGTCCTGCTGGCGATGCCCACCATGTCGCGGCGGCGCAAACGCCTGCTGGTGGATCAGCTCACCCACCGGGGCCTGGAAGTGCTTTCGGTCCCCTCGCTGGCCCAGATGGCCACCGGCCAGAGGATCGTCTCCGACCTGCAGCCGGTGGCGATCGAGGATCTTCTTGGCCGCGAACCCTCCAACCCCGACCCGGTGCTGCTCAAGGCCGGCGTCGAGGGGAAGGTGGTGCTGGTGACGGGCGCCGGTGGCTCGATCGGCAGCGAGCTGTGCCGCCAGGTCGTGGGCCTGGGCGCCGCCAGGCTGCTGCTGGTCGAGCGCAACGAATTCGCCCTCTACGCCATCGAGCGGGAGCTGGGCTCCAAACCCTGCGGCGTCGAGCTCCATGCCGTCCTCGGCGATGCCTGTGACGCGGCCCGCCTCACCCTGATCTGCCGTCAGCACCGGGTCGACACGATCTTCCATGCCGCCGCCTAACAAGCACGTTCCCCTCGTTGAGGCCAACCTCTGCGCCGGCATCGCTAACAACATCGGCGCCACCGAGGCCGTGATCGCCGCCACCCGGGCCTCGGGCGTGAGCCGGCTCACCCTGATCTCCACCGACAAGGCCGTTCGCCCCACCAATGTCATGGGAGCGAGCAAGCGCATCTGCGAACTGCTGATCCAGGCCGCTGCTGCCGAGATCGAGGAAGGTGGCCCGATCCTCTCGATGGTCCGGTTCGGCAACGTGCTGGGCTCCTCCGGCTCGGTGATCCCCCTGTTCCATCAGCAGATCTCCAGAGGTGGGCCGGTCACCGTCACCCATCCGGCCATCACCCGCTACTTCATGACCATCCCGGAGGCCGTCCAGCTGGTGCTGCAGGCCACCGGCATGGCCATGGGCGGCGATCTCTTCCTGCTCGACATGGGCGAACCGGTCCGGATCGCCGACCTGGCCCGCCAGATGATCGAGCTGTCCGGGCTGCGGGTGCGCGACGAGCACAACAGCGACGGGGACATCGCCATCCAGTACACCGGCCTGCGGCCGGGGGAAAAGCTCTACGAGGAGCTCCTGATCAGCGCCGCCGACCAGCCCACCCAGCACCCGCTGATCCGCAGGGCCACCGAACCCCATCGGGACAGCGAACAGCTGGGGCCCCTGATCCAGCAGCTGCATGAGGCGCTCGCCCAGTGGGACGAAGCCGCCTCGAGCCAGCTGCTGCGGCGCCTGGTCCCGGAATACGATCCTGAAGAGGGTCTCCCGGCCTCCCCTCTGCTCGACGCCCTGGCCCGATGAGCAACACCATCGAGCGACTCTTCAGCGGCCTCCTTCAGAGGATTCCTCCGGGCTGGCGGGCCGCGATCCCGGCCGTTCCCCCGCCCACGCCCCGCAACCTCTGGCTGGCCCTGGCCGCTGCGGTGGCGGTCCAGAACATCGCCGTCTTCCAGAGCAGCCAGAGCGAGCACATCACCGTGTTCGCGGTGCTGGTGTGGGGGGGGGCGGTGATCTGCATGGAGGACCAGTTCGAGGACCTCCGGCCCAGGCCAGGCGCCTGGGGACTGGTCATCGGCAGCCTGCTGCTGGTCTGGGTCCTGGCCCGCTCGGCGCTGATCCTCCACTGGGACGGTCTGCTGTTCGCCCTGGCGCCGATCGGCGGCCTCAGCCTGGGTCTGATGGCGGAGAAACCGGCCAGCCTGGGCCGTTTCCGCGATCCGCTGCTCTGCCTGATGCTGCTTCCAAGCTTCGCCCTGCTGATGCGGACCCTGCCGGAAGCCCCCATCAGCCTGCTCACCGCGAGCCTCTCCGGTCTCTGGCTGAGCGTGCTCGGACTCGACGTCACGGTGAACGCTCGCAGCGTGCTGCTGCCAGGCGGCGGCGTACGGGTGCTCGGCCCCTGCAACGGGGTGGACCTGATGGCCCAGATCCTGTGCGTGGGCGTCATCTTCCTGCTGGCCTTTCCGATCCGCTCCTGGACCAGCCGTGCCGTGGTGCTGCTGATGGCGCCGGTGATCGGCCTGGTCTGCAACACCTTCCGCATCGCCCTGCTGGCGGTGTTCGCGGGCAACGGCCAAGGCAAGGGCAGCTGGCTGTTCGATTTCTTCCACGAGAGCACCGGCTCCCTGGTCTTTTCCGGAGTGGCGGTGATGATCTTCGGCATGGTCTACATGCGGCTGCTCGAGCGGGAACTTCCCCCCCTGCCCGCCCCGCCGCAACCGGGGGAAGGAGCGTGATCACCCCTCCCCTTCTGGTCCGCTGGTACGGCACCTTCGCCGTCGCTGCGGCCCTTCTGGCGACCCAGGCGATCCTGCTGCCGCGCTGGCCCGCGGCACCGCGTGCCCTGCCGGCTGAGCAGCTGGAAGCGGCGCTGCGCGGGGCCCAGCTGCTGCCGGAGACGGCCCCCAGCCTCGCCCCCCCCTGGCCGGCGAAGCGCAGCTACGAACTTTCCACCACGGCGCCGGTCGTCCTGCCCCTGCAGGAGGGGTTCGAGCTGACCCTGATGGGCGGCACGGTGCGCCAGCGTTTCAACTTCCAGACCAGTGTCATCGGGCGGGACCAGGCCAGCCTGAATCTCATCCAGCGCCGCCTGATCGGCAGCCCGGTCCCGACGGCAAGGGGACTGACCAAGGACCGCCCCACCCTCCAGACCTGCCTGATGTCAGGCCCTGGCCCGGAGAAGCCCTTCGGGGTCACCCGTGAACAGCTCACCACCCTCGCCGATCGTCTGGCGGTCGGGAGGGAGTCCGCCATCGAGAAGGTGATCGGGCTCCAGCCCCATCGCACCTATGCCTGCACCCTGATCAGCCTGCGTGGGCCCAAGGGAAAGCCCCCTTCCGACCGCCTCTGGCAGCAGGTGCTGGCCCTGGTGGAGCCGGTGCTGCGAACCCGGACGTGAGCGCAACCGACAAGCGCCACCCGTCGAGGGCACGCCGATGATGGGCCCCCTGCGGCAGTTTCTCCATAGCCTGAGGCAGGACCGGCCCCTGCCGCCGATGCCCGACCGCTCCCTGCCCTGCAGCTGGGTGCTCAACGGTCAGCTGGCGATCGGTCCCATGCCGCGCACGGCCAGGCATTGGCAACAGCTGGAGGAGGCCGGGATCCGCAGCCGCTTCAGCTGCTGCTATCCGGAGGAGGAAAGCGCCCTGATCGTTCCCCCCGGCTGGAGCAGCGACCGGGTCTCCCTGCCCGACCACAGGCAGCAGGAGCCGCTGCGCCAGGAGCGACTGGCCCTGGCCCTGGCGAGGGCGGAAGCGCTGGTGAACCAGGCCGCTCCCATCTATCTGCACTGCATGGCGGGGTACGAACGCTCCCCCCTTCTGGCGGTTGGCCTGACGGCCCGACTGCGCGGCATCGATCCGCTGGCGGCCCTGGCCTGGGTGCGTCGCTGCCACCCGATGGCCATGCCCATCTATGACCACCTGGTGATGCTCGAAATGCTGCTCTGCGCCCGCCCAGCCATGGGTGACGGTTTGGAGACGGGGCCGGTGGAGCCCCTCCTTGGCGGGGGGAAGGGCCCCTGAAACGGGCCCTCACCTGCAGCGAACCCTGAGCTGAAACGAACCGAACCCTCAGCCCCTGTTCCCGAAGCGCTTGCGCAGCCAGACCATCGGGCCGCCACCACCATCACTGGAGGGACGGTGGCGACGGGAGGAAACCCTCTCGGCGGGAGGCAGGGAACTGGAGGAGCCGGCGCTGGGTCCGAGGCCGCCATTGGAGGCGACGGGCGCAGACCCCTGATCCTCGTCCTCGCGGTAGTAGGTCTTGACGTCGGATTCGCCCTCGTTGTAGCGGGCGGAGATGTAGGAATTGGTCGCGGCACCCTTCATGTAGCTGTCGCGATAGCGCTGCACATAACTGCCGAATCCACCGGTGGAAGGTTCGCTGGCGCTCTTGGCGTAACCCGACGCCGACGCGTAGGCGTAGTGGTAGTAGTAGCCGTATTCGTAGCCGTAATCGTTGAGGCGGCTGGGGAAATTGACCTGGTTGCAGATGATGCCGAGCACATCCACCCCGGAGGCCCGGATGCGGCGGCTGGCCTGGGGAGCCAGCTCACGACTCACCTTGCCGAGGCCGACCAGGAAGAGGATGCCGTCGAGCTTCTCTCCCAGCAGGATCGGATCGGCCAGCATCAGGCAGGGAGGCGCATCCACGACGATGATGTCGTAGCCGGGAAGGGCACGGATCTCGTCCATGACTTCCTTGCAGCGGGTTGAGTTGAGCAGCTTGGCCGGATCGGGCGGCTTCGGGCCGGCCGGAAGCACGTCCATGTTCTCGGCGATGGAGTGGATGAAATCCGTCGGTTTGCGCGTTGAATCCGAGAGCAGGGTGGAGAGGCCGTCGCCCTGCTCCACACCCAGGTAGCGGGCCTGCATCGGCAGCCGCATGTCGGAGTCGATGACGAGCACCTTGAGGCCGAGGTCGGCCAGGGTGCGGGAAAACACCGCGACCGCGGTGGACTTGCCTTCCCCCTGGGTGGAGGAGGTGATGCCCACCATGCGGATGCTGCTGTCGGCGCGGAGCAGTCGGAAGGTGGTGAACAGGCTGCGCAGCGACTCCTTGATGGCGAAGCGCTCGCTCGAGGACATCTTGGAGATGCTGGTGGCGATGTCGACACCGGGCTCGAGGGGCAGGTAGGGGATCAGACCCAGAACCGGCAGCTGCAGGTCCTTCTCCACCTCCATGGGGGTGTGGAAGACGTTGTCGGTCCGCTCGCGGAGGATGGCGGCGCCGAGACCGGCCAAGAGACCGATCATGATCGCCCTCAGCAGGTTGCGCTGGATGTTGGGCTCCACCGGACTGCCGCCGAAATCGGGAGGTCCGATCACTTCCCAGGGGGAAATGGAACGGGCCATCTCGAGCCGGTAACGCTCCCTGGCCTGGATGTAGGAGGAGTACTGCTCCCTGGCGATCGAGAGCCGCTGGTTGATGTTCTCGAACTCCGACATCTTCTGGGGATTGTTCCGGAAGTTCTCGCTCAGCAGAAGGATCTGACGGTTGATCTCATCCTGCTGGGCCACGTTGGAAAGCAGCCGGGCCTTGACGGCGTCGGCAGCCTGCCGCTGCACAACGGGGAGCAACTGGTTGCGGCGGGCGATCAGGGACTGAACGATCGGAGAGTTGTCCTTGAACGTGCCCTTGGCGGTGGCCAGTTCCTGTTCAAACTGGTTGAGGAGGTCAAGGGGCGTCTTGGTGCCGCTGGCAGCCTCGGCTCCGGAAGATCCCCCCCTGCCCGGCACCAGAACGCTGTTCCGACCCAGCTGCTCAAGGGCGGTGGGGGCACCGCTGGGGGTGAACTGCAGCTTGCCGGTCTGGATCGATTTCAGCTGGCTGTCGAGCTGCACCTGCTCGTTCTGAAGGGTGCGCAGCTGGTTGACCAGACCTTCGCGGGCCCCGAGGATCTGGCTGGCCGCCGTGGCCGGGTCAACGAAATTGTTGCGTTCCCGGAACCTGAGCATCTCCTGGGAGAGCTTGGTGACCCGTTCCTCGATCGCGGGGGCCTGCTCGTCGAGGAAGCGGACGCCGGAGTTGACCGCCGCCTGGCGCTGGGTCAGGGAGAAGGCGGTGTAATCCTTGGCGAGCTGCCGCAGGATGGCCTTGCCCTTGGCTGGATCGGGCCAGCGCAGCGACACGTTGAGGACGTTGTCGACCCGGGCCGACTCCTGGTTGATGGAAAGGTTGCTCTCCAGGGCCCGGAGCGGCACGCCCTGACGCTGGGCGACCGGCCCGAGCAGCAGGGGGCTGCGCATCAGAACGATGAGACTGGGCACATCGGTCTTGATCTCGCTGCGGGCGATCGTCTCAACGGAACCGCCGCCGCCGCCGCCGCCAGGGTTGTCGAAGGGGTTGCTGATCTGCATCTGGAACCCCCCCTGGTAGACGGGGGAGAAGATGCGCTGACGCAGCGTGTTGATCGCCAGAACGCCGGTCACCACCGCGAAGGTGATCAGAAAGATGGACTGACGGCGCTTGACCGTCCGTACGAGGCCCCCCAGGCCGCCGCCGCCGGACTGGCCCTCGCCGATGGGGCTGAGGGGGCTCTGCTGCGACGGATCGAAAGCGCCTGGACCCGGACCACCCGCGGCGGGAAGGGACAGCGGGCGCGCGGTTCCACCCGGAAAGGTCTCAGGAGGAACACCCGTCGTTGTCACGTTATGAACCGCAGGGAAAGTTGAGCCGATGATAATGGCAACCAGCAAAGAATGCCCCCTTGACTCGGGCGTCTATGGTGGTAATCCGATTAATGTCCTTCGGTGGCTTCTCCTCCCAGAACATCTGTACGCCAGGGATCTGCAGGCCAGTCGGCACGCCGGGAATCTGCCGCAGGTCAGGGATCTGCAGCATCTGACGGAACCTCCCGTGGCAGGAGCCTTCGCCCCACGATCCGGCGGCGTCTTTCCTCCCTCGGCGCACTGGGTCTGGTCGGTGCGATGGTGGCTCCGACAGGCCTGAAGGCCTCGGTGCCCCAGGGGGTGGCGCCCCATTCCCCCTGGCGCGGTGCCGCGGCCATGAGCGCCGCTCCCCTGGCTGGCCCCGCCTCCTCGGCCCCTCTGCCCCTCACGGTCACGGAGGTCTACAACGATCTTTACGTCCTCGGCCCCGGGGATGGTCTGCAACTCACCTTCACCGACCCTTCCGCCTCCGCCATCGGCGGTGCGGTCTCCATCCTTCCCGACGGCACTTCGACCCTGTCGCTGCTGGGATCGGTGCAGCTCACCGGCCTGACCATCGGCCAGGCCACCCGCTGGCTCACCTCGCTCTACGCGAAGCAGCTGGTGCGGCCTGAGCTGATCCTCAGCCTCGTTTCGCCCCGCCCCGTGAAGGTGACCATCATCGGCGAGGTGGGCCGTCCTGGCCTCTACCCCCTGGCCTCCTTCTCCACACCAGTTTCCGCGATCCAGACCGCCGGCGGCGTCACCCTGAACGCCGACATCCGCAAGGTGCTGCTGCGGCGTCTGGCCGGGCCCGACGGCAGTCAGAAGCAGACCGTTCTGGACCTGGCCCAGGTCTTCCAGGTCGGCAACCAGCGGCAGAACCCGATCCTGTTCGACGGCGACACGATCGTGGTCGCCCGCACGGAGGATCTGATCCCCGAGGAAATCCTCCAGATCGGCGCCACCAACCTGGCCCCGGCCACCATCAATGTCTCGGTGATCGGCGAGGTCCGCAGCCCCGGCAACCTCAGCCTTCCCGCCAACACCCCCCTGGCCGAGGCCATCTTCCGGGCCGGTGGTGCGGAGAACTGGCGGGCCAACAAGAACGACATCGAGCTCGTCCGCCTCAACCGCAACGGCACCACCACCCGGGAGGTCTACAGCTACCGGGATGGGATCGGCGTCTCCAAGGGGCTGAATCCCCCGCTCCGGGACAGGGACACGATTATCGTCAATCGCACCTTCTACGCCGAGGCCCTCGACGTCATCAATCAGGTCATCGTTCCCCTCAGTCAGGCCGCCAGCTCCTATTATTTCTTCCGAGATACATTCAACGGCAACAGAAACAACAACAACTTCCGCTGACAACCGCTTCTCGAGCCCTCCCATGTACCGCGAACCCACCATCAGCCCCAAAGCCATCGCCTGGGCCCTGCTGAGCCAGTCCATCTGGCTGCCGCTGCTGGCCATCGATGCCCACGACCGCTGGCAGTCGCGGGTCAAGGACATGACCATCCCCCAGCCGGCTGATCCGAAGGGGACGGACGAAGCGATCGCCTCAGCGCCGGAAGCACCGGCCACCACCCCAGCGCCCGACACCTCCTCGCCCCTCGACGACCTGGGCACCACCACCGGCCATGTGCTGAGTTCGGCCTCCGAAAAGATCGGTTCGCTGCTGGATGCCCCCCTCGCACGCAGCCTCGATCTCAGCGGCCCCTCCACGTCTTCTGCTTCGGGCGCCCGGCGGCCCGATGCCGGTCGCCGTCCGGCGGTCGCCCTCCGGAGCGCCGCCCCGTCCCCGGTGGCCAAGGCCCCGTCCCGCCCGGCCTCCTTCCGCATCGATGGGCCTCCCCTCGGCACCACCGGCCTGGGCAGCGCCCAGACCCTGCTGCAGCGCAACTTCTCGAATTCCGAGCTCCTCGGTGGTGTGCTCACCATCCAGGACCTGGGCCTGCCCGCCATGCCGACCGTGGCCCGGGCGGAGCGGGCCCGCTGGGCCAGCAGCGGCGATCCGATGGCTCCCATTCCCCAGAACCTGAGGGAACCGATGCGCCAGGCGATCCGCACCCTGCCGACCCCCACGCCCACCAAGACGGCCAAGCTCCAGCAGGCCCGGGTCATCCATGTGCCCTCGACCCGGGTCAGCAAGCCCACCCAGGTGCCCCTTGCGATCCAGGCCGACGGCAGCGTCGATGTGCTCAGCCAGCCGGACGATCCCGCGGTGATCGAGGACATCAAGGAGTGGTCCAGCCGCCAGCCGGCCCAAGCCCCCGGGACCGTCACCCCCACGGTGGTGAACCTGCAGCCGCTCCCGGCTGAGGACAGGGCCACCCCCGCCCCTGTGCGGGTCTCGCCGGTGGCCAGCAGCGCCCCGATCGCCCCGCCGCCGCCCCCGGCCGCTGCCACGGTGGCCCCTGTGGCGGAAGCTCCCGCCCCCACCCCGGCCCCGGCCGGTCCAGCCGGCGCCGTGGTGGCCCAGTGAAGCGGATCCGGCTCCACCCCGGCGGCGCCCCCCTGGTCGGTCTGGCCTGGCTGGCCCTGGCCCTGGCTGCCGATCCGGGTCGGGCCCAGTCGCTGCCGGCGCCACCGGCTCCCTGGGTCCCCATCGCCCCGGAGCCCGCGGCGGCCGGCTGGGAACCCGTCACCGACGCGGCCACCCTTCCTGCCGACTACCTCCCGCCTCCGGCCAACCGGGATCCCGCCGAGCTGGCGATCGTGCCGCGTCAGGGCAAACCGATCGAGAACGTGGGCATCTACGGCATCGGTGGGGGCGTCAATTTCGGCAGTGACCTGCCCAACAGCGGGGTGTTCACCGGTCGGATCGGGTACAAACTCAATGAAACCCTGGCGGTCTCCCTGCGTCCCAGTGTGATCTTCGGCAACCGTGATGTGCTGGGCCGCTACAACGGCCAGACCTCCTTCCAGTTGCCCCTCACCCTGGATCTGTTCCGTCGCTCCGTGGTCTCCCCCTACCTGGGGGGCGGTATCGCCACCAACACCTATTCCACCGGCCAGACGAACGCCATGCTCACCGGCGGCGTCGATCTGAACATCACCCAGAACGTGACCCTCGGGTTCAACGTCAACTACGTCTTCCTGCCCGATGGCGTCACTTTCGACGCCCTTCAGGCCATGACGCTGCTCTACCTGAAGTTCTGAGGCCCAGGCCAGGATGTTGGCCGGGTTCGTGGCTCAGTCAGCCACGGCCTCGATGGCGGCGGCGATTGCTTGACGCTGTTCGGCGTCGTACCCCCAGCGGTCGAGGAAGGCCCTGTCCTCCGCCACCACCGCCTCGGTTGCACCGTCCTCCGCGGCGGCCGCCAGAAGGGTCTCGAGGCGCTGCTTCACGGCCACCGGCTCCAGCTGGCGCAGCAGCTCGGTGCTGCGCAGCTGGACGCGCTCCGAGCCGGCCTGGTGCTCCAGGTCCCCTGAACGCCGGTGGTGCAGCACCATCGCCGTGCTCATGGCCAGATTGCGCGCGGTGAGATCCACCACCCCCGCCCCCGCCTGCCGCAGGGCGACCACCAGGGGTTCCGGCAGCCGGTCGAGCAGGGGCGCCTCGCCGGTGAGGCCGACCACGAAAAAGCCACGGGCCCCGTCCCGGCTCGCCACCAGCTCCCCCACCCGATCGGCCAGCACCTCATCGCTGAGTTCCCCGGCTTCCCAGAGGCCGATCCACTGGGCCGCGATCTCCATCGCCTGGGGGAAGCTCGGCGCCAGGGGGGTCCCGTTCAGGGGAGTCTCGGTCAGCGGGGCGTCATCGGTCATGGCGGCGGACGGGCGGCGGGGCCCACGGACTGGCAGTGTTGAGGCTATGGACCCGAGCGCCCCGACCGCCAGCCCCGGCGATGCCCAGCCCGACGACGGCAGCAGCGAAGGGGCGCCCTTCCGCTCCGGCTTCGTGGCCCTGATCGGACGCCCGAACGTGGGCAAATCCACCCTGCTCAACCAGCTGGTGGGCCAGAAGGTGGCGATCACCTCCCCCGTGGCCCAGACCACCCGCAACCGGCTGCGGGCCATCCTCACCACCCCCGCCGCCCAGCTGATCCTGCTGGACACCCCGGGGATCCACAAACCCCATCACCTGCTGGGGGAACGCCTCGTCCAGAGCGCCCGGGGTGCCATCGGCGAGGTGGATGTGGTGCTGCTGCTGGTGGATGCCAGCCAGCCGGCCGGCCGGGGGGACGGGTTCATCGTCGACCTGCTCCGCCACAGCCGCGTGCCGGTGCATGTGGCCCTCAACAAGAGCGACCGGGTCGGCGCCGACGCCGAGGATCTGGCCGCCACCTACCGGGAGCTGATGGCGGAGGGTGGCGATCGCCCCGTGACCTGGCCCCTGCACGCCTGCAGCGCCCTCAACGGCGATGGCTGCCAGGCCCTGGTGGAGGCCCTGGCGGCCGACCTGCCGCCGGGTCCCCTGCTCTACCCGGCCGACACGGTCAGCGACCAGCCCGAACAGCTGCTGCTGGCGGAGCTGATCCGGGAGCAGGTGCTGACCCTCACCCGGGAGGAGGTGCCCCACTCAGTGGCGGTGCGGATCGAGCGGATCGTGGAGGAGGAGGCGAAGGGCAAGGTGCGCACGGCCGTGCTCGCCACCGTGCTGGTGGAGCGCAGCAGCCAGAAGGGCATCCTGATCGGCAAGGGGGGGCAGATGCTCAAGGCGATCGGCCAGGGGGCGCGGCTGCAGATGCAGAAGGTGTTCGACGGTCCGGTGTACCTCGAGCTGTTCGTCAAGGTGGTGCCCAACTGGCGCAGCCATCCGGGCCGGCTGGCCGAGCTGGGCTACCGGGGCGACTGAGGCCGCCGGCGCTCCGCAGCCCCCACACCGCACCCCTGCAGCGGGGGGTTTGCGAGGATCCCAAACGGGGCCCACCGGCCCCGATCTCCCGCCGCCCCATCCGTGACCAGCGCGACCGAGCCGCCCGCCGCCCCCTTCCCTCCCGAGACGATCGCGGCGTTCCTGGCCTTCTGCGCCGGCGACTGGCTCTCCCTGCGCAGCTGCTTCAGCCTCGAGGAGGCGGCAGAGGCGGCGCGGGAGGCCGAGGCGGACGAGGCCAGCTGGCACAGCTCCGAGCGGGGCGAACTGACGGTCACCTACCTGGCCCCTGAGCAGAGCGGCGAGCCGGGAGGGCTGGAGATCACCCCACCCGGCGGTGGCCGCCACCGGCTGCTGTTCCGTCCCGACGGCGGCTTCCAGGGCAGTGCCCCGGACGGGGCCGCCAGCACGGGGCACTGGCAGCTGTGGCCGGATGGGAGCCTGGAGCTGACCAGCGAGCGGGCCGGGGCGTCGGTGCGGGAGCGGATCTGGTTCACCAAGGCCAACCTGCGCCTGCGCAGCAGCGTGGAGCACCACCCCGACGGCCGCCCGGGCCGGGCCAGCTTCAGCTCCGAGATCCGGCGGGTCAGCCGACCCGCCGGCTGAGCTCCCCATGCGCTTCGACGTGGTGAGCCTGGTGCCGGACGCCTTCACGCCCCTGCTGGGGCTGGGGGTGATCGGCCGTGCCTTCGCCGCCGGCATCGCCGAGGTCCACACCCACAACCCCCGCGACCACGCCACCGATCGCTACCGCAAGGTGGACGACGTGCCCTACGGCGGCGGTGCCGGCATGGTGCTCAAGCCCGAGCCGGTCTACGCCGCCTTCGAGGCGATCCCGGTGCTGCCGCGCCGCCGCGTGCTGCTGATGAGCCCCCAGGGCCAGCCGCTGCACCAGCGCGACCTGCGCCGCTGGGCCTCCGAGCACGACCAGCTGGTGCTGCTCTGCGGCCACTACGAGGGCTTCGACGAGCGCATCCGGCCCCTGGCGGACGAGGAGGTGTCCCTGGGCGATTTCGTGCTCACCGGCGGCGAACTGCCGGCCCTGGTGGTGATCAGCGGCGTGGTGCGGCTGCTGCCCGGCACCGTCGGCTCGCCGGACTGCCTCGAGGCCGAGAGCCACAGCAGCCTGCTGCTGGAGCACCCCCACTACACCCGGCCGGCGGAGTTCCGCGGCATGGCGGTGCCGGAGGTGCTGCGCAGTGGCGACCACGGCGCCATCGCCCGCTGGCGCCAGGAGCAGCAGGTGGCCCGCACCCGCGAGCGCCGCGCCGACCTGCTGGCCCAGTGGCAGGCGGAGCAGGAGACCTGAAGCACGCCCCCTGAGGCGCGCCATCGCCCCGCACCGGCGACACTGGATCCGCCCCCACCGCCCCCCATGCAGCTGCGCATCGGCAACGGCTACGACATCCACCGGCTCGTCCCCGGCCGTCCCCTGATCCTGGGCGGCGTGCGCCTGGAGCACCCCGACGGCCTGGGGCTGGACGGCCACAGCGACGCCGACGTACTCGTGCACGCCCTGATGGATGCCCTGCTGGGGGCCCTCAGCCTGGGGGACATCGGCACCCACTTTCCGCCGGAGGACGAGCGCTGGCGTGGCGCCGACAGCCTGGTGCTGCTGGAGCAGGTGGTGGCGCTGGTGGCGGAGCGGGGCTGGCTGGTGCTGAACGTCGACACGGTGGTGGTGGCGGAGCGGCCCCGGCTCAAGCCCCACATCTCCGCCATGCGGGAGGCGATCGCCGGCCGCATGGGCCTGGCCCCTGAGCAGGTGGGGGTCAAGGCGACCACCAACGAGGGACTCGGGCCCACGGGCCGCCAGGAGGGCATCGCCTGCCATGCGGTGGCGCTGCTGCAGCGGCCGTGATCCGTCGACCGAACCGCTGGCTGGCTACCTTGCTGGCCGCGTTCTTCCTGCTCACTCTCGTGCTGGTCGGCCTTCCCGCCACGGCCCAGGCCGCCACCCCGGCCGCCCTCGCCCAGCCCCAGGGGCCGGTGGTGGAGCACCTGAGGGTGAAGGTGCCCGCCGACGCCCGGGGGGCCTGGCTGCAGGCGGAGGAGGAGAGCTGGGGACCGTGGCTGCAACGCCAGGACGGCTTCCTGGGCCGGGAGCTGCTCTGGGACGCGGAATGGGAGGAAGGTCTGCTGCTGATCCGCTGGCGCAGCCGCCGCCAGTGGCTGGCCATCCCGGCCAGCGAGATCGATGCGGTGCAGGGTCGGTTCGAGGTCGCGGCCCGGCGGGCCCTGTCCCGCGATCCTGAGGCCCGGGGGCTGGCCGGGGCCGCCAACCCCTTTCCCCTGGTCCACGCCGGCGAACTGGAGTGGGTGGCTCTGACGCCGCCGGTGGAAGAGGAGGGGCGTTGAGCGAGGACGCCCGGCTCGACCTGGGCCGCCGCGGGCGGCTCGGCATGGTGGAGGCGGTCTGGGGCGAGCACAAGAGCGTCGAGCAGATCGCCGCCGTGATGCTGGAGATGCGCCGGGCCGGGGAGCTGGCCCTGGTGACCCGCGTTTCGGCGGAGAAGGCCGCGGCGGTGGAGCGGCGGCTCCAGGAGCGCTTGGACGCCCTTGGGGCCCTCGGGGACGGGGAAGCCCCCGTCCACCATCCGCTGGCCCGCTGCCTCACCTGGCCCGCACCGCCGCCGCCGGATCCGGCCCTCGGGCGGGTGGCGGTGCTCGGCGGCGGCAGCAGCGACCTCACGGTGGCGGCCGAGGCGCGCCTGGCCCTGGCCTGCCACGGGGTGGCCAGCGACCTGGTGCTCGACGTGGGCGTGGCCGGACTGCACCGGCTCCTGGGGCAGCTGGAGGGGCTGCACCAGGCCCGGGTACTGATCGCCTGCGCCGGGATGGAGGGAGCCCTGCCCACCGTGCTGGCCGGCCTGCTGCCCCAGCCGGTGATCGGGGTGCCGGTGGCGGTGGGCTATGGGGTGAGCGCCGGCGGCCAGGCGGCCCTGATGGGCATGCTGGCCAGCTGTGCCCCCGGGCTCACCGTGGTGAACATCGACAACGGCTACGGGGCCGCCATGGCCGCCCTGCGGATCCTGCAGCTGGACCGGGCCGGCTGATCAGCCGCCGGGACGCAGGGGACCCGCCGGAGGAGCCTCCAGCTCCAGCACGGTCTGGAGCCAGAGGGCCAGGGGGCGCGGCAGCCGGCCCTGCTCGTAACGCTCGATGGCCTCAAGCAGCACCGGGGAGTTGATCCAGCTCATCCGATGGGGAGGCATCGGCGCCTGCGGCTTCTGCCGCGCAGTGTGGGGGACCGCAGGCCGGCCGGCAAGGCCGCAGGTTCAGAGATGCTGCAGGTTGGGGTAGGCCGTGATCACCTGCTCGGTGGTGAGCACCTCGCCGGCCCCTTCCGGCTGCCAGATCACCTCAATGGCCAGCAGATCGTCCGCACCGACCGCACCGAGTTTCTGGAGCGAATCGCGCAGGTCGTCGGCGGTGCCGGCCCCCTTGATCGCCAGGTTGCGCCGGCTGGCCACCAGCAGGGTGACGACGATGAAATCGCTGGCGGCGTCGCTGGCACCGGGGGCCACGGGGGCGGGCTCACTGAAGCGGCGCCCGGCCACGTTGGCGGTGAGCTCCCGTTCCAGCTTGCTGCGCTCCTGCATGGAGAGCCGGTTGAAGGTGGATTCGGCGCTGGCGAAGGGCACCTGGCCCACTTCGCCGTTGGCGTACACCCAGAGATCGGGATGGCGCAGCAGGGAGAGGCTGGTTTCCTGCAGCACCCGCTGCAGGCCGCTGCTGCTGGAGGTGTCCGACGAACCGGCCAGCCGGCGCAGATCGTCCTGGAGATCGCGGGCGGACGCCAGCAGGCCCACCTGGACCTGGGCGATCGAGACCGGCCCGTCCGGGCGTGGCCTATAAGCAAGCTCGGAACCGGAACCCGCCAGCGCGGGCCCGCCGCCACCGCCGCGCAGGGCGTTGACCACCACGCCGGCCACGGCCATCAGGATCAGGAAACCAAACAGGCCGCCGCCGCCGAAACCGAAGATCGGCACGATGAAGGGGAAGCCCATGCCACCGCCCCGGTAGCCGCCGCCGCCGAAGCTGCCGCCCCCGTAGCCACCGCCGCCGCCGTAGCTGCGGGGCATGGAGGGCGCCGAACGGAAGCTGCCACCACCGATGCGACCGCCGCTGGCGGCCTGGGCCGGCGGCGGGGAGGCGATCACCAGGCCGGCCACCAGCACGGGCACGACCATCAGACCGGCCAGGCGCCGGAACAAGCGGGAACCCATGGGGTACGACGTTGCGATGGCAGGAATCTAGGAACCGCCCCCCACGATGGTGACCACTTCCAGCACATCGGATTCCACCACAGCCTGGGCTGGCCAGCGATCCCTGGGCAGGATCTCACCGTTGAACTCCACCACCACCAGACGCGGCTGGTAGCCGAGCGCCACGAGCACGGCATCGAGACACAGACCCGCGGGGCAGCGGCGCGCTTCCCCATTGACCCGCAGCAGCAGGTCTCCCGTCATGCCACCCGTCATGCCTCAGCCTCCAGCCCCGCCAGCAGGGCGGCGACCGCAGCGCCGGGGTCGTCGGCGGCCGTGATGGCCCGCACCACCGCCACCCGATCCGCCCCGGCACGGCGCACGGCGGCCAGGTTGCCCGGATCGATGCCGCCGATGGCGAAGAAGGGCAGGGGGGATTCCGCCGCCGCCTGGGTCACGTAGGCCAGCCCCACCGGCTCGCGGCCGGGCTTGGTGGGCGTGGCGTTGACGGGCCCCACCCCCACGTAGTCGCAGCCATCGGCGACCGCCTGGCGCAAGTCCTCGAGCCGGTGGGTGCTGCGGCCGATCAGCCGGTCGGGCCCCAGCAGGCGGCGGGCCACCGAGGGCGGCAGGTCGCCCTGGCCGAGGTGGACGCCGTCGGCCCCCACCGCCAGGGCCAGGTCGATGCGGTCGTTGACCAGGAACAGGGCGCCATGGCGGTGGCAGAGCTGGCGCAGGGCGCTGGCCTGGGCGAAGCGACTCCGGTCATCCAGGGGGGCGTCGGGTTTGGCGCGGTACTGCACCAGCCGCAGCCCCGCCGCCAGGGCGGCGGCCACCACGGCCTCCAGGCCGTCCACCGGGCTGGTCACCAGGTACAGATGGCAGCGGCGCAGCAGGGCCCGGCGCCCGTCGCCGTCACGGCCGGCCTGGAGCAGATCCACCTCCACGTCGTAGAGGGCGTAGCGGATCGACGCCGCCTCGGCCGCCAGCTCCGGGTCCTCAAGCCGGCCGAACTCCTCCAGCACCCGCAGGGCCTCCTGCACCCGTCCGGCGTTGGCGGCCAGGACACTGGCGCCGTCCTGCCGTTCGGCCTGGGCCGGATGGGCCAGGCCCGTGGCCGGGTCGCTGGCGGTGTGCCGGGCCAGCTTGTAGGAGGTCCGGTGCAGCCGCCCCAGGCGCTGGCGCAGGTCCTTGGTACGGGCCACCAGGTCGGGACGGTCGAGGGCGAAGCGGGCCCAGTCCTCTAGCACCCGCAGCCCCTCCCGAGCCCGGTCGAGGTTGGCATCAAGCAGCCGCTCGATGGCGGCACGGTGGGTGGAACCACGCTCACGGCCGGACAGCGGCGGCGACGGGACTGGAGGCTGGGGCGTCACCGGACCGGGGCGGGTGAGGCCTCCAGGGTATGGGAGGGCTTCTTCGGGCGGGAGGAACTGATGTCCTGCCCCTAGGTGGAAGCCTCCCCAGGGGGTCCGAGTGTCCGGCAGAGCTCCCCGGCCCGATCGGCATCCAGCCGGATCTGCTCGCTGAGGGCCTCGAGGCTGGCGAACGCCTGCTGGCGCCGCAGCAGCCGCAGGGGCTGCACGGTCAGATGGGCCCCCACCAGCTCCAGCCGGCGCTCCAGCAGGTGCACCTCCACCGCCGATGGGGCCAGGGGATCGACGGTGGGCTGGGGGCCCAGGTTCATCACCGCCGCCATCGGTCCCTCGCCGCCGTCGCGCCAGGCCAGGGCCGCATAGACCCCTTCCAGCGGCAGGAACTTGCGGCCGTCCACCGCCAGATTGGCGGTGGGCCAGCCCAGCTGGCGCCCCAGGCCCCGGCCACTCACCACCTGGCCGCTGAAGCGGTAGGGACGCTCCAGCAGCCGCGCCGCCTCGTCGATGTCGCCGGCCCCCAGGGCCCGCCGGATGCGGCTGCTGCTCACCCGCTCGGCCCCATCCCACAGCATCGGCACCACCTGCACGTCGATGCCGAAGCTGGCGCCGATGCGGGCCAGGTCGTCCACGTCCCCGCGGCGATCGACGCCGAAGCGGAAGTTGGTGCCCACCGCGATCCTGCGGGCCTGGAGCCGTTCGGCCAGCACCTGGCGCACGAAGGGCTCCGGGGTCAGCGCCGCCAGCTCGCGGGTGAAGGGCACCAGCACCAGCTGCTCGATGCCAAGGGGTTCAAGCAGTTCCAGCTTCTCCTCCGGGAGATCGAGCCGCAGCCGCGTCTCGCCGTGGAGCACCTCGCGGGGATGGGGCCAGAAGCTGACCACCGTGGGCACAGCCCGCTCCTGGCCGGCGGCCATGGGCGCGGTGACGGCGGCGATCACGCTCCGGTGACCCCGATGCAGGCCATCAAAGCTGCCCAGGGCGACGGCGGTGGGGCGCAGGGCGCTGGAGGGGTCGTGAAGCGGGATCAACGGCCTCGGCCCTCGCCGGCTGGATCCTCCCATGCCAAGTTTGGGGCCTTCGCCCTTCTCCCCATGGTCGACACGCTGGATCTGCAGCGCATGGCCGATGCCCTGCGCCGCATGGGCTGGGTGCGCTTCTGGGTCCAGCTCGCTCTCGGAGTGGTGGTGGTGGGGGTGCTGATCTTCAACAACATCGGCGGCCAGATGGCGGCCAACTCCTCCCGTGCCCTGGGGCTGGGCCCCGGCCTTTCCCTCACCACCCTGTCATTCCTGATTCTGCTCTGGAGTCTGTGGCAATCCTGGCTGGTGGTGCGCTGCGGCCGCGCCCTGGCCAGCCCGGCACGCCCCAGCAAGGGCGAAACCACGCGCCTGGTGAAACGCGGTCTATTGGCCGACCTGGGCGGGCTCACCCTCGCGGCGGTGGGCTATCAGGCCCTGGCCGGCAGCCTGTTCGTGCAGGCCTCCCAGCAGGTGCCGGGCTTCTTCGGGGCCCAGATGCAGGGGACCCCAGGCAGCGGCGGCCGGGTGGTGGGGCTGCCGATCACCTCGATCGAGATGCTTTCGGTGCTGAGCAACACCCAGGTGCTGTTCGCCCACCTGATCGCCCTGATCCTCAGCTTGTGGCTGCTGCAGCGGATCTATCGCAAGACCTGATCGCCCAAGGCCTCCACGGCCGGCAATGAGGCGACGGAGCCCCGCCAGAAGAGTTCGGGCTGCAGGGGCGTCAGGGACGATCCGCCCTGCTGCACCCAGGCCACATCGGTGGGCCATTCGGCCGGACCGGCGCCGGTGCCCTCGAGGTCGTCGACCACTTCGCCGGCCAGCCAGTAGTAGGTGCGGCCACGGGGATCGGTGCGTTTCTCGAACTGATCGATGTAGCGCCGCACGGCCGTGCGGCACCAGCGCAGCGGGGCGAGGTCTGCGGCGGGCCGGGGCGGGACGTTGAGATTGAGCAGCAGCCCCTCGGGCCAGCTGGTGGCCAGCATCCGCTCGGCCACATCAAGGGCCAGGGCCGCCGCCGCCTCGAAGCGACGCCAGTGGAAGTCGGCGCTGCTCACTGCCAGGGCCGGCAGTCCCTCGATCGTGCCCTCCATCGCCGCCGAGACGGTGCCCGAATAGAGCACGTCGGTGCCGAGGTTGGGGCCGTGGTTGATGCCGGAGAGCACCAGGTCCGGCGGCTGCTCCAGCAGCCGGAACAGGGCCAGCTTGACGCAGTCGGAGGGGGTGCCGCTGCAGGCCCAGGCGGTGACGCCCGCCGCGAAGAGTTCGTCGGCCCGCTCCGCCCGCAACGGGGTCTGGAGGGTGAGTCCGTGGCCGGTGGCGGAGCGCTCCCGGTCCGGGCAGACCACGGTGACGGTGTGGCCGCGGCCGACGGCCTCGGCCGCCAAGGCCTGGATGCCGTCGGCGAACACCCCGTCGTCGTTGCTGATCAGGATCCGGAGCGGTGCCATCGGCCTCGACCGCGTGGACTGCCGGCAAGCTAGACGCTGCTGCCTACAGTCGCTTCCTCCCCCCGATCCGTGCCGTGAGCACCACCGTCAGCCTGCAGCAGCTCACCGACCAGCTGGAGCGCCTGGAGGCGGAGGCCGCCGCCGCCATCGCCGCCGCCGGGGACGCCACGGCCCTTGAGGAGCTGCGGGTGGGCCTGCTGGGCAAAAAGGGACGGCTCTCCGGGGTGCTCGGTGCCATGGGCCGCCTCCCCGGTGAGGAGCGCCCCCTGGTGGGCCAGCGGGCCAACCTCCTCAAGGAGCAGGTGCAGCAGCTGCTGGGCGCCAGGCTCGAGGCCGTCCGCAGCGCCGCCATGGCGGAGCGGCTGGAACGGGAGCGGATCGATGTGACGGCGGGCTGCAGCTACGTGCCGCCGGGCCACCGCCATCCGCTGCAGAGCACGATCGAGGAGATCGTCGACATCTTCGCCGGCCTCGGCTACCGGGTTTCCGAAGGGCCCGAGATCGAAACCGACCACTACAACTTCACCGCCCTCAACATCCCGGAGCACCACCCGGCCCGGGACATGCAGGACACCTTCTACCTGGGGGGCGACCGGCTGCTGCGCACCCACACCTCCCCCGTGCAGATCCGCCACCTCGAGGCCAACCCCCCGCCGGTGCGGGTGATCGCCCCCGGGCGGGTCTACCGGCGCGATGCGGTGGATGCCACCCACTCGCCGGTGTTCCACCAGGTGGAGGTGCTCGCCCTCGATGAGGGGCTGGATTTCAGCCACCTGCGCGGCACGGTCACAACCTTCCTGCAGCAGTTCTTCGGTGATCTGCCGGTGCGGTTCCGGGCCAGCTATTTCCCCTTCACCGAGCCCTCCGCCGAGGTGGACGTGCAGTGGCGGGGCCGCTGGCTGGAGGTGATGGGCTGCGGCATGGTGGACCCGGCAGTGCTGGAGGGCCTGGGCATCGATCCCGAGCGCTGGAGCGGCTTCGCCGCCGGCCTGGGGGTGGAGCGGTTCTGCATGGTGCGCCACGGCATCGACGACATCCGCCGGCTGTTCAACAGCGATCTGCGCTTCCTGGAGCAGTTCTGATCCCCGATGTCTGACATCGGCCGTGCACCCTGGTCGAGCGCCCCTCCTGTTTCAGCCTCCTCAGATCGGTGACTTCTTGGGCAGGTCTGCGGCGAGCTGCTGGCCCATTCGATAGAAACGGTGGTTGAGACGCCTGGCCGGGCCGTTGATGAGATAGGCCAGAAGAATGGCGTCATCGGTGAACCAGCGCTGGTCGTAGCGGACACGGCTGCGATTGCGCATCAGGAAGTCCTTGTTCCCCATGGCGATGTGCGATCGCGTGTTGGCGATGTCCAGGCTGGGGAGGGGGGCTTCCTCAACCATCGCCAGCAGCCCGTTGACCTGACCCAGCGTATCGAGACAGAGATGTTCGTAGAGGTTGATGCGATGGGGGATGGAAGGATCGGCGGCCAGAACCTTCAACCACTTGGTATTGGCATGGGTCCAGTAGTTCATCGAACGGAAAGCGGAAAGCAGCCCCTTGCCGCCACTCTTGCGCTTCATCGAAGCCGTGAAGCTGCGCACATCCTTGGTCACGAGGATGAGCCCGAAACGATCCTGGCTGGCGGCTTCGCGCCGCAGGGCACTGCGCAGGGCGCCCAGGGCTTCCACGGACTTGGAAGAATCCGTCACCAGCACATCATCACCAAGCTGGCGTCGGATGAATCTGATCAGCTGGGCATATTTCTCGTCCAGAGGAAGGTCTGAATTCAGGCCATTGAGATGGGTGAGCTTTCCCCAGAAGGAACAATTCTCCCAGTCACTGCCACAGGAACAGCGACGCACGTCGTCATGATCTCCCCAGGCACGGAGATAGGCCTTCATGTGGGAGGGAGAGAAGAAGGAAGCGATCTCTCCCAGGCTGAGGCTGCGGGAATGGCTGCTCAGCAACTGCTCGGTGAGGGTGGTCCCGCTGTGCTCGAGACCACCGATGTAAAGAAGCTTCACCGGCAGCAGCCGACGGGACGAAGTGCCCGGATGTTAACGCTGTCGCCTTGTCTTAAACCATCCGGGCACTGGCAACTCGGCCTGCAGGCCCTGTTCGGCGACGACGGCCAGGGAGGCCGAAAGGCCATCTCCCCAACCAGGTTTCGCCCGTCTCCTGCAGCCGTGGCTGCCGTTCCGCGTCCTCCTAGAGTCTGTCTGCCATTCAGCCTGCGATCGGTGCCCCGGGTCGGACTGATCGTCAATGACGGCAAGGATCTGGCGATCAGCACCGCCGACCTGATCGAGAACCGGCTGACCGCCGCCGGGCTGGAGGTCGCACGGGTGAGCAGCTCCGGTGGGGTGGTGGGTTTCGCCAATCCCGACCAGCACCTGCGCTCCCGGGGCTACGCCGCCTGCGTGCCCGCCAGCTTCGATGAGGAGATGGCCCTGGCGCTGGTGCTGGGGGGGGACGGCACCGTTCTCTCCGCCGCCCGCCAGACCGCCCCGATCGGCGTGCCGATCCTGACGATCAACACCGGCCACCTCGGTTTCCTGGCGGAGGCCTACCTCAAGGACCTGGACCAGGCCCTGGCCCAGGTGGTGGCCGGGGAATGGACCGTGGAGGAGCGCTCCATGCTGGTGGTGAGCGTGATGCGGGGCGAGCAGCGGCGCTGGGAGGTGCTCTGTCTCAACGAGATGGCCCTGCACCGGGAGCCGCTCACCAGCATGTGCCACTTCGAGATCGCCATCGGCCGCCACGCCCCCGTGGACATCGCCGCCGACGGGGTGATCCTCTCCTCCCCCACCGGCTCCACCGCCTACGCCCTCAGCGCCGGAGGGCCGGTGATCACCCCCGACTGTCCGGTGCTGCAGCTGACACCGATTGCCGCCCATTCCCTCGCCTCCCGGGCCCTGGTCTTCAGCGACCAGGAGCCGGTGACCGTGTTCCCCGCCACCCCCGAGCGGCTGATGATGGTGGTCGACGGCAGCGCCGGCTGTTACATCTGGCCCGAGGACCGGGTGCTGGTGCGCCGCAGCGAGCATCCGGTGCGCTTCGTGCGGCTGGCCGACCACGAGTTCTTCCAGGTGCTGCGCAACAAGCTGGGCTGGGGACTGCCCCACGTGGCCAAGCCCTCCAGCAGCCACGCCGACGCCCCCCTGTGACCACGCCACCCTCGACCACGTCCTCACCACCGACCGTGGTGCTGCTGGTGGGCCCGGAGGCCGCCTCCCTCGCCCCGCGGCTGGAGGTCTCCGGTTACCGGCCGCAGCTGCAGGAGTCCGGGGAGGAGCTGCCGGCGGCGGTGGTCCTGTCGCCCGGCAGCGAAGCGCGGATCCCGGAGCTGCGCCGCCGGCTGGGGGCCCGCCCGCTGCTGCTCGGCATCACCAGCGACAGCGTCGAGAGCCGCAGCCATTGCCTGGAGTGGGGCGCCGATGATTTCTGGCTGCCCAGCCTGGGCACGAGCGACCTGCTCACCCGGCTGCGGCTGCACCTGGGCTTCGCCCGGCGCCAGGCCCCCATGCCGGTGTCCACGCTGCTGAAGGTGGCGGATCTGCGCATCGATCCGGTGGCCTGCCAGGGGTGGCGCGGTCAGCGCCAGCTCAGCCTGACGGCCCGGGAGTACCAGCTGCTGCTGCTGCTGCTGCGTCAGAAGGGAACGGTCGTGAGCCGGGAGCAGATCCTTGAGGAGATCTGGGCCGACCAGGGCGGAGGTGCCAGCAACGTGATCGAGGTCTACGTGCGCTATCTGCGCCAGAAACTGGAGCAGGACGGGGAACCACGGCTGATCCACACCGTGCGGGGGCGGGGCTACTGCCTCAGCGACGGGCGTCCCCCCGTGGGGCCCGTGCCATGAGCCGTTCCCTGCTCCGGAGCCTGACCATCGCAGGCGTCGTCGGGCTGCTCGGCTGCGGGCCGGGTCTGAGCCAGAGCCCGCCCCAGTTCCTGCCTATCACCGCCCAGTGGTGCCTGGAAGGGCCGCCGCCGGCGCGCTGCATCCAGCTGGAGGTGCCCCGGGGCGAGCGCCAGTACGCCATGGGGCTGCAGATGCGCCCGCCCCTGCCCCACCTGCGTGGCATGTGGTTCCCCTACGACCCTCCGGCGGTGACCCGGTTCTGGATGCACCGCACGCCCGAACCCCTGGACATGCTGTTCATCCGCGACGGTCGCGTGGCCGCGCTGGAGACGGACGTGCCCCCCTGCATGAACCTGCCCTGCCGCAGCTACGGCCCCGACACGCCGATGGACGGGGTGCTGGAACTGGCGGCGGGCCAGGCCGCCGTGCTCGGCATCAGCGTGGGCACCCCGGTGCGGATCACCCCGCTGCCGGGCGCGACCCCTTCAGCACCAGCACGGGATTGAGGGGCGCCAGGCGGGTGCCCTCCGCCAGGGGGGCGCCGCGCCAGGCCTGGATCTGGCTGACCGTCACCGCCAGGCCGGCCTGCTCCAGCTGGGGCCTGAGCTGGGCCAGGGCTTCGACCGTGGCCAGGGGCAGAACCACCACCCCGCCGGGCCGCAGCCGGCCCAGCACCGCCTCCAGCACCTCGCGCCGGTCCCGGCCGCCGCCGCCGATCAGCACCCGGTCGGGATCGGGCAGGGGGCCCAGGGCGGCCGGGGCCTCCCCCTCCAGCACCGCCGCGGGCCGCACCCCCAGCCGGTCCGCATTGGCGCCGATCAGGGCGGCGGCCCCGGGCCGGCGCTCCACGGCCCACAGCTCCAGGGCGGGGCGCAGGCGCAGCGCCTCCAGCCCCACCGACCCCACCCCGGCGCCGATGTCCCAGAGCACCCCGGTCTCGGGCAGCTCCAGATCGGCCAGCAGCTGGATACGCACCTCCCGTTTGGTCATCAGCCCCGGCTGATCGGGGTGCTGCAACCAGAGGCCATCGGCCAGGCCGAACAGCGGCAGGGCCTGAGGCGGAGGCACGGCGGGCTGGAGCGCGATCAGCAGCACCAGGTGCAGGGGATCGAGATCGGGCGGCAGGGGGTCGTCGGGCGCCAGCCGCTGCAGCCGCTCCGCCGGATGGCCCAGGCGCTCCCCCAGCCAGAGCTCATAGGCGGCCTCCAGCCCCGACGCCCGCAGGATCCGGCGCACGGCGTCGGCGCCGCCCCGGGCCGGATCGGTCAGCACCGCCAGGGCGGCGGGCCGCTGCTGCAAACGGGCCGCCAGCGGCTCGGGGTCACGGCCATGGAGGCTGATCCAGGAGGCGTCCTGCCAGGGCCGCCCCAGACGGGCGAAGGCGAGCTGCAGGGAGGTGGGGGCCGGATGGAAGCGGAGGCGTTCGGCCGGAAGGTGCTGCAGCAGCAGACGGCCGATGCCGAACCAGAGGGGGTCGCCGCTGGCGAGCAGAACCACCCGCTGGCCGGTGGAAAGGGCCCGCTCCAGCCGCGGCAGCAGGTCGGCGGGCCGGTCGCTGGCCAGCAGCTCCGGCGTGGGGGCCTCACCCCGCCAGGCCCCGAGGTCCGCCAGGAGACGCCGGGGGGCCGCCACCAGATCGGCCTGCCGGATCCGGTCCTGCCAGTGGCGGGAGAGACCCGCCAGGCCGGCGGCATCGGTGCCCAGCACCTCCAGCAGCGAACCCTCCAGCCGTGCCCCTGTGCCACTTCTGGCCATGATGCTCCCGGACGTGCCGGCCCCACCCCCTGCCCATGAGCGATCGACGCCAGCGGATCCACAGCCTGGTGGTCGCCCTGCTGGCCCACCAGAGTGATCTCGAGCTGCTGGATGACGACCGCTCAGGCCCGGGCGGCCACCCACTCGGGGGCGGTGGGGACGCCGGCAGCTGGCTGGAGCGCAACCGGCGGGTGGTGCAGCGCTACCAGTCTCTGGTGCGCAGCGCCGTGACCCTCGATGCCCTGATCGAGCAGGAGCTGGGCAGCGATCAGCTGGGGAGCGATCAGCTGGGTGGCGGCGCCCCGTCCGCCTGACGCTCGAGGAAGGCCATCAGGCGGGGATAGAGCAGCAGGGCACCCGCGTTGGTGAGGTGGGTCTCGTCGCTGTAGAGGGGCGTCCCGGCCCGGACGCTGGAGCAGACGGCCTGGGTCGGCGGGCAGATGCTGTCGAAGGGGGTGAACAGGCGCGTGCCGGCCAGGTCGCGGATGGTGCGCTCCTGCAGGCGCTGGGCCGGAGCGATCGCGGCCAGCTCCTGCCGGCGCGGCCGCAGCACCGGCTGGCACTGGGAACCGAGGGACCAGGCGGGACGGAACCACTCCGTCTGGCAGAGGGTGAGCGGACCGCCGATCTTCAGCTGGGGGAAGGTGGGCAGGGGGCCGAACACCACCACGTCCGCCCCACGGCGACGCACCTCGGCATCGAATCGCCGCAGCGCGGCGGCATAGGAGGCCTCGGCGTTCAAGCGGGTCTCCCCCTGGATTCCCTTCAGGTGGCCGGCCAGATTCGACACCAGCACGACCCGGTCTCCAGGCCGCAGGCGGGCCAGCACCCGGCGCTCCTCGTTGTCGGCGTAGGGGCGGCAGCGGCGGTAGCGGGTCTGCTCCGGGGCGCCCTCCGCCCAGCGGGGGAAGAAGGGCACCGGGCAGCCGCCCCGGGCCATGAAGGACACGTTGAAGCGGCCGCTGGCCAGCAGCTTCTCCCCGAGGGGAATCAGCACGTGGGTGTGGCTGTCCCCCAGGAAGAAGAGGGTGGGGAGGTCCTTCCCCTTCGGCCCCAGGGCCAGGCAGGGGTCGGGCCCATCGCCCCTGGCCACCGGATCGGTGGGCTCCTGGAAGCAGTGGACCGTGTCGACGGTCGTGCCGCCGATGCGCTTCATGTTGGCCGTGGTGCCGATGGCGTGGCGGCGCTCACCGACGAAGATCCGGCCCAGCAGCGGCCCCTGCAGACCGGCGCTGAAGGCGGCGACCACAACGGTCATGGCCGGATAGAGAAGGCCGGGGATGGCGGGGTGGCCGTAGCGGAACAGGCACTCCAGCCGGTAGGAGAGGGCCGTGCACAGGGTGATCAGCACCAGCACCGGCAGCAGGGTGACGGCGTTGAAGCCCACCGTCCAGCGGGCCAGCACGATCACCGGCCAGTGCCAGAGATAGAGCGAGTAGGAGACCATGCCGATGGCCAGGCAGGCGGGATGGCACAGCCAGCGGCCGATGCCCCCGGCGGGCTGGAGCAGCAGCAGCAGCAGCGCCGTCAGCGCCGTGATCCCAACGGTGGTGCCCAGGCTCCAGGCCTCCGGCAGCAGCAGCAGGGCCAGCGACGCCACCAGGGCCAGCAGGGCCAGGGGCTGGCGCCAGCGGGGCAGGGCCAGCTTCTGGCCCAGGTCGCGGGCGCTGCCGCTGCCGCGATGCAGCAGGTAGGCCACGCAACCCGCCGTCAGTTCCCAGAACCGGGCGGTGGTGAGGAAGAAGGCCCTTTCGGCGTTGCCGCCCAGGCTCAGGCCAACATAGAGGGCCAGGGACAGGGCCAGCAGCAGCAGGCTGGCCAGCTTGAGCCGCCGCAGGGCGCCGCTGCCGGCCCCGGCCACCCCCAGACCGCAGAGCAGCAGAACCGCCGGCCAGACCAGATAGAACTGCTCCTCCACCCCCAGCGACCAGGTGTGCATGAAGGCGTTGAAGTGGTTGTCGGTGGCGAAGTAGTTCGAGCCCTGACGGAGCAGGTAGAGATTGGAGACCCCGAACAGGGCGGCGGTGCCGGTCCGCATCACCGGCGCGAAGAAATCATCGAGCGGCGAGACCAGCATCGAGAACAGGGCCGAGACGACGGCGATGTTCACCACCAGCGCCGGCATCAGGCGTCGGATCCGGCGGCCGTAGAAGCGGCGCAGGAACTGCCAGCGGCTGCCATCCCGCCGCGCCAGCAGCGACGAGGTGACCACATAGCCCGAGATCACGAAGAAGATGTCGACGCCGAGGAAGCCACCCGGCAACCAGCGGGGATCGAGGTGGTTGATCAGCACCGCAATGACGGCCACGGCCCGCAGGCCGTCGATCTCGGGCCGATAGGCCCTGGAGCGCTGCGGCGGCAGGATGCCCGTGCCGAAAAGCCGCACCAGAGAATTCACGCCGCCCCGACGATTGCAGGCAGGGTAATGGCGATCTGGACGGGCACTCGCTGAGGGGCCAGCTCTGACAAGCTGGGCCCACCTCGTCTGGCCCCATGGCGCCCTTCGGCCTCTCCGCTCTCCACAACCTGCGGCGCGGCAGGAGTCCCTGGCAGCCCCCCGAGGCCAGCTGGTCGCGACCCTTCGGCCAGGGCTGGAGCCAGCCCTACACGGTGCGTTACGCCAGCAACCTCGACGACGGCCCCAACCACGGCATGCCCCTGGGGGGCTTCGGCGCCGGCTGCCTGGGCCGGGGCATCGACGGCGCCTTCAACCTCTGGCACCTCGACGGAGGCGAGCACTGGTTCGGCGTGCTGCCCGACTGCCAGTTCGCCCTCTTCGAGCAGGACGGCGAGGGGCGGCGGGCCCATGCCCTGGCCACCACCCCCGCCTCTGACGCTTCCCGCCTCGACGCCGGCCCGCCGCTGGCCGCCTGGAGCTGGTACCCCGCCGCCACCCCGGAGCAGCCGAGCGGCACCGTGGCGGTGCGCTACCCGATCAGCTCCCACCACTACGCCGCGGTGTTCAGCGCCGACGTGCGTTGCGAGGCCTTCAGCCCGATTCTTCCCGGCGACTATCAGCGCACCAGCTACCCCGTCGCCGTCTTCGCCTGGACGTTCAGCAACCCAACGAATCAGCCGCTGGATCTGTCCCTGCTGCTGAGCTGGCGCAACACCGTCGGCTGGTTCACCAACACCGACCCGGCGGCGGAGGTCCACTTCCGGGATGACGGCAGCCCGGAGCACAACTACATGCCGGCGATCGGCCGCGGCAAGGGGCAGCGCAACCGCTGGGTCGATGCCCCCGGCCTCAAGGGCCTGCTGCTGGAGGGGGAACGCTCCCAGCCCCTGGCCGAAGGGGACGGGCAATGGTGTCTGGCGGTGCCCGACGAGGCGGCGCTGAACCACCCGGGGCTGGAGGTGTTCCGCTGCAGCCGCTGGGATCCCAGCGGCGACGGGGCGGAACTCTGGGAACCCTTCAGCCGTGACGGCTCGATCCCCGACAGCGACAACGACCGCCGCAGCACCGGCGACGATCCCCTCAGCGCCGCCCTGGCGGTGCGCTTCCGGCTGGAGCCGGGCGCCTCGCTCGAGATCCCGGTGGTGATCAGCTGGGACCTGCCGGTGACGGCCTTCGCCACCGGCACCCGCGCCCTGCGGCGCTACACCGACTTCTTCTCCGCCGAAGGCGACAACGCCGCCGCCATCGCCGGTGAAGCCCTGGCCGAATGGCGCGATTGGCAGGCCGCGATCGAGGCCTGGCAGGCGCCGGTGGTGCAACGCCACGACCTGGCGGAGCCCCTGCGCATGGCCCTGCTCAACGAGCTCTACGACCTGGCCAGCGGCGGCAGCCTCTGGACGGCCGCCAGCCCAGGCGATCCGGTGGGTCGCTTCGGGGTGCTCGAGTGCCTCGACTACGCCTGGTACGAAAGCCTCGACGTGCGGCTGTACGGCTCCTTCGCCCTGCTGCAGCTCTGGCCCGAACTCGACAAGGCCGTGCTGCGCAGCTTCGCCCGCGCCATCCCCGCCGCCGATCCCACGCCGCGGCCGATCGGCTGGTACTTCACCCAGGGGCGGGGCCGGGTGGAGGCGGCCCGCAAGGTGGCCGGCGCCACCCCCCACGACCTCGGGGCCCCGAACGAGCGCCCCTTCGACGCCACCAACTACACCGCCTACCAGGACTGCAACCTCTGGAAGGACCTGGCCAGCGACTTCGTGCTGCAGGTCTGGCGCACCTACCGCCTGGCCCCCAGCGGCCCGGACATCGCCTTCCTGGCGGACTGCTGGCCGGCGGCGGTGACCGCCCTCGACTACCTCAAGCAGTTCGACGTCAACGACGACGGGCTGCCCGACAACGGTGGTGCCCCGGACCAGACCTTCGACGACTGGCCCCTGCAGGGGGTGAGCGCCTACTGCGGTGCCCTCTGGATCGCCGCCCTGGAGGCGGCCCTGGCCATCGGCCAGCAACTGCAGCTGGAGCTGGGGCTCGACACCGCCGAGGAGCAGCGGCGCTTCGGCGGCTGGCTGGAGCAGTCCCGAAGCCATTTCGATGCCCTGCTCTGGAACGGCGAGTACTACAAAATCGATGCCGGCAGCGGCACCCCGGTGGTGATGGCCGACCAGCTCTGCGGCGACTTCTACGCCCGCCTGCTGGGGCTGCCGCCGGTGGTGGCCGACGAGCGGGCCCGCTCGGCCCTGAACGCGATCCGCGAGGCGTGCTTCGAGGGGTTCGAGGGGGGCCGCCTCGGGGTGGCCAACGGCCTGCGCCGCGACGGCACCCCCCTTGATCCGAAGGGCACCCATCCACTGGAGGTCTGGACCGGCATCAACTTCGGTCTGGCCGCCTACTACCGGCTGATGGACCAGAGCGGCACCGCCTTCGCCATCACCGGCGCCGTGGTGCGCCAGGTGTACGAGGGGGGCCTGCAGTTCCGCACCCCGGAGGCGATCACCGCCGCCGGCACCTTCCGGGCCTGCCACTACCTGCGGGCGATGGCGATCTGGGCCCTCTGGGCCACCCACACCGGCTGGCAGCCGATCCCCGGCGCCGAGCGCCAGCCATGAGCCAGCGGACGTTCGGGCGGATCGAGGTTCTGCTGCTGGCCCCCCTGCTGGCCCTGATCCTGGCCATCGCCCCGTCGGCGGCCCTGGCCCAGGTCCATGCCCACCCGGACGCCGAGGGCACGCCGGTGGTGCGCAGCCTGGAGAGCCTGCGCGACCTCGACGACCAGAGCTGGCAGGTGGTCGCCTACCGGGAAGGGCCGCCGGGTGGACCGCTGCGGCTGCGGATCGTGGGCTACCCCGGCAAGGTGCGCCTCGACCATCCCACCGCCCTGGAGGTGCGCAGCGGCCGGCTGCGCTGGGACCTGGAGGACGTCACCCTGGCCAGTGCCGCCCTGGCCCGGGACAACCGCGCCGCCGCGGCCGAGTTCGACCTGGCTCCGCTGCTGGCCGATCTGGAGCGCAACCGGCCCCTGCGGCTGCGGCTGCCGCGGGTGTTCAGTGAACTGGCGGTGCCCCCCTACGTGGTGGCCGAATGGCGCAGCCTGCCGGACGCCCCCGCCCCATGAGCCCCGGTTCCCCCTGGCATCGGTGGATGGCCCGGGCCCTGCAGCTGGCCGCCCTCGCCGAGGGCCGCACCAGCCCCAATCCCCTGGTGGGCGCCGTGGTGCTCGACCCAGGCGGGCAGCTGGTGGGGGAGGGATTCCATGCGCGCGCTGGTGAGGCCCATGCGGAGGTGGGGGCCCTGGCCCAGGCGGGGGAGCGGGCCCGGGGCGGCACCCTGGTCGTGACCCTGGAACCCTGCTGCCACCACGGCCGCACCCCCCCCTGCAGCGAGGCGGTGCTCGCCGCCGGCATCGGCCGGGTGGTGCTGGCCATGGCCGACCCCAACCCCCGGGTGGCCGGCGGCGGCATCGCCCGGCTGCGGGCGGCGGGCCTGGAGGTGATCGAAGGGGTGATGGAAGCCGAGGCGCGCCGGCTCAACCGGCCCTTTCTGCACCGGATCGCCACCGGCCGGCCCCTGGGGATCCTCAAGTGGGCCATGAGCCTGGATGGCCGCACGGCGCTGCCCAACGGCGTCAGCCAGTGGATCAGCGGTCCGGGGGCCCGGGACTGGGTGCACCGCCTGCGGGCCCGCTGCGATGCGGTGATCGTGGGTGGCGGCACGGTGCGGGCCGACGACCCCCTGCTCACCAGCCGGGGGCGGCGCACGCCCGAACCGCTGCGGGTGGTGCTCAGCCGCGGCCTGGATCTGCCGGCGGCGGCTCAACTCTGGGATCCGGCCCCGGCGGCGACGCTGCTGGTCCACGGACCGGAGGCGCCCCAGGATCGCCGCGACCGGTTCGATCGGCTGGGGGTGGAACGCCTGGCCCTGGAGGCCTGCGAACCGGCGGCGCTGGCGATCGCCCTGGCCCGGCGGGGCTGCAACCGGGTGCTGTGGGAGTGCGGGCCCGCGCTGGCGGCGGCGGCCCTGCGCCAGGACTGCGTGCAGCAGCTGGCCGCGGTGATCGCACCGAAGCTGCTCGGCGGCCACGCCGCCCGCACCGCCCTCGGGGACCTGGGCCTGGAGAACCTGGAGGACGGCTGGTCCCTGGGGGACGCGGCCATCGGCTGGCTGGGCCGGGACCTTCTCTGGCAGGGTGCTGTGGTCGGGCCAACTGAGGGGCAAAGTCAGCGCCTCAGCTGCTGAGCCCCCACGAGACGCCGCCGACGCCATGCCCGCCATCCGCCCGCTGCGCTGGTCAGACCTGAAGCGTCGGGCGAAACGACATGTGGTGGGGTGGAGAGCGGCGCAGCAGACCTGGGGCCTGCTGCGCCGGCTTCGGCTGCAACGGAGGAAACTGCGCCTGAGCCTTCCCTCCGGAGCCGCGAGCTTCACGCTGGCCCAATGGTACGGAAGAACCGGGAACAACATCCAGCAGCTGATCGTGGTGATCGCCCATGCCGAAGCCTTCCGGGGATCGGTGCAGGTGGACGAGGACTTCATCCAGTCCGGCCCGCTGCGCAACATCGTGAAGGCGTTCAGCCTTGACTTTCGTAGCGACACCTCTGCGGTGGCCCGGACCCATCTGTCTGGCCTCTTCTTTCACTACATGGAGTACGGTTTCTCCCGCTCAGGCCATCAACGCATGGCCTTTGCGAAGGGCGATAAGCCACGTCGTGACTGCCTTCTCGGCCGTCAGTACATCCACCGGCAGGCGCACCGCATCGCCCGCACCCATCTGCTCCCGCACATCCGCAAACCTCCACCGGGAACGTTTTCAGGCGCCCAACTGGAGAGCACGCTGGTGATTCATCTGCGTGGTGGAGATGTGGCGAACCTGGAGAATCGGTACTACATCACCAACCCTCTCCACTTCTATCGAGAGCTCAGCGAACGGCACCGCAGGGCCATCATCGTCACGGAACCAGGCACCACCCACCCGCTGCTGGATGCCGTGCTCTCGTTGTTCCCCATCCATGACCTTGTCTGCGGATCCGTCGAAGACGATTTCCAGCTTCTGCGCCACGCCACCCATCTGGCCACCTCCGGAGTCGGCACCTTCGCCCTGGCCGCCGCCCTGCTCTCTGAGCGCATCCGCCAGTTCCACTGCACGGATGTCTTCCTGATCGAACATCTGAACCCAACCATGCTGGACTCCGACCGGGTGAACGTGGAGATGCTGCGGCTGCCTGGCTATGCCGATGCATGGCAGCGCTCCTCCAACCGCCTCGACCTGCTGCTCCACTGGCGACCCCCGACGGGGGCAGGGGCGAGGTCCGCACTCAGCGCAGCTCCGGATGCCGCGGATCCCCCTTGAACGGTCCCTCCACGGCGCTGGTGATCCAGCCGCCGTAGAAGCCGCCGGGCTGGGGGGCCACCCGCTCCCCATCCACCCAGCAGCCGTCCATCAGCGCCGGGTAGCAGGCCAGCCAGCCGGCCAGGGCCTCGAAGGCCGGGGTGGGTGAGGGGTAACTCCACAGCGCCCGCCGCAGGCGGCGCTCGCCGCCTGCGGCGTCCGGGGCCACCAGGTCGAAGTAGCGGGCCACGCCCTTCCATTCGCAGAAGCTGGAGCCGGCCGCGGACTCCAGCAGGGTCAGATCCACATCCTCCGTAGAGAGATAGAAGACGGGGGGATGGAAGGTTTCGAGCACCCGCAGGCTGCGATGGGTGTCGCACAGCACCCGCCCCAGGGCCTCCACCCGCACGTGCTGGCTGCAGGGCAGCAGTGCCGGGGGCCGGGGATAGCTGGCGACGGGCTCGGCCATGGGGATCAGCCGGGAATGAAGTGGCGCAGGCGCCGGGCCTCGGCCCCAGCCCGGGCCTGCAGCTCCTCGTCGCTGAGGCTGGCCTCGGCCCGTTGCTGGGCGGCGATCACATCGGCCTCATCGACGGCGAAACCGGCGCCGCGGGCCAGGGCCAGGAACGCCGCCAGATCGGGGGGGTCGGCCGGGTCGTGGAGGCGGCGATCGAGGGCGGCATCGGTCCTGGCGTGGGCCAGAAACGCATCCAGCTGGTCGAGGCTCATGGGACCGGCATCAGGGCCTTCCCTCTCTAGCGACCCGGCGGGTCGCCGGCGGCGGCGGAGGCCAGCAGATCGAGCTGAACGGTGGCCGGCTGCCCCATCTCCAGCTTCACCGCCTCCCACGGCGCCGGGTCCCAGGGGGCCATCAGGGGTTCCAGGGCCCGCAGGGCCGGGCCATCGACGGACTCCAGCCAGGCCTCCTCGAGCCCGTCGGGGATCACCACCGGCATGCGGTCGTGCACCCGGGCCAGCAGGTCGTTGGGGGCGGTGGTGAGCACGACGCAGGTCTCGAGCTCACCACCGTCCGCCCCCAGCCAGCGGTCCCAGAGCCCGCCGAGCCAGAAGGGGCGCCGATCCCGGCGACGGAACAACCAGGGCTGCTTGACGGCACGGCCGTCCACCGTCCTCGTCTGCCATTCGTAGAAGCCATCGGCGGGGATCAGGGCCCGGCGGTGGCGCCAGGCGCCGCGGAAGAAGGGTTTCTCCCCCACCGTCTCGCTGCGGGCGTTGATGGGTCGGCGGCGACCCGCCGGGTCAGGGCACCAGTCCGGCACCAGCCCCCACAGGGCCAGGGCCACCTCCAGGCGGCCGTGCTCCTGGCGCTGCAGCAGCACGGGCTCCCCCGGCCGCACCTGGGTCCGGGGGGCGTAATGGTCCTCCAGCCCTGGGGGCAGCGGGCCCTTCAGCCGGGGCAGCAGCTGGTCGAGGCGGGTGGCCAGGGAGTAGCGGCCGCACATGGGGAGTGGGAAGCCGAGGGCGGGGCGTTCGGTTCTCCCGACCGGGGGTGGGAACGGCGGGTGACGACCAGACCTAGCTTGGGCCCATTCGACGTTGCGCGCAGCATGGCCATCCGTCAGGACGACAATCGCCCCACCCGGCGTTTCGGCATCGTCAACCTGCTCCTGATCGGCTTCGGTGTGCTGCTGCTGTTCAGCAACTTCCTGCCCAACCCCGCCACCCAGGTGCCCCGGGTGCCCTACTCCCTGTTCATCGACCAGGTGAACGACGACAACGTCAAGCGGGCGTACATCACCCAGGACCAGATCCGCTACGAGCTCACCAAGCCCCCCGAGGAAGGCGCCCCCACGGTGCTCTCCACCACGCCGATCTTCGACATGGAGCTGCCCCAGCGACTGGAGCAGCACGGGGTCGAGTTCGCCGCGGCGCCGCCGAAGCGGCCCAGCTTCATCACCACGGCCCTGAGCTGGGTGGTGCCGCCGCTGATCTTCATCCTGGTGCTGCAGTTCTTCGCCCGCCGCAGTGGCATGGGTGGCGGTGGCGCCCAGGGGGCCCTGAGCTTCACCAAGTCGAAGGCCAAGGTCTACGTGCCCGATGAGGAGTCGCGCGTCACCTTCGCCGATGTGGCCGGCGTCGACGAAGCCAAGACCGAGCTCACCGAGATTGTCGACTTCCTCAAGACGCCCCAGCGCTACATGGACATCGGCGCCCGCATCCCCAAGGGCGTGCTGCTGGTCGGCCCCCCCGGCACCGGCAAGACCCTGCTCTCCAAGGCCGTGGCCGGTGAAGCCAGCGTGCCCTTCTTCATCATCTCCGGCTCCGAATTCGTGGAGCTGTTCGTGGGCGCCGGCGCCGCCCGCGTGCGCGACCTGTTCGAGGAAGCCAAGAAGAAAGCCCCCTGCATCATCTTCATCGACGAACTCGATGCCATCGGCAAAAGCCGCTCGGGCTCCATGGGCGTGGTGGGAGGCAACGACGAGCGGGAGCAGACCCTCAACCAGCTGCTCACCGAGATGGACGGCTTCACCGCCCAGGACAAGCCGGTGATCGTGCTGGCGGCCACCAACCAGCCGGAAACGCTGGATGCCGCCCTGCTGCGTCCCGGCCGCTTCGACCGCCAGGTGCTGGTAGACCGTCCCGACCTCTCCGGCCGCAAGATGATCCTCGACATCTACGGCAAGAAGGTGAAGCTGGCCGAAGGCGTCGACCTCGACAAGATCGCCCAGGCCACCAGCGGCTTTGCCGGCGCCGACCTGGCCAACCTGGTCAACGAGGCGGCCCTGCTGGCGGCCCGGGCCTACCGCACCACCGTGGAGCAGGCCGACCTCAACGAAGCCATCGAACGGGTGGTGGCGGGCCTCGAGAAGAAGAGCCGGGTGCTGCAACCCGACGAGAAGAAGGTGGTGGCGTATCACGAGGTGGGCCACGCAATCGTGGGCCACCTGATGCCCGGCGGCAGCAAGGTGGCGAAGATCTCGATCGTGCCCCGCGGCATGGCGGCCCTCGGCTACACCCTGCAGCTGCCCACCGAGGAGCGGTTCCTGAACTCCAAGGAGGATCTCGAAGGCCAGATCGCCACGCTGCTGGGCGGGCGGTCCGCCGAGGAGGTGGTCTTCGGTGAGGTCACCACCGGCGCCGCCAACGACCTGCAGCGGGCCACCGACATCGCCGAGCAGATGATCGGCACCTACGGCATGAGCGAAACCCTCGGCCCCCTCGCCTACGACAAACAGGGTGGCAGCCGCTTCCTGGGGGGTAACTCGAACCCCCGCCGGGCCGTGAGCGACGCCACCGCCCTGGAGATCGACAAGGAGGTGCGCGGTCTGGTGGATCGGGCCCATGACCGGGCCCTGGCGATCCTGCATCACAACCGCGAGCTGCTGGAGACCATCTCCCACAAGATCCTCGAAAAGGAGGTGATCGAGGGCGACGAACTCAAGCAGCTGCTGGCCTCCAGCCAGCTGCCCGATGCGGCGGTGCTGGAGGGGGCCGCCGCCTAAAGAGCAGACGACGGGACGGGCCTGGGAATCAGGCCTAATGTCCCGACACTGGTCTCGTGCAGCGGTGTGATGGTGGTCGGGACAGAGCCTCCGGGGCCCCCACCCGCCACCCGACCGCTCCAGCGCCCTCCCCGGCGACTTCTGACCGCCGTCCTGATCCTGGGTTGCCTCTGGGCAGCCGGACAGGGGCTGACCACGGCCTATTCCTACTGGTCCGATGAGATCTGGTCGGTGGCCGCCAGCAGCGCCGACTGGGCTGTGCTGTTCCGGGACTGGCTGCTCCCCGATACCCATCCCCCCCTCTACCAGGTCCTGCTGAAGCTTTGGATCGGGGTCTTCGGCGGCGGGGAGAGCGCCACCCGCAGCCTCAGCTTTCTGATCGCAGCCCTCGGCCTGGTGACGGCGGCCCTGGGCAGTTCCGGGCGCGGCAGCGGTCGCCGTCTGGCCACGGTGGCTTTCCTGGGCACCAGCCCCTCCTTCCTCTTCTATGCCCAGGAGGCGCGCAGTTACGCCCTCTCACTGGCGCTGTCGACGCTGATGCTGGGCACGGCCCTGCTGCTGCGCCAGCGGCCGGGACGCCACGAGGCCGCCCTGCGCTGGGGCTTCGCTCTGGCCTGCGTGCTGCTGTCCCTGACGCACTACTTCTCGCTGCTGTTCGTGCTGGTGGTGCTGGCGGTGAGCGCCGCTGATGGACGGGTGCTGCGGCGACGGCGGGACGCGCTCGGCCTTGGGCTGCTGCTGCTGCTCCCGCCCCTCGGCCATGGGCTGACCAGTTCGATCAGCGTCAAGTTCGACCGGATCGACTGGATCGAGGTGACGCCGATCATCGGCACCCTGGAGCAGTTCAGCCGCGGCCTGCTTCCCGTGCTGGACCTGGACCAGAGAGACCTGGCCGTCCTGGGCCTGGTCGGCCTGGCCGTGGGGATCGGCTGCGCCTTCGGCTCCTGGCGGAACCTGCGCCGCTTCCTCGTGGGGCCGACCCACCAGCTGCCCCAGGCCCTGGGGGAGGCCCGCTACCTGCTGCTGGTGATCGGCCTGTTCCTGGCGCTGATGCTGGTGATCGATCCGATCAAGCCCATGAGCCAGGCCCGCTACACCATCGTGGTGCTGCCGGCCGTGGCCTACCTGGTGGGGACGGGCTGGGAGCTCAGTGCCGGTCTGGGCCGCTTCCGCCGCACCGCCCTGGCCGTTCTGCTGGCGACCGTGCTGCTGCTGCAGCTGCGGACCGGCCAGCGCTTGCTGACCGAGAAACAGAAACCACTGGAGAACTATCGGGCCATGGCGGCCTTCGTGAACAGCACCGGCCTCTGCGCCGGTGGTTGCTGGAGCACGGGCTGGCGCACCGATGCCCTGATGGGCACCTACTTCCGGCCCGGCCAGCTGCGGGATCTGACGGAACGGGACCCAGCGGACCCCGGGCCCCTGCGGCAGCCGCTGCTGGCGTTCCACGGCAGCCGGGAATGGATGGAGGAGCTGGGCGCCGCCAACCCGCAGCTGGCCTGCTGGGAAGCGCCGGGAGCCTGGCAGGCCACCTCGTTCATCCTGCTGCCCCGCACCAGCCCGGCGCAGCCCGCGCGCCACGGCCTGCGCCCCTGTCCCCCTTGACGTGGGGGGGGTCGATCTCGCATAAGGGTTCTTTGGGACGTGGGCCATGGTGTCCCCCTCAGCCCCGCTCGCCGCCCTCAAGGGCGGCGACCTGCTCTCCTCGGCCGACCTCGACGGTCCCCAGACCCTCGCCCTGCTGGAGCTGGCCCGCCAGCTGAAGGTGGGTGAGCGGCGTATCGACCTGGCCGGCCGGGTGCTGGGGCTGATCTTCTCCAAGGCCTCTACCCGCACGAGGGTGAGCTTCATCGTCGCCATGGCCCGGCTGGGCGGCCAGACGATCGACCTCAACCCGGCGGTCACCCAGGTGGGCCGGGGCGAGCCGATCGCCGACACGGCCCGGGTGCTGAGCCGCTACTGCGATGCCCTGGCGATCCGCACCTTCGCCCAGGAGGACCTGGTCGACTACGCCCACTGGGCCTCGATCCCGGTGATCAACGCCCTCACCGACCTGGAGCACCCCTGCCAGGCCCTGGCCGATGCCCTGACGATCCAGGAGAGCTTCGGCCACGGCCCCACCGACCTGCACGGCCTCACCCTGGCCTACGTGGGCGATGGCAACAACATGGCCCACTCGCTGATGCTCGTCGGGGCCCTGCTGGGGATGGACGTGCGCATCGGCAGCCCCGACGGTTTCGCCCCCAGCCCGGCGGTGGTGGAGCAGGCCCGGGCCCTCAGCGGCGGGCGGAGCTCGATCACGGTGCTGCAGGACCCCGTGGCGACGGCCCGGGGGGCCCATGTCCTCTACACCGATGTCTGGGCCTCCATGGGCCAGGAGGAGGAGCAGGCCCAGCGGGAGCAGGCCTTCAGCGGCTGGTGCCTCGACGAGGACCTGCTGGCCGAGGCCGATCCGCGGGCGATCGTGCTGCACTGTCTCCCCGCCCACCGGGGTGAGGAGATCAGCGCCGGTGTGATCGAGGGGGCCGCCAGCCGGGTGTTCGACCAGGCGGAGAACCGCCTGCACGTGCAGCAGGCCCTGCTCGCCACCCTGCTGGGGGGCGTCAGCGACTGAGGGCGCCACCGGCGGGCTCCGGAGGGCAGCGGCAGGCCCGGCCCTGGACAAACCGCGCGCGGGATGGCAGAAAGGGAGTGGTTCATCCGTACTGCCCGTGGTCGCCACCCACCAGGAGCTCACCGAGGCCCAGCGGCAGCTCTACGACTGGCTCGCCGACTACATCGGCAGCCACCGCCACAGCCCCTCGATCCGCCAGATGATGGAGGCCATGGGCCTGCGGTCGCCGGCGCCGATCCAGAGCCGCCTGCGCCACCTGCAGCAGAAGGGCTGGATCACCTGGCAGGAGGGCCAGGCCCGCACGCTCCAGCTCCTGGGCCACGCCCCCGCGGGCATCCCCGTGCTCGGGGCCGTGGCGGCCGGCGGCCTGGTGGAAACCTTCGACGACGTGCAGGAGCACCTCGATCTGGCCCCGGTGCTCGACACCCGCGGCCTGTTCGCCCTCACCGTCAACGGCGACTCGATGGTGGACGCCCACATCGCCGATGGCGACGTGGTGCTGATGGAGCCCGTCGCCGACCCCTCCCGGCTGCGGGAGGGCACGATCGTGAGCGCCCTGGTGCCCGGCAGCGGCACCACCCTCAAGCACTTCCACCGCCAGGGGGCCCAGGTGCGGCTGGAGGCCGCCAACCCCGCCTACGCACCGATCCTCCTGCCCGCCGACCAGGTGAGCGTGCAGGGCCGCCTGGTGGCGGTCTGGCGTCAGGTCTGAAGGGACCGGGCCCGCACCACCACGTTGTAAGCTCCTCAAGCACCGGGAAACCGGCGCACCAATGGGGCCATAGCTCAGCTGGTAGAGCACCTGCATGGCATGCAGGGGGTCAGCGGTTCGAGTCCGCTTGGCTCCATTTCTTTGATCCTGGGCTCCCCTGGGGGTTTTTTGATCGGGCCCCTGGGGGGCCTTGGTGCTGTGGGCAAGCTGGCTGAGCCGGAAATGGCCGGCGCCAGTGCAGCCGACAGGATGGCCGGATCCCCTGCCCGCTGCCCCTTGACCACCCGTTCCCCCCGGGCCCCATGGCGGCGACGTCAGGCCGCAGGCCTCGCGGCGGGACTGGCCCTGCTCGTCCCGTCCATCGGCCAAGCGCAGGGGATCGTGGAACCCAACAACAGCTCCCTGGCACCGATCGATCGGGAGGCCTTCCGCCAGCAGTACGGCCAGGAAGGCCTGTTCCGGCTGCGGCTGGGGGTGGATGCGGCCGAACAGCCGCCCAAGGCTGGAGCCGCTCCCCAGCCCTGCCCCGCCGCCACCTGGGCCGGCTCGCCGCAGAAGCAGCGCTACGACGCGGCGATGGGCCTGCGCAAGTACTTCGCCGCCGGAGAGGCCCTGGGGGAATGGCGGCGGCTCTGCCCCACCAGGCCCTGAGAAACCTCGGATTGAGGCACCACAGGAGCCTGGGCGTCTGGGTCACTCACTGGCCGCCTTCGTGCGCATCGCCGCCTCCAGGGCCTTGATCTCCTCCGGCGACAGCTTGGGCCGATCCAGCTTGAGGGTGAGCTTGTCGAGGGTGCCGGTGAAGCGGAACGGCGGCTGGTAGTCGGCGTCGTTGACGCCGGTGAGGGTGTCGGAGCCCACGTCGAAGCTTTCGTCCCACTGCAGGATCATCGGCAGGGTCTTGGCCATGGTTTTGGTGGCCACCGCCTTGCCGTCCACCTTGAGGGTGCCGGTGCCCGGGCGGCCGACGCCACTGAAGTCGTTGAAGGCCAGGGTGCCGGCCCCCTTGCCGTCATAGACGAAATCGAACTCCACCTTGTGCTTGCCGGGGGCAAGGGCCTCGGTGCCCTCCCACTTGAGGCGCTCCAGATCCACCATGTTCCAGACCCACACGGGCTTGCTGTTCTTCAGATAGAAGCCGTAGCCGCCGAAGCGGCCGCCGGAGGTGAGCAGCATGCCCTCGGCGCCGCCGGCCGGCACCTCGATGTCGGCGCTGACGGTGTAGGAGGTGTTGAGCAGGACGGGCGAAGCGCCCTGGGGCAGGCCCACCATCGGATGGGTGTAGACGAATTCGCTGCGGCCGGCAGTGATGTTGGGCCGGGGCGCCACAATCCGCGCCGCCACCGAGGCATCCAGGGGGAACACCTGGTACTTGTTCGCCTCGGCGATGAAGGCCGCCTTCATCTCCTTCAGCTTGCCGGGGTTCTGGGCCGCCAGGTCGGTGGTCTGGCTGAAATCAGTGTTGAGGTTGTAGAGCTCCAGCGTCTGGTTGTTGAGCGGATCGGGGTTGGCCGGGCCGAAGGCGTCCCAGGGGGCCCGGTTCACCTTGGTGCTCAGCAGCCAGCCCTTGTCGTAGAGGGCCCACTGGCCCATCATCTCGAAGTACTGGCGCTCGTGCCTGGAGGGCGCCTTGGCATTCTTGCCATCGAAGGTGTAAACGAAGCTCGTGCCCTCGATCGGCTTCTGGGGAATGCCATCCACCACCTCGGGTGCCCGTAAGCCCGCCGCCTCCAGGATCGTGGGCACCACGTCGATGACGTGCACGAACTGCTCACGCAGGCCGCCCCTGTCCTTGATGCGCGCCGGCCACGACACCACCATGTTCTGGTTGACGCCGCCCAGGCGGGAGGCGTTCTGCTTGAACCAGCTGAACGGGGTGTCGAAGGCCCAGCTCCAGCCCGCCGACATGTGGTTGTAGGTGAGATCGGTGCCCCATACGTCGTAGAACTTCATCTGCACCTCGACGGGCAGCTTGTTGAGGCCGTTGAAGAAGGCCACTTCGTTGGGGGTGCCCAGGGGACCGCCTTCGGCGCTGGTGCCGTTGTCGCCGTTGATGTAGATGATCAGCGTGTTGTCGAGCTTGCCGAGGTCATCGAACTGCTGGATCACCCGGCCGATTTCGTAGTCGCTGTAGGCGGCGTAGGCGGCGAACACCTCCACCTGGCGGATGAACAGTTTCTGGGCCTCCGGGCTCAATTTGTCCCAGGGCGTGATCACATCGGCGGGCCAGGGGTCGAGCTTGGCGTCTTTCGGGATCACGCCGAGTTTCTTCTGGTTGGCGAAGATGCGCTCCCTCAGTTTCTCGTAGCCGTCATCAAAGAGATGCATGGCGTGGATCCGGTCCACCCACTCCTTGGTGGGGTGGTGGGGGGCATGGGTGGCCCCGGGGGCGTACTTGATGAACAGCGGCTTGCTGGGGTTGATCTGATGCATCCGCGCCATGTAGTCGATGGCGTCATCGGCCATCTCCGTGACCAGGTTCCAGGTGCCGGGCTCCTTGCCCTCGAAGGGATAGATCTGGGTGGTGTTGCGGAACAGGTTGGGCTGCCACTGGTTGGCGTCCCCACCCACGAAGCCGTAGAAGTACTCGAAGCCCATGCCCGTGGGCCATTGATCAAACGGGCCGCTCTGGCTGGACTGGAAGGCGGGCACGTTGTGGTCCTTGCCGAACCAGGCGGTGGAATAGCCGTTGTCCTTGAGCAGGCGGCCGATCGTGGCCTTGTCGCGCTCGATGATGCTGTTGTAGCCGGGGAAGCCCGTCGACTGCTCCGAGATCACCCCGAAGCCGGCGGAGTGGTGGTTGCGGCCGGTGATCAGGGCGGCGCGGGTGGGGGAGCACAGCGCCGTGGAGAACATGCGGTTGTACCGGAGACCCGCCTTGGCAACGCGCTCCATCGCCGGGGTGGGGATCACGCCGCCGAAGGTGCTCGGCACGCCGAATCCGGCGTCGTCGGTGATGATCAGCAGCACGTTGGGCGCGCTCTGGGGCGGAGTGATCCGGGGCGCCCACCAGGGCTTCGACTGCAGCGCCCCATCCTTGATCACCCCGCCGAAGGGGGGCGCCGGGGCGGGCAGCTGGGTGCCGGAGATCGTGGTGGTGGCATTCGGGGCTCCGGGCGTGCCGGTGATCCGCTGGGCCAGGGCCGGCACGGCCCTGAACGACCAGCCCACCAGGGCCAGGGCCAGGCACGCCGGCACCAGGCGCCGCAGCAGGCGGCCGAGCGCGACGCTCAGGCGGGACAGGGGACGTTCAGCCATGGGTCGTCAGGGCGGGGGAAACGAGTCGGAAACCGATGTGGGAGGTGCCGGTGTCGGGGCTCTCGGCCTCCCGTGCCGCCGGCCGGTAGCGGCTGCAGTAGTTCGGGGCGCACAGGAAGGAGCCCCCCTTGATGACGTGCTTGGCCACCCCGGGCTCCCGCGGGTCGCTGCTGGCGGCCGGGTCGGCCAGCACCGGATCGTCCTGGCCGGCGAGGCGATCGTGGCCTGGCCGGTACCAGTCCGCCGTCCACTCCCAGACATTGCCGGTCATGTCGTGGAGCCCGTAGCCATTGGGGGGGAAGCTGCCCACCTGAGCGGTGCCGGTGAAGCCATCGTCGGCGGTGTTGCTGACGGGGAACTCCCCCTGCCAGGTGTTGGCCTGGCCTGGCCGCCAGGTGTTGCCCCAGCTGAAGGCCCGATCCCGCAGGCCGCCCCGGGCGGCGAATTCCCACTGGGCCTCGCTGGGGAGGGCGGCGCCGGCCCAGGCCGCGTAGGCCTCCGCATCCGCCAGCGACACCTGCACCACCGGATGGTCGAGACGGTCGTCGATGGAACTGCCGGGGCCCTCGGGGTGGCGCCAGTCGGCCCCCGGCACCCACTGCCACCAGCTGAGCTCCGCCAGGGGCTCGCCGCCGGAGGGTGGCCGGAACACCACCGAGCCGGGGCGGCGCTCGGCGGCGGACAGCTCCGGGAATTGCTCCTGGGGCAGGGGCTGCTCCGCCTGGGTGCGGTAGCCGGTGGCGGCCACGAAGACGGCGAACTCGCGGTTGGTCACCTCCGTGCGGGCGATGCAGAAGGGCTGCAGCCGCACCTGCGCCTCCGACGGCGCCTCCTCCGGCAGGCGGCCCGCCGCGCCGATGCGGTAGCGACCGCCGGGGATGGGAGCCATCGACGGCGGGCATGGGTCCGCCGCCGGGGCGGGAGCGGGCCACAGCAGCACCACCCCAAGAGCCAGGATCAGCAGGGCGGCCAGCACCGGAAAGCTCCAGGCCTCAGGACGATGCACGAGCAAGGATTCGAACAAGCACGGATTCGCTGGGCCCTGCGGATGGCTCACGGCCCGCATTTTGGAGGCGTCAATGAGCGATTCAGGGTCGCATCGATCACCTTCGACACACTCGTTGGCACAGCGGATTGGCACAGCGCACCCCATCCCCATCGGCGGCCCGGCCGCCAATGAACGCAGGTCGGCAAGACTGTCGCAGCGGCGCAACAGTGCGGCATGGATCCTGTCAGGAAAGGCGGGCCACGTGGCACGGTGGCGAGCCAGAAGATCGGAACCCCGCCCATGACCTCCCCCCTGTTCCGCCACGCCAGCTCGGCGCTGCTCGCCACCCTGGGCCTCGGCATCGCCATGGCCTGCCCCGGCGCCGGGGCGCAGCCGCAGGCGAGCCCTGATCAGACGGCGGCGCTCAATGCCGTGGCCCGGATGATGGAGGCGCAGCGCACCTACTACCAGAAGAACGGCGCCTTCCGGGCCACGGTTTCGAACATTCAGCAGGATTTCGGCATCACCCTGCCGGCGTCCTTCGACTACGCCGTCCGCACCACCACCGAAGCGGCCTACAGCTATGTGATTCCGGCCCAGACCGCCAAGGTGGGCCAGCTCAATGCCTATGTGGGAGCCGCCTTCCTCACCCCCACCCAGAACCCCAGGATCACCACGATCATCTGCATGAACATCCAGCCCGGCCAGATCCGCCCGGCGGACCCCCAGCTCGTGCTCGGCAGCCTGGTGGCCAATCCCACCGGCCGGATCGTGCAGTGCGGCGATGCCTCGGTCGAAGTCACGGCCTCGATCGTCAACGAATGACGGCCGGCGGTAGCTTCAGCTCGCTGGCCCCCGCGCAGCCCTGATGCCGCCCGCAGAACCCACCGGCACGGTGCCGCTGACGCTGATGGAGTCCCGGGCGGTGGAGGTGACCGATTCCGACGCCCTGCTGGCGCGGGTGGCCCAGACCTTCCCCCTGAGCGCCTTCCTCGAGGGGCCGCAGGAGCGGGGCTTCTTCCATCGCAGCGGCGTGATCCACGTCGGCGACGTGGCGGTGTCCTGCAGCCGCCACTCCCCCCTGGAGATCAGCTTCGACGACGGCGACCTCGCCACCCTGACCCTGCCGCTGGCGGGGGAGGGCCAGGTGGGAACGGATGGACAGACGCTGCGGCTGCAGGGGGGTCCGATGGCCGCCTACCTCCCCGGTGCCGCCTTCACGGCCAGCACCGGAACCTTCGAGGAAGTGATGATCTGCCTCGATCGCCGCAGGCTCGCCGCAACGGCCTCCACCCTCGCTGGCAGCGGCAGGGATCCCGGCCGCCATCGGCCGCGCTTCGAAAGCCCCCTGGTGGTGGATGGCAGCCAACCGGGCCAGCAGGCCGAACTCCTGCGCCACCTCCACCTGGCGCTGCGGATGCTGGACGCGCCACTGCTGGGGCCGGTGGGCGGACTCGCCGCCCCCCAGCTCGAGGATCTGCTTTATCGCCTGGTGGCCGCCCTGGTGTGCCCGGAAGTGGTCCGGGGGATCGATGGCTCTCTCGCCGACCCGCATCGGGATCGCCCCTTCGACGAACTCCTGCAGTGGATCCAGGCCCACCTGCACACCCCGATCACCGCCACCGAGCTCAGTCGGCGCAGTGCCTACTCCCGGCGCAACCTGCAGTATCTGTTTCAACGGCGCTTCGGCTGCAGCCCCATGCAATGGGTGAAGCGGCAGAGACTGGAGGCCGTGCACCGTGATCTGCAGCGGGCCCAGCCCGGGGAGACCGTGGCCGTCATCGCCCGCCGCCATGGCTTCCTGCAGCTGTCATCCTTCGCCGCCGGCTTCCAACGCCGCTATGGCATCGCCCCCTCGGTGCTGCTGCGCCGATCACGGACCGGCGCCGACTGAGGCCAGCGGCCCCCACCCATGGTGGAGCGCTTCGCTACCGACAGGCCGCCCCCCGCAGACTTAGAGCAAGGCCAGCGTCCTTCCCCCCGCACGCCGATGTCCAGCTCCTTCATCCAGGCGGTCGAGGCCCTCACCGCCCAGGCCCAGAGCCTGATCGCCGCCACCACCGGCGAAGTCGATGCCCTGCGCGAGGAACTGGAGCAGGAGCGCCGCTTCCGGCGCCACCTGGAGACCGCCGCCGCCACCCGCGCCCACGAGGTGGCGGCCCAGCTGGAGGACGCCCGGCTGGAACGGGAGCGGCTCGCCGCCGAGCTGGCCGAGGCCCTCGAGGGCCGGCGCCAGGCCGAAGCGGAGGTGGAGCGCTTCCACGAGGCCATCCGGCAGCAGCTGGCCATCGCCGAAGCGGAGCAGGCGGCCCTGGAGGAGGCCGAACGGGAGCGGGACCGTCGACGCGAGGAGGCCGTGGAGCAGCGTCTCCAGGAGGCCGCCGAGGCCGCTGCTGCCCGGGAAGCCGAGCTCCAGGAGGCCGCGGAGCACGAGCGCCGGGCACTCCTTCAGGACCTGGAGCAGGAGCAGCGGGCGCGCCTCAGGCTGGAGCGGCGCCTGTCGGGGGTGCGCCAGGCCGTGATCGAGCTGCTCGACCCCCAGGATGGCGAGCTGGACGGATCGGAGCCAGCAGCGGAGCTGGTCGCCCCTGAATCCGGCGCCGAGCCGGATGGGCCGGCTCGCCTGGCCCTGCGCAAGATCCTGGTGTCCCGGCCCGCCGGCCAGCCCCCCCAGCCGGTCCTCACCTGAAGCCCGCCCCGTGGGGCCCATGCCGCCGAGGGCCCATGCAAGGGTGATGCCCTTTCCGTTCAAGCGATGAGCCCCCCGGGATTCGCCCTGGCCATGGCACTCGCCCGCGTGCTGCTGGGCTCGGCGGCCGTCTGGCTGGTGGTGCGGCTGCTGCGGCGCCGGCTGCTGCGCCTGGAACGCCCGCCCGAGGCCGCCGCTGGCCCCGGAGCCGATGGCGCGATCACGCCCCTGCTGCTGCACAGCCTGGCCTCGCTCGGCTACCTGGCCATGGTGGTCTGGGGCTGGCGGTCCCTGGTGAGGGACTGGGCGCTGCTGCGCTTCGACCCGGGACCGGATCGGCTGGTGGAGGGGGCGGCCCTGCTGGTGGCGACGGTGCTGGTGGTGCGCCTGCTCAACCGCAGCCTGCTGCTGCTGCTGGAACGGTCCCTGCAGCGCCTGGGGCGGGAGGAGCAGACCAGCACCCTCCGGGCCCTGGCCCCGATGATCCGGGCCCTGTTCTGGGGGCTGGGCACCCTGGTGTTCCTGCAGCAGCAGGGGGTGCCGCTCGGGGCCGTCTACGCCTCCCTGGCGGGGGCCGGCATCGGCGTCGGCCTGGCCCTGCGGGGGCCGTTGAGCCACTTCATCAACTACCTCACCATCGTCATCGACAAGCCCTTCCAGATCGGCGATCTGATCGGCTTCGGTGATGTGCTCGGACCGGTGGAGCGGGTGGGGATCCGCTCCTCCTCGATCCGCAGCCTCAGCGGCGAGCGGATCGTGATCGGCAACGAGGAACTCCTCCAGAAGACGATCCGCAACTTCGGCGATCTGCCCCGGCGCCGGGTCGCCCAGACCCTGCGCCTGTCGGATCGGATGGCGGCCGAGAAAGCCGCCTCCATCGCGGGGCTGGTGGAGGAGGTGATCCGCGCCCATCCGCCGGCGACCTTCGATCGCTGCCACTTCCTGCGCTTCGCCGACGGCGCCCTGGAGTTCCAGTACGTGTTCTTCGTCCCCGACAGCAGCGTCGTCGTCTATCTCGACCTGCAGCAGGCCATCAACCTCGGGATCCTGCAGGCCTTCCAGTCGCAGGGCATCGAATTCGCCGCCGCGGCCCCGGAACCGGCGACGGCCCGGATCAGCCCGGCGCCCGGCTGAGCCAGCGCCAGGCCCCCGCCAGCAGGGCGAGGCCGATCAGGGGCGTCTCACCCCAGCGGTCGTAGGGGGTGAGCGTTGAGCGCTGCTGCACGGTGAGCAGGCCGGTGGCGGGGCGGCCCGGGGGCAGCTTCTCCAGCACCTGTCCGCCGGCATCCACCAGCAGGCTCGGGCCGGTGTTGGCGGAACTCACCAGCCAGCGGCCGGTCTCGATGGCGCGCAGCTGGGCCAGGGCGGCGAACTGCCCCTGCAACTGCAGGGGGTAGGGATCGAGGTTGGCGCTGGCCAGCAGCCAGCGGGCCCCCTGGCGGGTGGCGGCGCCCAGGGCCGCCCCGTCGGAGAGCTCGTAGCAGATGGCCACGCCCACATCCCCCCCCGGCCGCGACAGCAGCCGGGAGGCTGTCCCCGGTTCAATCCCCCCCACCGCCGAAAGACCGCTCCAGCGCCACAGGCTCGCCAGGGGCACCCATTCGCCCAGGGGCACGACCCGGTGCTTGTCCACCCAGCCGCCGGCCTGGCGCTGGTCGGGCTCGAAGCGCAGCAGGCTGCTGCGCAGCTCCAGGCCCTCGCGGCGGAAGCCGCCGCTGAGCACCTCCACCGGCGCCGCCTCCGGCAGGAGCTGGCCGAGGGCCAGGGATCCTTCGGGCAGCAGCACCCCCTGCACCGGTGGTTCGGCCGCGGCCGCCTGGCGCTGGGCGAAGGCCAGCCGCTGCAGCAGCCGGCGCTGCTGGTCGGCCTCGAACTTCTCCCGGGTGGGGATGGCGGGCTGCAGCACCAGCCAGCGCTCAGTCCTGCCACCATCGCCACGGCCATCACCATCGCCGCCCTCGGCCCCGGCCTGGGCCAGCAGGGCCAGACCGGCCAGGTGGCAGGTGGCCACCAGGGCCAGCGTGACCAGCAGCCAGCGGGCACGCTGGGCGGGCAGGCCCCGCAGCGCCCTCCAGAGGCCCCAGCCGATCAGCAGCTGCAGCGCCGCCAGGAACCCGGCTCCCCCGACGGCCGCCAGGCCGGCCAGGGCCCGGTCCCCCGGCAGGGCCGCCGCCCCCAGCCCCAGCCAGAACAGGGGACCCTTGGCCAGAAGCACCTCCGCCAGGCCCCAGAGGGCCGCCGCCAGCAGGGCCGTGCTGGGTCGTGCGGGATCAAGCCGACCCACCAGGGCCGTCCAGGCCCCCACCAGCAGGGCACCGGCCAGGCCGATGGCCAGCCACAGCGCCAGGCAGATGGGCAGGCTCAGGGGGCCCGGCACCCCGATCCAGTCGAGGGGGTGGAGCCAGAGCAGCCAGCGATGGCTCACCAGCACCGCCGCCAGCCCCCACAGCCCGCCGCGCCGGAACCGCCGCGGCGCCGAGACGCTGCCGGTGCGACTCTCCGTCAGGGACCAGAGCAGCACCACGGCGGGCCAGAGCAGCCAGGGCCAGCCCACCGGCGGCAGGGCCGCCCCCGCCAGCAGCCCACCGGCTGCGGCGGCGACCCAGCCGGCACGCCGGTCATTGCCCATGGTCGCCGGGCGCAGAAGGCGCCAAGGTCAGGGAAGAGTCACGCCGTTTCCCCAAGGAAACCTCTTTCATGGACCAGGGCAATCTGCTGCAGATGCTGCTGCTGCGCGGCCTCGGCACCACCTCGCTGGTGGCCGACCGACTCAAGTACGTCAGCCAGGAATGGGTGAGCAGCGGCCGCCTCGACCCCAGCCACGCCTCCGCCCTGGTGGAGGACGTCATGCGCGCCCTGCGGGGCGAGACGCCGGAGGTGGAACAGCAGGCCGAGCGCCAGCTGGAGCGCAACCGTGATCAGCTGCTGCAGGATCTGGGCCTGGCCCGGCAGCGTGAACTCGACGAACTGCGCGGTCGCATCGACCGGCTGGAGCAGACCCTGCGGCAGCGGCAGGCGAACGGCGACAGCACGCCTTAAGGCCGCTTTCAGCCCAAACGCAGCAACGTCACATCAATTGATAGGTTGAAGGACGGTTCTTTTTCTGCGTCGTCCTTTGGCGATTCCCTCCCCCGTCATCGGACTCTCCCCCTCCACGTTGAACGTGCTGTACGGGGACGCAGGGAATCTCCAGATCATCTTCAATGAATCGGTCGCCACGGGGTACGAGCCCTGGGTGGAGCTCCAGGTCACGGCCCCGAGCGACAACCTCAGCTTCGGGACCGCCCGCTGGGCCGGGCTGGCCCTCACCACCCAGACCTACACCTTCACCCGCAGCGGCAGCAGCGGCCCCTTCACGCTGGTGCACCCCCTCACCGGGGTCACCCTCACCAGCGCCACCCCCGACACCCTGCTGATCTGGCGGCTGCCCATCGGCAGCTACACGGCATCGGCCCCCGAACTGGTGGTGGATGTGCCGGTCACGGTGGTCGCCACCGCGCCGCTCCTGGGACCGGTGCCGGTCCGGGCCGGCGGCGGCTATGCCCTCGGAAGCGATCCGCTCGACAACCCGCTGACGGATCCGCCGATCAGCGCCCCAAACGTGACCGGCCAGGTCATCCCGACACCGCTCACCTTCAGCAAGAGCAACAACCTGGCGGAGTCGGAAACGGTCACCGGACCCAACTTCGGCGGCTTCTGGCGGCTCTCCGCCAACATCGCTGATGGAGCCCAGCTGAACAATCTGCTGTTCAGTGACAGCCTGCCCAGCGATCTCAACGTGCTGGGGATCAACCCCAACCTGGTGATTACCGGGACTGTGATCCAGGCGCCGGTGGGGAATCCCACGGCCCCAGGGAACGACAGTGTCGTCATCGATTACGGCGGTCCCATCACCGGAACCACCAGCCCTGAGGAGGCGGCCGCCCAGATCAATTTCTACATTGCCGACACCCTCGACCCCACCACAGGCGGGGCGGTCACCTACACCAACACCGCCGAAGCCACCAGCAGCTGGAGCAATTCCCCCAACGGCAGCGTCACGCTCGACACGCCGGCCAGCGATACGATCACCGCCAGGGCGCTGGCGATCCAGAAGGCCGCGAGCACCGACCAGGTGGTGCCCGGCGACAGCGTGACGTTCACGCTCTTTTTCCAGATCTCCGATTACTTCGCCTTCGGCGATCTGATCGTCAGCGATCTGCTTGGCGATGGCCTCACCTTCACCCCCGGCAGCGCCAGGATCAACCTCAATGAGCAGGGCGTCTCGCTCACTGGCAATGGGGCGATTGGCTTCAATCCTGCATACATCAGCTACCTTCCGGACTTCGCCGGTCCAGGCGCCGACGGCAAAGACCGCCTCAGCTTCGATCTCAGCGGCTGGCTGAGGTCGATCGGCAACGACGGCATCCTTCAGGGCGGACGGGTCTTCAGCACAACCGCCGGTGCCACTGGCGGCTCCATCACCTTCACCGCCAGCGTCGACGACAGTTTCGTGGCGCCCAGGACGGCCGGTCAGAACATCAAGGCCGGTGACACGCTGGTCAACGACGTCACCCTGCAGGGGGACATCCAGAGGCAGCTGCCAGGCGGTCTCTTCTTCAACACCAACCGCCAGGTCACCGACAGCAGTTCGGTCGACCTGAACGTGGCCGACATCACCTCCTCCAAGTCGGTGGTGGCCCGCAACGGCCAGGCCCAGGGGGCCGGCCCCCTGGTGCTCACGCCCGGAGACACGGTCACCTACCGCCTCACGGTGACCTTCCCCACCGGCGACATCCAGGGCTTCAGCCTGAGCGACTTCCTGCCCACCCCCATTTACGACGTTGAGCGGGAGGCCAGCGGCGCCGGCAGCCCCGCCGCCTTCGACTTCAGCGGTGGGGCTGCCGGCAGCCTGCCCCCATCCGGCCAGTTCAGCTACGGGAGCCTGCACAACGCTCCAGCGCTGGTGGACAACCAGCTCAAGACCGGGCCGGCGGTCAACGATCTGGTGGCAACGATCGCCAACAGCAGCGACCCGGGCAACACCCCCACAACGGTCGACATCTACTACACGGTCACGGTGACGGGCGCCGCGATCAACGACCGGCTGCCGATCACCAACATCGCCACCGCCAGCACGGTGGACTCCAACGGCGTCAGCCGCCCCACCCAGATCTCACCGGTCACCGGCGAGGTGCTGGCCCCCAACCTCAAGATCCGCAAGGGCATCGTCGTCACCAGCCGCGACAGCCTCACCGGCGCCCAGGGCGCCACCTACACCCCGGCCCTCAACACGGCAGGGGCCAGCTTCCCGGCCGCCATCGGCGGCGTGCCCTTCAGCGGCACCGTCAACAGCAACGGCATCAGTGTGGCCGGCGGCAACGGCTCCACCGGCGCTGTCAGCAACGGCGCCCTCGACTCCAACGTCACGGGGCTGGATGCGGGGGACACGATCCGCTTCGTGGTGGTGATCGAGAACATCGGCACCAGCTACCGCGGCGCCTTCAATGTCCAGCTGCGGGATGAACTGCCCGCCGGGCTCAGCTTCACCCCCGGCAGCCTGCGGATCGTCGACGGCAGCGGCGCGACGATCAACTACACGCGGCCCGACGGCACGGCCGCCAGCCAGGCGGACATCTTCAGCGCCAACGGCATCCGGCTGAGCGATCCGGGCCCCACCCCCAGCGATCCCCTGACCGGGGCCGGCGGCGGCGCCATCGATGGGTACAACGCCAGCAGCGGCCGCAACATCGCCGTGGTGACCTTCGACACCAGCGTCGACGCCGGTGCCTATGGCCAGCTGGTGGGCGGCCTCCTCACCAACCTGGGGGTGCTGGAGGACTACACCAACCTGCCCAGCGGCGGCACGGGCTACCTGCCCGGTGCGGCCCGGCTGATCGACAACGCCACCGTGACGTTGCGCAACGCGACGGTGAGCAAGTCGATCGTCTCCACGTCGGAGAGTTCCACCCTCGGCAACAAGCTCGCCATCGGTGAGATCGTCCGCTACCGGGTGCAGGTGACGGTGCCGGAGGGGAACCTGGCCAATTTCAGGCTGGTGGACGTCCTGCCCACCGGACTCTCCTTCCTGGCCGACGGCAGCGCCTCCGCCCCGATCTTCTCTTCCGGTGTGGGCGGATCTCAGTTGCCCGCCACCCCGACGGTCTCCGGCTCCACCCTCACCTGGGATTTCGGCAACCTCACCAACAGCGACCGCAACAACGCCGTTGACGACACGGTTGCGGTGGAATTCAACGCCCTGGTCACCAACACCAGCGGCAACAGCAACGGTGTCACCCGCACCAACACCGCCACGGTGAGCTACACGGGCGGCTCCGCCAGCGGCAGCACGGCGGTGCAGATCACCGAGCCCAGCATCACGATCACCAAGTCCGCCAACCCCAGCAACAACGTCCAGGCCGGCGACACGCTCACCTACACGGTCACGGTGCGCAATGCGGCGGGCCGCGCCGATGCCTTTGACCTGGTGCTCAACGATGCCCTCGGCAACCTGGGCAGCAACTTCGACCTGCGGAGCGTCAGCCTGCCGGGGAGCCTGCCGCCTGGGACAGGATCCATCATCAACAACTCCGTCACCAGCGGCGCCAGCGCCGCCGACGGCGACCGGATCCAGCTCCAGATCGATCGGCTCAACAGCGGTCAGAGCTTCAGCTTCACTTACACCGGCGTGGTGCTGATCGGGATCCAGCCGGGCACCACGCTCACCAACACCGCCACCATCGCCTACACGGGTCTGCCGGGGGTCGGCACACCCAATGGCAGCGGCGGCAATACCACGGGCAGCACCACCCCTGGCAGCTCCGGCGCCATCAACGGGGAGAGGAATGGCGACGGGGGCGTCAACAACTACAGCAAGAGCGCCAGCCGGTCGGTGGTGAGTCTGGCCCAAGGCACCTTCAAGTCCACCCGACTCAGTTCCGAAGCCAGCACCAGCGGCAACGGGGTGACCATCGGTGAGATCGTGCGCTTCCGGCTGCAGGAGAACATTCCCCAGGGGACCCTGAGCAATTCCTTCATCTTCGACAACCTGCCGACGGGTCTGAGCTTCCTCAACGACAACACCGCCACCCTGGCTTTCGTCGCTGCGAGCGCCAGCGATCTGAACTGGAGCCAGGGTTCGATCAACCCCTATTTCCTGCCCAGCGCCGGCAACAACACAACGGTGATCCCCACCGCCAGCTTTGCCCCCACGACGATCGCCGGTCAGGTGCTGACCTGGAACTTCGGGGACTTCATCAACACCAACAACGACGCCAACCAGATCGAGTCGGTGGTGATCGAGTTCAACGCCATCGTCACCAACGTGGCCAGCAATCAGGCCGGGGTCACCCTCACCAACCGGATGACCACCAGCGCGGGGCTCCTCGGCAGCACCGTGCAGCGCACCACCACCGCCACGCCCCTGTCGGTGCTGGAGCCCAACCTGCTGATCGACAAAACGGTCGCGATCGAAAAGACCGGCAACCCGGGCAATCCCAATGCCACCCCCGGCGACACCCTCGTCTACACCGTCACCATCCGCAACACGAGCGACTCGCCGGTCTCCGGCAACGCGACCATCTCCAAGGCCTTCGACCTCGTCATCGCCGACAGCCTCGATGCCCTCGGTCCCAACTTCACCCTGACGGGTCCACCCACCATTGTCCTGAGCGAGCCGGGTGCGCCGCCCGCCACCGACAGCTCGATCGTCAGCGGCAGCAACGGCCTGGCGGACCGGATCCTGGTGACGGTGCCGGAACTGGGGATCGGCGAGAGCGTCACCATCACCTACAGGGGCGTGCTTTCGGCCGCCCTGGCGCCCGGTACGGCCCTGACCAACACCGCCGACGTCACTTACACCAGCCTGCCCGGCACCGGTACACCGAACGGCAGCGGCGGCAACGGCACCGGCAGCACCACCCCCGGCCTCTCCGGAGCCGCCAATGGCGAGCGCAACGGCAGCGATGGAGCCGGCGGGCTCAACGACTACCTCAGCACCAAGACCGTGATCCTGGTGGCCAACCGGCCTCCCGTGGCGGTGGACGACGCGGGAACAGCCGTGGAGGCGGGCGGCAGCTTCAACACCACCCCCGGCAGCAACGCCAACGGCAACGTGCTGGCCAACGACACCGATCCCGATCCCGCCGACAACCCACTCACCGTGCGGGGACGGGTCACGGCCTTCCGCACCGGAGCCAGCGAGGGAGCGGGCACGGCCGGCAGCGTGGGATCGCCCCTGAGGGGCAGCTTCGGCCAGCTCACCATCAACGCCGATGGCTCCTACACCTATGAGCTGAACAACGCCAACCCCACGGTCGATGCCCTCGATCCCGGCGCCAGCCTCACGGAATTCTTCAACTACACCGTCTCCGATGGGGCCCTGAGCGACAGCGGGGTCCTGAGAATCACGATCCAGGGGGCCAATGATGCCCCGGTCTCCGCCGACGACACCGCCCTGGCCATCGAGGCCGGTGGAACCCTGAACGGCACCCCCGGGACCAATGCCAGCGGCAACGTGATCAGCAACGATCGCGATGTCGACAACCGGGACGGCAACAATCTGGTGGCTCCCCCCCTGGGCGCCGTGGTGTCGTTCCGCACCGGGGCCAGGGAAGGCGCCGGCACCGCCGGCACGGTCGGTTCGGCTCTGACGGGGCTCTACGGCTCCCTGACCCTTCGGGCCGATGGGACCTACACCTACGTGGTCGACAACGCCAACCCCGTGGTGGAGGCCCTCAATCCGGGCGACACCATCACCGAGTCGTTCAACTACACCCTGCTTGATCACCCCGGCGGCCTGACCGACACCGCCGTCCTGACCCTGACGATCCGGGGGGTCAACGACGCACCGGTGGCGGTCGATGACGTCGGTTCGGCGCTGGAGGCCGGTGGCCGCTTCAACGGCACGCCGGGCGCGAACGCCAGCGGCAACGTGCTGCTCAACGACATTGACGTCGATTCCGACGACACGCCCGCCCTCAACGGACAGGTGGTAGGTCTCCGGCTGGGGGCCACGGAAGGGGCCGGCACGGCGGGGACGCCGGATGGCGGCGGCGGGTTCGTGCTGGTGGGCAGTTACGGCACCATGCGCATCAACGCCAATGGGACCTACACCTATGCGCTCGACAATGCCAATCCGGCGGTCGATTCCCTGGATCCCGGCGCCCTGCTGAGCGAATCCTTCAACTACACGGTTTCTGATGGGGCCCTCACCGATATCGGCGTTCTGAGGATCACGATCACCGGGGCCAACGATGCCCCCGTGGCCAGCGACGACACCGGTACGGCCCTGGAGGCCGGCGGCACCTTCAACGGCACTGCGGGCAGCAACGCCATCGGCAATGTGATCGCCAACGACCGGGATGTGGATGCGGCGGATGGCAACAACACGGCCGCTCCCCCGCAGGGCCGCATCACCGCGCTGCGCCTGGGTGACAGGGAGGGCGCCGGCTCTGCCGGCAGCGTGGGTACATCCTTCCAGACGCTTTACGGCAACCTGACGCTCAACGCCGATGGTTCCTACGTCTATGTCATCGACGACAACAACCCCACGGTCGATGCCCTCAACCCCGGCGATGTCCTGATCGAGTCCTTCAACTACACCCTGCTCGACCGTCCCAGCGGCCTGACCGACACGGCCGTTCTGACGATCACCATCCAGGGGGCCAACGACGCGCCGGTGGCCATTGATGACAGCGGCACGGCCGGGGCCGCCGGCGGCCAATTCAATGACATCGGTGGCTACGACGCCACAGGCAATGTCCTCACCAATGACACCGATGTCGATTCCAACGACACGCCGCCGATCAATGGCACGGTCACCAAGATCCAGGCAGGCAGCAGCGAAGGCTCTGGCCCAGCAGGCATCACCAATGACAACGGAGCCACCTTCGTCATCAACGGCAGTTACGGCACGCTGACGATCGCAAGCAATGGCGCTTACACCTATGTTGTCGACAACAACAATCAAGACGTTTCTCTCTTAACGCCCAGCAGCCCACCCCTCTTCGACTCCTTCAACTACACGGTCCTCGACCGTCTCACCGGCGGGCTCATCGACACCGCCGTTCTGACGATCACGATCAATGGACCGAACGTCAATGTTGATCCCACCATCGCGTTTGCCAAGGAAGCCGGTGGAGTCAACAACAGCTCCGGCGGCCAGGCTGGACGAGGCGATCTGATCAGTGGCACCAACACCTCTTTATTCGAGATCTCGGGAATCAGAACTGCCGGCGGAGTCGTAGGCACTGTCGGCACTCCCCTGCAGGGCCTGTACGGCAAACTCACCCTCCAGGCAACAGGCGAGTACATCTACGTAGTCGACAACGCAACCGCCACTGTCGACAGGATGAACGAGGGCGACGCCCTCAGCGAAAACTTCATCTTCACCCAAAGAATCATCGCGTCGGGCACAACCGTTGATTTCACGCTGACCGTCAACATCCAGGGCGCCAATGACGCCCCCGTCGCGGTCAATGACGGCCCCATGGCGGTGAATGACACCGGCACGGCCGTGGAGGCGGGGGGCACGCTCAACGGCACACCCGGCCGGGCTGCCACCGACAACGTGATCGCCAACGACCGCGATGTCGACAGCAACGACGGTGACAATCTCGTGGCTCCACCCCTGGGCACGGTCACGGCGATCCGTCGGGGCGCCAAGGAGGGCGCAGGCCTGGCCGGCACATCCATCGCCGGCGGCGGATTCGTGCTGGTTGGATTGTATGGCACCCTCACGATCCAGGCCAATGGCGATTACGCCTACGTGGTCGACGACACCAACCGCTTCGTCGATGGCCTGGATCCCGGCGACTTCATCATCGAGTCGTTCAACTACACCATGCTTGATCACCCCGGTGGTCTGAGTGACACGGCGGTTCTCAACATCAGCATCCTCGGAGCCAACGACGCCCCGCTCGCCAACGACGACAGCGGCACGGCCGTGGAGGCGGGGGGCGTGGCCAACGGCACGGCTGGCGCCGATGCCACCGGCAACGTCCTGACCAACGACACCGACGTGGATCGTGACGACACCCCGGCTGTCAACGGCCTGATCACGGCGATCCGCACCGGTGCCACCGAGGGAGCGGGCACGGCTGGAACCGCTGACGGGGCGGGCGGCTTCGTGCTCAACGGCACCTACGGCCGCCTCACCATCAACGCCAATGGGACGTACACCTATGTGGTCGACAACGCCAACCCATCGGTCGATGCCCTCAGTCCGGGCGGCAGCCTGATCGAGACCTTCAACTACACGGTCAGAGACCGCCTCGGTCTCACGGACATCGGCGTCCTGCGCCTCACCATCCAAGGGGCCAACGATGCACCCGTGGCCCGTGATGACGACGGCACCGCCATCGAAGCCGGCGGCCGCTTCAACGCCACAACCGGCTCCAGCGCCGTTGGCAACGTCCTGCTCAATGACACCGATGTGGACAGCGCTGACACCCCGCTGGTCACCCGGGGAACGGTCACGGCCATCCGGCTGGGCGGAAGGGAAGGGGCCGGCCTCGCCGTCGCCGCGGGAGTCCCATTGCAGGGCCTCTTCGGAGCGCTGACCATCAACGCCGACGGTTCCTACACCTATGTGGTGGCCAATGCCAACCCGATCGTGGAAGCGCTGAACCGGGGCGACATGCTCAGCGAACAGTTCAACTACACGGTGCGAGACAGCGGCGGCCTCGAGGATGTGGCCGTTCTCACCATCGACATCCAGGGGGCCAACGATGCCCCGGTGGCCAACAACGACACCGGCACCGCCATCGAAGCCGGTGGCCGCTTCAACGGCACGCCCGGCGCCGATGCCACCGGCAACGTCCTGCTCAACGACAGCGACGTCGATGCCAACAACACGCCGTTCCTCAATGGCTCCATCGTCTCGATCCGCCTGGGGAACGCCGAAGGCACGGGCAGCTCCGGTCCGATCGGAACCGCCTTCCGGGGGCTCTACGGCTCCCTGACGATCGACAGCAATGGTCGTTACCGCTATGTGGTCGACAACGCCAACAGCAGCGTCGACGCGTTGAATGCCGGCGACACCCTGATCGAGCAGTTCAACTACACCCTGCTGGATCAAACCGACGGTCTCACCGATGACGCCGTGCTCACGATCACCATCCAGGGGGCCAACGATGCCCCGGTGGCCAACAACGACACCGGCCTCGCCAAGGAGGCGGGAGGCGTCGCCAACAGCAGCGGTGGATTCGATGCCACGGGAAATGTGCTGGCCAACGACACCGACGTGGACAGCAACGACACCCCGGTGATCAGCAGGGGCTCGGTCACCGGCATCCGCACCGGCGCGTTCGAGGGCTCGGGCACCGCCGGCACCGTGGGCGCCGCGCTGCAGGGCCTGTACGGCCGCTTCACCCTCAACGCCAATGGCACCTACACCTACACGGTGGACAACAGCAATCTCACGGTGGAGCGGTTGAACGTGGGGGATCAACTCACCGAATCCTTCAACTACACCGTGCTCGATCGGCCCGGAGGTCTCACCGATACGGCGGTGGCCACGATCACGATCGAAGGCACCAACGACAACCCTGTGGCCGCTGACGATTACATCGGCCGGGTGACCTCCGGCCAGAGCGGCACCGTGCGCGTGGTCGCCAACGACTCCGACATCGATTCCAATCTCGTGCCTGCCACGATCAAGATCGTGGGAACCACCAACCCCGGCGATCCGCTGGTCGTTCCCGGGCAAGGCACCTGGAGCGTGGACCCCTTCAACGGCGACATCACCTTCTCGCCCCAGGCGGGCTTCGTCACGAACCCCACGGCGATCTTCTACACCATCCAGGACGAACAGGGAGCCACCAGCAATCCGGCCCGCGTCGATATCAACTACGACAGCCCACCGATCGGCCCGAAGCCACCGATCTCCATCACCGATCCGCAGCCGGTCAACCTCTATCTCCTGCTCGACAACTCCACCTCGATGCAGGGCAGCGATCCATCGGGGGTGAGCCGTCTGGAGGCCCAGAACCGCCTGGCCTTCTATTACGGCCTCAAGCCGGCCTTCAACAACGCCGGCTACATCTTCACCAAGAACGGCCAGTACGGCTTCAACGGCAACATCCAGCTCACCGACAGCCAATCACTGTCTGAAGAAATCAAGACCTGGTCGCTGATCGACAACCCGTTCGACAACTTCACCGCCCAGAGGATCACGATCCACACGGTCGATTTCAGTTACCTCGTCACCCACTCCAAAACCACTTTCACCAGTTCGGACCCATCAGCCGGTGTCACCCTGGCCAGCGATGTCCTGGCCACCACGACTCCCAACGTTCAGTACGGCGCCTCCACCAGCGCCGACTGGATCAACCGCGGCCTGCCGGCCCCCAGCAGCCTCGATGCCTACACCGCCCCCGGCACACCCGGAAACCGCTACAGCGGCACGGAGATGCTGGGGGCCCTCACCGCCCTGCGGCAACTGATCGCCGTGGAGCAGGCCAGCCTGACTCCCGACACGCTCACCTATGTGGGCCTGATCACCGATGGCCGGCCGGAACGCCGTCCCTGGTGGGACAACCGACCGGAGTTCGGCCAGGGCTGGAGTGGGGTCAACGTGGCTCTGCCGACGGACGCTGATCTGGCCGGTGATCCGATCACCAGCTCCGGCCTGCGCTACACGAGCGCCGGCACACCGATCAAGGTGCCCGATGCGGCCGGTGTCGATATCTGGGGGGCGAACCAGCTGCAGCTCAATGCGGCGCTCAATGCGACCGCCGCCCAGTCCAATCCTGGCAATGTGGAAGTGTTCGCCGTCGGCATGGGGGATGGCGGCATTTCCAACTGGAACGCCATCTACTCCGACCTGTTCAACAACCAGACCTTCAACAACAGCAGCGGGGGCTGGGGGTACACCACCTACGTGCCCCCCAACCTGCCGCCGCTGCTCTGAGGCCGGCAGGGCCGCTGGCAGAATCCCCCCATCCGGGTCCTTCCGCATGCGCGACATCCTGATCAGTTCGTTCGTCTGCGTGGCCTGTCTGATGCTGGCCTTCGTCAGCCAGCTGGTGTCGCCCTCCCAGGTGGAGGCCGCCGCACCGGCCCCCGCCGAGACCGGCGTCCAGCAGGCCCTGGCCCGTTCCGGCCCCGCCACCGCGCCGCAGGCCAACCCCGCACCGGCGGCGAAGCAGGCCGTGGCGGCCCCGCTTGAACTCGACCCCGACGTCCCCAACCCCACCCTGTTCACCATGGCTCCCGATTCCTCCAGCGCCGATCTGGCCTCCAGTGGGGCCGCGGCCCTGGGAGGCGAGCTCGTCTCCCCCACCGAACGCACCACCCCCAGCGGCCTGCGCATCACCGACCTGGCCCTGGGCGAAGGCGCCGAGGCCAAAAGCGGCCAGACCGTGGTGGTCAACTACCGCGGCACCCTCACCAACGGCAAGGAGTTCGACAGCAGCTACGGCCGCGGCCCCTTCTCCTTCCCCCTCGGCGCCGGCCGGGTGATCCGGGGCTGGGACGAGGGCGTCGCCGGCATGAAGGTGGGCGGCAAGCGCAAGCTGGTCATCCCCCCCGATCTGGCCTACGGCGAGCGTGGCGCCGGTGGCGTGATTCCCCCCAACGCCACCCTGGTGTTCGAGGTGGAACTGCTGGAGATCAAGGGCTGACCCCCTGCCCCGGGCAGCCTGGATTCGGGTGACGATCGTTACAATGCCGCGTAACCCCAACCCTCTCCCATGGCTCACCAGCTGCCCGAACTGCCCTACGGCCTCGACGCACTCGAGCCCCACATTTCCCGGCAGACCCTCGAGTTCCACCACGGCAAGCACCACGCCGCCTACGTCACCAACCTCAACAAGCTGATCGAGGGTGGCGAGCTCGAGGGCAAGAGCCTCGAAGAGGTGATCCTGGCCGTCGCCGGTGATGCCTCCAAGGCGGGCGTGTTCAACAACGCCGCCCAGGTCTGGAACCACAGCTTCTACTGGCAGTGCATCAAGCCCGGTGGCGGCGGCGCCCCCACCGGCGCCCTGGCCGAGAAGATCGCCGCCGACTTCGGCAGCTTCGACGCCTTCGTGGAGCAGTTCAAGGCGGCCGGTGCCACCCAGTTCGGTAGCGGCTGGGCCTGGCTGGTGCTCGATGGCGGCACCCTGAAGATCACCAAGACCGCCAACGCCGATCTGCCCCTGGCCCATGGGCAGAAGGCCCTGCTCACCATGGATGTCTGGGAGCACGCCTACTACCTCGACTACCAGAACCGCCGTCCCGACTACATGACCACCTACCTCGACAAGCTGGTCAACTGGGACTTCGTGGCCGCGAACCTGGCCGCCGCCTGATCAGGCTTCGGCGCCAACCACCAGCCCCCGGGGATCCCCGGGGGCTTTTTTTTCAGGCTGGCCTGGCCCCTGGCAGCACCGCCTCCGGCGCGATCCACATGGCATCGCCGTAGGAGAAGAAGCGGTACTGGCGCTCGATCGCCTCGGCGTAGAGAGCCAGCAGGCGCTCGCGGCCGATCAGGGCACTCACCAGCAGCAGCAGCGAGCTCTTCGGCAGGTGGAAGTTGGTGAGCAGGCCCTGCACCACGGCGAAGCGGTAGCCGGGCTGGATCACCAGGTTCACCGGGCCGGTGTGGGGGCGGAGCTCGCCGCCGTGCAGCTGGGCCACGGCCTCCAGGCTGCGCACCGAGGTGGTGCCGATGGCGATCACCCGGCCTCCGGCTGCCCGGCAGGCCGCCACCGCCTCCACCAGCGCCGGGCTCACGTCCACCCATTCGCTGTGGAGCTCCAGAGCGCTGAGGTCTTCCGTTTCGATCGGCCGGAACGTGCCCAGGCCCACGTGCAGGGTGGTGGTGGCCACCCCGACACCACGCCCCCTGATCGCAGAGAGCAGCTCGTCGCTGAGGTGCAGGCCGGCGGTGGGGGCGGCCACGGCGCCGGGACGGGCGGCATAGCGGGTCTGGTAGCGCTCGTTGTCGCTGGCGTCGTGTTCGTGGATGTAGGGCGGCAGGGGGATGGCGCCGTACTGCACCAGCAGGGGCTCGAGGGCGGCCGCATCGGCGCAGTCCGGCGGGAACTGCACGATGCGGCCGCCGGTGGAGGGATCGCTGCCCACCACCGCAACCATCAGGGGCGGCTGGCCCTCGGCTACCACCTCCAGGCGGTCACCGGGCCGCAGCTTCTTGGCGGGCCGCGCCAGGCACAGCCACTGCCCCGCCCCGCCCGGCCAGGGCTCGAGCACCAGCAGCTCCACCGCACCGCCGCCGGGCCGCCGTGCCTCCAGCCGGGCCCGCAGCACCCGGGTGTCGTTCACCACCAGCAGGTCGCCGGGCCTGAGCTCGTGCTGCAGATCCCAGGCGCTGAGGTGGCGGGCCTGGGGGGCAGGCCCGGCCCCCGCCGGGTCCACCACCAGCAGCCGGGCGGCGTGCCGGGGCTCCACCGGCCGCTGGGCGATCCGCTCCTGCGGCAGGGCGAAGTCGTAGCTCGACAGGCGCAGGTCGGCGGGATCCGGCACGGCGGGGGTGACCACGCGGAAGGGAGATGTCCTAGAGGGCCAGGCTTTCGGGCCGGTTCTCGATCAGGTCGGCGAGATCCTTGAGGAAGGCGGCGGCATGGGTGCCGTAGATGACGCGGTGATCGGCGGTGAGGTTCACCTGCATCTGGCGCCGCACCGCGATCGAACCGTCCTTGAGGGCCGCGACGACGGGCCGGGAAGCGGCAACCGCCAGGATGGCGCCGGTGCCCGGGGGCAGGATCGCGTCGAAGCGATCGACCCCGAACATGCCCAGGTTGGAGAGGGTGAAGGTGCCGGTGGTGTACTCCTCCGGCTTGAGCTGCTTGGAGCGGGAGCGGGCGACCAGATCGGCCCAGTTGCGCGAGAGGGAATAGAGGTCGGTGCGGTCGGCGGCAGCCAGCACCGGCGTGATCAGGCCGCCGTCATCCATGGCCACGGCCACGGCCACGTTGACGGAGGCGGGGTAGGCCATGCCGGCGTCGCTGGCGGAGGCATTCACCTGGGGATGGCGGGCCAGGGTGACGCCCACGGCCTTGGCCAGCAGGGCCGTCATGGTGACGCCCTTGGCCTTCACCTGCTTGTAGAAGGCGTCGAGCCGGTCGGTGGTGATCGTGTAGCCGACGTGGAAGCAGGGGACCGCCAGGCTGGCGTTCATGTTGCGGACGACCGCCTGCTGCAGGGTGTTGAAGGCCACCGTCTCCCCGGCACGGCCGAAGGACTGACCGGCGGGGGCTGCAGGGGCGGCCGCTGCTCCATTGCCGGCCGGGGCGGCCATGGCCGGAGCGGTGCCTTCGGCCACCCGCGGCACGCTGACGGGCTGGCCGGTGGCCTGCTCCACGTCCTCGGCCTGGATCCGGCCGTTGGGGCCGCTGCCCCGAACGGAGGCCAGGGCCACACCGAGCTGGGCCGCCAGCTTGCGGGCCCGGGGGGTGGCCACCACCCGGCCGTCGCTGGCGGCGGCAGGAACCGCCACCGGCGCCGGGGCGGGCGCGGCTGGGGTGGGGGCCGCAGCAGCTGGAGCGGGTGCTGGTGCGGCCGCTGCAGGGGTGGGTGCAGCCGCGGCAGGGGCCGGGGCTGCTGCCTTGGCCGCCGCGATCTCCGCTTCGGTTTCCACGATCAGGCCGATCGTTTCACCCACCGGGGCGGTGCTGCCCGCCTCCATCAGCACGGCCGCCAGGAACCCCTCCTGGAAGGCCTCCACATCCATGTCCGCCTTGTCGGACTCGACCACGAGCACCGACTCGCCCCGCTCGACCCGCTCACCGGGTTTCTTGAGCCACTCCACGATCTTGCCCTCCGTCATGGTGGAGCTGAGGGCCGGCATGAAGATTTCGTGGGTGGCCAACGGGGGACTGCCTCTGTGATGGGGGGGATTTTAGGTGGCGGAAGGATCAGCCCCCCTCGATCGCCTCAATCACCCCATCCCGCACCAGCACCGCCACCTGCAGCTTCTGCACCAGGTTGTCGCCCACCTGGACGTCGCAGAAGCTCTCGATCTGGCCCTGCTCCACCACCTGCTCCATCTCCAGCTCCCGCACCTGGCGCTGCTGGTCGAGCACCTGGCGCTTCTGCTCCTCGAACTCGGCGCGCTTGGCCACCACCTGCTGCTGCACCGAACCCACCTGTTCCTGCACGCGGGGATCGAGGGGATTGGCGCTTTGACGACGGATCTCATCGACCAGCCGCTGCCCCTCTTGCTCCAGCTGGGCCAGCTGCTGGTCGAAATTGGTGAGCGCATTGCTGAGCTCCCGCTCGGCATCCTCCTTCCAGCGCGGCGTCACCACGGCACGCACCGTGATCGATCGCTTGATGTTGAGGCTGTTGCCGTCGGCCATGGGACTTCAGGTGCAGGGCACAGGCTGTCAGGCGACGGGGGATCCGGTCAACCATGGGGTCAGCTCTCGCCGTAGAGCGCGGCGATGGCGCCGCGGTCCCGCTCGGCGATCCGATCGCGGCGTTGCTTGAGGGTCTGGGTGAGCAGGCCGTTGTCGATGCTGAAGGGCTCCACCAGGGCCACGCCGCCGAGGCGCTCGTCGGCCCGGGAGCCCGGCCGGGCCGCCAGCAGGCGGTTGCACTCGCGGCAGAGGGCCCGCAGCAGGGCGGGATCGGCGCCGGCACCGGGCTCCCCGGGCTCAGGGCAGGGGAGATTGGCCTCGGCGGCGAACGCCTGCAGCACCTCCGCCTTCGGCACCACCAGGGCCCCGAGCTGCTTGCGGTCCTGGCCCACCAGCATCACCTGCTCCACCAGCGGCGAGGCCACCAGGGCCTCCTCCAGGGGGCCGGGCTCGATGTTCTCGCCACTGCTGAGCACGATCGTGTCCTTGGCGCGGCCGGTCAGCACCAGGGTTCCATCGGCCAGCAGCAGGCCCAGATCGCCGGTGTCGAACCAGCCCTCGCCATCCAGCACCTTCGCCGTGGCTTCGGGCTTGTTGTGGTAGCCCCCCATCACCTGGGGCCCCCTGGCCAGCACCAGCCCCCGCTCGCCCACCGGGAGCGAGGCCCTGGTGACGGGATCCACCACCTTCAGGGCGGTGTCCGGCAGGGGCTGGCCGGCGCTGCCGCGGCGGTTGCTCCAGGGCCGGCGGCAGGCGAGCACCGGGCTGGTCTCGGTGAGGCCGTACCCCACCAGCAGCTCGATGCCGACGGCCTCAAAGAAGCCGTCCACGTGGATGGCCAGGGCCCCGCCGCCGCTGATGGCGGTGCGCAGCCGACCGCCCACCAGCTGGCCGCGCACCTTCGGCCACAGCAGGGCGCCGGCCGCCCCATGCAGCGGCCAGAGCAGCAGGGCGCCGCCGGCGGCCAGAAGCCGGTCGGCCGCTGTTTCCTGCTTCAGGGTGAGATCGAGGGCCACCCGCCGCCGCCGGTGGAAGGCCCGGCTGACGGCGAGGGCCCGGCGCAGCAGGCGCTGGCGGGAGGCGGGCATGGCGGCCAGGGCATCCTCGAAGCCCGAGAGCAGGGCCTCCCACAGCCGCGGCACGCTGATCAGGTACTGGGGCCGGACCTTCTGCAGGTCGGAACGCAGCTGCTTGAGGGTGGTGTAGGTCTGGCGGCAGCCGCAGCTGAGCAGGAAGTACTCGGCGGTGCGCTCGTAGGCATGCCAGATCGGCAGCACCGACAGCACGTGATCGCCGGGGCTCGGCGACACCGCCACCCCCAGGGCGCCCAGCTGGTGCAGGACGTTGGCGTGGCTGAGGGGCACCCCCTTGGGCTGGCCGGTGGTGCCGGAGGTGTACAGAAGCGTGGCCAGCCGCCCGGGCCCTCCCGTGGGGACGGGCGGCAGGGGGCTGGCGGCGCCGCGCTTCAGCAGGTCGTCCCAGGTGAGGCAGGGCAGCGGCAGGGGAACGGCCGGGGCCTCCCCCTCCAGCAGCACGATGAAGCGCAGCCGCTGCAGGGCCGGCCCGTCGAGGGCCAGCCGCTCCAGCAGGGCGGCCGACTCCAGCACCGCCCCCACCGCGCCGGCGTCCTCGAGGATGTAGCGCAGCTCCTCGGCCGGCGCCGCGCTGCCGCGCACCGCGTCGGCCGCCCCCGCCCGCATCAGCCCCTGGTCGGCCACCAGCCAGCGGGGACCGTTCTCCGCGAACAGGGCCACCACATCGCCGGGCCCTACCCCCAGATCGGCGAAGGCCGTCGCCGCCCGGTCGATCGCCTGGCGCAGCTCGTCGTAGCGGAGCGTCTCCGGATGGCGGCCGTGGGGGGCTTCCAGGGCCACCCGGGGGCCATGCAGCCGCTCCAGTTCCGGCCAGAGGCCCTCAAGCCCCTCGAGCCAGCTCCAGTCAGCGCGACCTTCAAGGGCACGGCGGTCCCGTGGGCTGCCGCCCCAGTGGATCTCGGCTCTGGCGTTCATGGGCGGCCGGTGTGGAGCAACGGGAAATCAGGATTCTCCCAGTCCCGACCGGTCTCCCCCCTCCCCCAGGCCAGCCAGTCCCTCCTGTGGCCCCGGCGGCCGCAGGGTCAGTCCGAAGCGGCGGGCGAAGGCCGCCAGCAGCAGCGGCGCCACCTGCTCGGGGGTGAGGCAGGGCTGCCAGTCCACCAGCCGTCCCACCGGCCGGTCGCTGAGCCCGCACGGAACGATCGCGCCGAAGCCCTCCAGGGAGCAGTCGACATTCAGCGCCAGGCCGTGCTGGCTGATCCAGCGCCGGGCGCCGACCCCGATCGCCGCCAGCTTGCGGCCCTCCAGCCAGACCCCGGTGAGCCCCTCGATGCGCTCCCCCTCCAACCCCAGCTCCTGCAGCACCGCCAGCACCACGTCCTCGAGGGCCCGCAGATAGAGGTGCAGGTCGCCGCCGTGGCGCTGGAGATCGAGCACCGGGTAGAGCACCAGCTGGCCGGGCAGGTGGTGGGTCACCTCGCCGCCGCGGTCGATGCGGTGCAGCGGCAGGGGCGGATCGGCCGGATCGAAGCCGAGGTGCTCCAGGCTGGCCCCCCGGCCCAGGGTGTAGCAGGGGGTGTGCTGGAGCAGCAGCAGGGCGTCGGGCACGGCGGGATCGTCGAGCCGGCGCCGCTGCAGTTGGCGCTGCCACTCCCAGGCCAGCGGGAAGGGCACCGGAGCCGGGGCTTCAAAAAGAATTGCGGGAGTGTTGGGGGCCATGCAACAGCGTTCCTAGCTTGAGGTTGTCCCAGAGCCAGAATTCCTCTGGAGGCAGGCACCCGAATGAAACTGCTGATCCACGGCCGCAATCTCGACGTCACACCGGCGATCAGGGAGTACACCGAAGCCAAGCTCAATCGCGCCATCAGCCACTTCGATGGCATCGTCAAGGAAGCCGACGTGCATCTGTCGGTGGCCCGCAATCCCCGTGTGCCGCAGCAGACGGCGGAAGTCACGGTCTTCGCCAACGGGGTGGTGATCCGGGCCCAGGAACGCAGCGAGAACCTCTACGCCAGCATCGATCTGGTGGCCACCAAGCTGAGCCGCCAGCTGACCCGCTACAAGGACCGTCTCCAGGAGCGCACCCAGGGCCCGGTGCACCGCTCCGCCGCGGCCGAGGAAGCCGGGGCTGCCACGCTGCCCGACCCCGGGGGCTCCCTCACCGATGGCCTCGAGCCCGCCGTGCCCCACCGCGGCGTGCGCCGCAAGTACTTCGCCATGCCGGCGATGGACCTGGAGGAGGCCCTGCATCAGCTGGATGTGATCGATCACGATTTCTACGTGTTCCGGGACGCGGCCACGGGCCAGATCCAGGTGGTCTACCGCCGCAACCATGGCGGATTCGGCGTCATCCAGGCCCGTGACACCTGAGCGGGAGCCCGAACGGCCCGACCTCGCCCCCCTGATCGACCACGCCCTCCTGGACCCCCACCAGGGCCGGGAGGCCATCCTCCGCTACTGCGATGAGGCCCGCCACTTCGGCTTCGCCGGGGTGTGCCTGGCCTCCCGCTGGCTGCCGGTGGCCCGTGAGCGGCTGCCGGTCGACGGGGCGGTGAAGCTGGTCGCCGTGGTGGGTTTCCCCTTCGGGGCCATCCCGGCGGCGATCAAGCGGGCCGAGGCGGAGTGGGCCGCCGCCGCCGGTGCCGACGAGCTGGACGTGGTGCCCGATTTCGGGGCCCTGGCCGATGGCGACGGCACCGCCGTGCTCGACGATCTGGCGGCCATCACCGACCTCGGCCTGCCGGTCAAGGTGATCCTGGAGATGGGCCGCCTCGACCCCGAGGCCCTGGAGCTGCTGGTGGAGATCAGCATCGATGCCGGGGTGCGCCATCTCAAGACCGGCAGCGGCTTCGGCCCAGCGGTGACCCCGGAGCAGGTGGCCCGGCTGGTGGCCCTGGCCAGGGGCCGGGCGGCGGTGAAGGCCGCCGGTGGCATCGCCGATCTCGACCAGGCACTGGCCCTGGTGGCGGCCGGTGCCGGCCGGCTGGGCACGAGCCGGGGCGTGGCCCTGATGCAGGCGCTGCGCGCCGGTGCCTGAACAGCACCTGGAGGGCCTGGCCCTCACCTGCCGTCCCCTGGGGGAGCACGACCGGCTGCTCACCCTGCTGAGCGAGGCCGAAGGGCTCACCCGGCTGGCGGTGCCGGGGGCGCGACGGCCGAAGAGCAGCCTGGCGGCGGCGGTGCCCCTGGCCCATCTGGTCCTGCAGGTGGGGGGCCGCGGCGGCCTGCGGCGGGTCCGGCAGCTGCGGGTGCTTCGCAACTACAGCGGCCTGGCCCAGCGCCTGGAGACCCTGGCCGCGGCCCAGGCCCTGGCCGAGCTCTGCCTCAAGCTCGTGCCCGCCGAGACGCCCGCCCCGGGGGTGCTCGCCGACCTGCTGCTCCAGCTGGGGCGCCTGGAGGCGGTGGTGACGGAACGGTCCGAGCGGGTGGAGGCCCTGGCGGTGGCCGTGCAGGGCAGCATCCACCTGCTGGCCCTGGGGGGCTTCGCCCTGCCCCTGCAGCACTGCGTCCGCAGCGGCGCCGCGCTGGTGCCGCCGATCGGGGACTGGTCCTGGCGCTGCAGCCTGCTGCCCAGCGAGGGGCTGGCGATCGGAGCGATCCCGGGGGCCAGGGTGATGCTCAACCCTTCCGAACTGGCCCTGCTGCAGCGGCTGACACGCCCCGCCCCACCGCGCCGCCGTGACGGCCAGCTGATGGGACCGGAAGCGGTGTGGCTGCACCTGCTGGATCTGGTGGAGGCCTGGTGCGGCGAGCATCTCGGTCAGCGACCGCGAGCCTTCAGACTGCTGCGGACCGCCTGCGACCCCATGCCCTCCCATCCGTCCGAGCCAGCATGAGCCCGAGCGGCAAGACCGAGAGGGGACTGGCCGCCGTCCTGGCCCTGCCGGGATTCCGGCGCCTCTGGATCGGCCAGGTGTTCTCCCAGCTGGCGGACAAGTTCTACATCGTGCTGATGGTGTTCCTGATCGCCCAGTACTGGGTGACGGACACGCCGCAGAACAACGCGGCCCTCGCCGAGGCGGCCGCCGCCTTCCGGATGAGCTTCGAGACCCGGGCCCAGATGATCACCCTGCTGGCCACCGGCATCTACGTGGCCAACACCGTGCCGGCGATGCTGCTGGGGACGGTGGCGGGCGTCTGGGCCGACCGCTGGCCGAAGCGCACCGTGATGGTGGCCTCCAACGGCCTGCGGGCCGGCCTGGTGATGCTGGCCCCCCTGTGCCTGCTGCCGGGGCCGATGTGGCTGGGGCTGAGCTGGGGCTACTGGGCCCTGGTGGCCATGACCTTCTTCGAGTCGGTGCTCACCCAGTTCTTCGCGCCGGCCGAGCAGGCGGCCATTCCCCTGCTGGTGAGCTATCCCCAGCTGCTCGCCGCCAATTCGGTCTACCAGGCCACCAGCATGGCCGCCACGATCGTGGGTTTCGCCCTCGGCGATCCGATCCTGCGGCTGCTGCGCACCCTGCTGGCCCAGGTGGGCATCCCGGGCGGAGAATTCGTCTTGCTGCCGCTCTGCTACGGCGCCGCGGCCTTGGCCATCGCCGGGATCGAGATCCAGGAACCGCCGCGGGAGCCTCGCTCCATCTCCGTCTGGGAGGAGATCGGCGAAGGGGTGCAGGTGCTGCGGGAGCGACCCAAGGTGCGCAGCGCCATGATCCAGCTGGTGCTGCTCTACAGCCTGCTGGCGGCCCTCTACGTGCTGGCGATCAGCCTGGCGGCGGCGATCGGCGGGCTCGGTCCCACCCGCTTCGGCGTGCTGCTGGCGATGAGCGGGGTGGGACTGGCCCTGGGGGCCCTGGCCATGGCCCAGCTGGGGGAACGCTTCAGCCGCCGGGGGCTGGCCAGTGCGGGGCTCGGGACCATCGCCTGGTGCCTGGTGCTGCTGGGCCAGCTGCGGGGCAACCTCGTCTTCACCCTGCTGCTCTGCGGCCTGCTGGGGGTGGGTGCGGCCCTGCTGGCGATCCCCGCCCAGACCACGATCCAGGAGGACACCCCGGAAAACCAGCGCGGCCGGGTGTTCGGCCTGCAGAACAACCTGATCAACATCGCCCTCAGCCTGCCCCTGGTGCTGGCGGGCACCGTGGTGAGCCGCTACGGGCTGCTGCCTGTGCTCTGGGGGCTGGCCGCCATCGCCGCCGTCGCCGCCCTGAGCGAACGCCCCTGGCGCAGCAGCTGAGCGGCCCGCCCCTGTCGCAGCAGCTGAGGGCCTTCGCAGCGCTGCTAAATTCCGCTGTTGCGTGGGGCCATACAGGTGATGCACATTGCCTGGCTGGGCAAGAAGTCTCCGTTCTGCGGCAACGTCACCTACGGCCTCAGCACCACCGAAGCCCTGCGGCAGCGCGGCCACGCGGTGAGCTTCATTCACTTCGACACCCCCACCCCCTCCCTGGGACGGCCGGAAGCGGGGGCAGGCGAGCTCGATCCGCCGGACGGGCCGGAGGCCAACCCCGAGGTGGCCCTGCCCTACCTGGTGAAGTCGCAGATGTACACCATCCCCTCCCCGGGGGCCCAGCGGGAGTTGCGGGAGTCCCTGGAGCGGCTGCGACCCGATCTGGTGCACGCCAGCCTCACCCTCTCCCCCCTCGACTTCCGCCTGCCCGACCTCTGCCAGCAGCTGGGTCTGCCCCTTGTCGCCACCTTCCATCCCCCCTTCGACGCCGGTCTGCGCAACCTCACCGCCGGCACCCAGCAGCTCACCTACCAGCTCTACGCCCCCTCCCTGGCGAAGTTCGACCGGGTGATCGTGTTCTCCGAGCTGCAGGCCGAGGTGCTGGTGCGCCTGGGGGTGCGGCGCGAGCGGCTGGCGGTGATCCCCAACGGGGTCGACACCGACACCTGGGCGCCGGCCGCCCCAGGCGGCGAATCCGATCTGGCCCAGCTGCGGCTCAGGGTGGGCGGCCGCCGCGTCTTCCTCTACATGGGGCGGGTGGCCACCGAGAAGAACGTCGAGGCGCTGCTGAAGGCCTGGCGGCTGGTGCGCCCCCAGGGATGCGTGCTGGTGATCGTGGGGGACGGGCCGCTGCGCTCCTCGCTGCAGAGCGGCACGGAGCCTGATGTGATCTGGTGGGGCTACGAGGCCAGCCGGGCCCGCCGGGTGGCGCTCCTGCAGCTCGCCGAGGTGTTCCTGCTGCCCTCCCTGGTGGAGGGGCTCTCCCTGGCCCTGCTGGAGGCCATGGCCTGCGGCACCGCCTGCGTGGCCACCGATGCCGGAGCCGACGGAGAGGTGCTGGAGGGGGGGGCCGGCATCGTGATCAGCACCCAGGGCGTCACCACCCAGCTGCGCACCCTGCTGCCGGTGCTGCGCGACCAACCCGTGCTCACGGCGGAGCTGGGGCGCCGGGCCCGCCAGAGGGCCCTGGAGCGCTACACCCTCACCGGCAACATCGACGCGCTGGAGCGGCTCTACGGCGAACTCTGTCCCCAGCCGGTGGCGGTCTGACCGCAGGCTCCGGCCCGGTCCCGGCGCTGCCGATCGGCCCGGATCGCGGCAAGATGAGGCGAGGTTCCAGGTGCGATGAACTCCCCCCTCCCCCTCCAGGGACGTTCGGTACAGCAGGCGATCGTCCCGATCGCCACCCAGGTCGGGACAGCCTCCGACGAGGCAGTCGCCGCTCGGCCCACCGTCTCGATCGTCGACGATGACCCCAACATCCGGGCCATGGTGGCCGAGGAGCTGGCGGACTCCGGCTGCGAGGTGGTGGCACTGACCAACGGCCATGACCTTGAGACGAGGCTGGCCGAGGGGGGGATCGATCTCGTCTTCCTCGACGTGCAGATGCACGACTGCGACGGCATCGAATGCCTGGGGGACCTGCGCAGCCGGGGCTGCACCGTGCCGGTGGTCATCTTCACCTCCCTGAATGACCCGGAACGGCGCCGCCAGGCCCAGGAGGCCGGAGCCGACGACTACGTGCTCAAGCACGAACTTCTCGACAGGCTGCCCGCCCTGCTGGAACGGCTCCTGCCCAGGAGGAGCGAGAACCGCCACCTGTGACGAGCAACCCACCGATGGCCCCCCCGACAGGGGCCCCTCCCCGTGGCTGGCGTCACCGGATGTTCGGAAGCCTTCTGGGCCAGCTCCGGCTGGCGGCCTTCACGTCCGTCTTCCTGGGCTTCAGCGCCGCCTCCGCCTTCACCCTCCTGATCAACCGGGACTGTCTGCTGCATCACCAGCACCATGACCAACGGCAGGAGGCGGGTTCCCTGGCCGACGCGCTCGACCGGCTCGTCGCCGATCCGTCCGCCAGCCACGCCGCCCTCCTGGGCGGGGAGCTGGAGCGCCGCAGTTCGCGGGAGCGTTTCTTCTGGGTGCGGCACGGGGATGGCTCCCTGCTGCTGCCCAGGCCGCTCGCCGGTGAACTGGTGGCCCTGCCCGGCCTGGTCGGGCAGGCGATGGCGGCGCAGGGCGGCACCTGGTCGGTCCGATCGTTCACGCCCCTGCTGGTCGGCACGGATCGCCGCCTGGTGAAGGATCCGGAGGGCAACAGTTTTCTCACTTACACCCTGCACCAGTCCCCCGGCGGCAGCCAGCTCTGGGTCGCCGAGGACATCAGCGACAACGTGTCCAGCCTGCGCAACATGCTGCTGGGGCTGGCCGTGGTGTGGATCCTGTGCCTGGTGCTGACCCTGGTGGCGATCTCCGTGCTCACCCGCCGGCTGCTCCAGCCGCTGCGGGATCTCAACCGCATGGCGGCCGGTGTCACCACCGAAAGCCTGGCCAGCAGCCATCTCAAGCTCGAGAAGGCTCCCCTGGAGGTGGAGGAGCTGGCCCAGTCCTTCAATGGGCTGCTCGACCGGCTGGCCCTGGCCTGGAGCCAGCAGCGGCACTTCGTGGGACTCGTCTCCCATGAGCTGCGCAACCCCCTGATGATCATCGGCGGCTACCTGCGCCGGCTGCAGCGCCGCGGCCAGAACCTGGATCCGGAGCAGATGCGCGCCCTCGCCACCACCGAGGCCGAGACCCATCGCATCACCCGCATGCTCAACGACCTGCTGGATCTCTCCCGCAGCGAGTCCGGCCAGCTCCAGATGGTGCTGACCCCGGTGGCGGTGGATGAGGTGCTCACCACCGCCTGCGACCTCGCCCGCAGCCAGCTGTCACGCCCGCTGCTGCTCAGCCTTCCCGAGGAGGCCGCCGAGGGGCCGATCCGGGCGGTGGCCGAGACCGATCGCCTCCAGCAGGTGCTGCTCAACCTGATCGAGAACGCCGACAAGTACTCCCCGCCGGGTCGACCGATCTGCCTGGAGCTCACGAGGAACGACGCGGAACTGTGCATCAGCGTCCGGGACCAGGGCATCGGCATCCCCCCGGAGGACATCCCCAAGGTGTTCGATCGCTTCCACCGCGGCCGCAACGCCATCGAGCATGAACGGGGCTCGGGCCTTGGGCTGTCGGTGGTGAAGCTGCTGGTGGAGGCGATGGGGGGCTCCATCGACGTCGACAGCGAGATCGCGGTGGGGAGCCGTTTCCACATCCACCTGCCGGCGGCTCAGTAACGCTCCGGCCGGGGGTCCTGCCAGTCGGGGGCGAACCCCTTCAGGCGCAGCATGGCGACGGAGTCCTCCAGGCGGCGTCGATCCAGGCGCCACAGCCGGTAGACGCCGGCGCTGTCGAGTTCGCTGGCGCCGAGATGGCGCCAGAAGGGGGCACGGGCGGTGGTCTGATCGATCACCACCAGCACGGTGGGCTGGTCCTCCGGCGTGCTGGGCCGCTGGCCCACCCGGCGCTCGCGGCGCAGCCGGTCCGCCAGGTTGAGGGGACCCTCCACGCCGATGCCCTCGTAGATCACCACCCGCCGGCTGTAGTAATGCAGGGAGGGCTTGAGCACGCCCACCATCGCCACGGGTTCCCCCGGACGGCCCTCGCGCTGCAGGGCCGCTGCCATGCGGCGCACGGGCTCACCCCGCAGGCGATCGCCCACGCTCCACAGCGGCAGCAGGGCCGCGGGCACGAACAGCACCAGGGGCAGCTGCAGGGCCAGCAGGCGCAGGGGTGGGCGGAGGCGCCGGGTGATCCAGCCCAGCAGGGCGGCCAGCAGCCAGCAGGCGGCCACCACGGGCACCAGGGGACTGCCCCGGAGCTCCGTCGCCAGCGTCGGCATCTCCGGATCCTGGATCAGCGGCAGCCAGAGGGGAGCCGCCAGGAACGCCAGCCCCAACCCGCTCACCAGCAGCAGGCTGAGGCCCCAGGCCCAGCGCTCCCAGGGCCGGCCGCCAGCCTCTCCGCCATCGACGGACCAGCCCGTCTGGGCCGCCAGGGCGATCAGCAGGGCAGCGGCGGGCGTCGCCGGCAGCCAGTAGCTGGGCAGCTTGGTGGCGGCGGCGGTGAAGAACAGCAGCACCGCCAGAAGCCAGCAGGCGGCGAAGCGGGCCAGGGAGGCCGCCGGGGGCTGGGGCCAGGTGGGGCACCAGGAGCGGCGCAGCGGTCCGATGGCCCGGGCCAGGCCGACGAGCAGCAGCGGCGAGACGGGCAGGCTGGCCACCAGCATCACCGGCACGAAGAACCACCAGGGCTGCAGGTGGCGGTTCACCACCTCGGTGAAGCGCTGCAGGTTGTGGTAACCGAAGAAGCTGTCCCAGAAGGGCTGCCCTTCGCTGTACAGCGCCAGCAGGTACCAGGGGGCCGCCACCAGGGCCGTGAGCGCCAGGCCCCGCAGCGGCCGCAGCCGCCGCCACAGCCCGGCGATGTCGGCCTGAAGCCAGCCGAACAGCAGCAGGGTGAGGCCGAGGAGCACCACCGCCACCGGCCCCTTGGCCAGCACGGCCAGCCCGAGCACGGGCCACGGCAGCCACCAGGGCCGTCCGGGGTCGGCGTAGGCCTGCCAGCAGAGCAGCAGGGCCAGGGCCACCAGGCCGCTGAACAGGGAATCGCTCACCGCCGTGCGCCCCCAGGCGAGTGCCAGGGGCGAGAGGCCGAAGGCCAGGGCGGCGGTGAGGGCCGTCAGGCCCGGACGCTCCGTCGCCGGAGGGGAGGCGTCGGCAGGGGCGGCGGCCGGGGCGGCAGTGGAGGCGGCCTGGAACGGAGGCTGGGGCCAGCGCAGCAGGGTGTCCGCCAGGGCCAGCATCACGCCGATGGCGGCCAGGGCGGAGGGGAAACGGGCGGCCCAGGTCCCGAGGGGGTTCCACTGCTCCTGGCCGGGCAGGGCATAGACGAGCCCCATCAGCCAGTACACCAGCGGCGGCTTGTCGTAGCGGGGCAGGCCGTTGACGCGGGGAATCAGCCAGTCGCCCGTCTCCGCCATCGCCCGCGCCGAGGCCGCGAACAGGGGCGGCGTCTCATCCACCAGCCCCGTCGTCCCCAGCTGCCAGGCGAACAGCGCCAGGCCAAGGACCAGGGTGATCAGCAGCAACCGGCGGCGCTGGCGGCGGGGCAGGGCGGGCAAACAGGCTGGGCGAATCGGAGGGAACCTATCGCTCCCCAGCCGTTCCGTCCTGTGTCGCCGATCCGGCCATCAGCCGATCCACGAGCTCCAGCTGCCGGGGCAGACAGACCCGGTGCAGATCGAACCCTTCCACCACCGTCCGCCGGGCCTCCCTGCGCAGCCCGGCGTGGCCGGCGGGGTCGGCCAGCACCCCCGCCAGCCGCTCGGCCAGGGCCCGGTGATCGAAGAAATCCACCAGCAGACCGTTGCGGCCGTCCTCGATCACGTCCTGCACCGGGGCGGTGGCCGAGCCGATCACCAGGGCACCACAGCTCATCGCTTCCAGCAGGCTCCAGCTGAGCACGAAGGGAACGGTGAGATAGACGTGGCAGGCTGTGACCCGGAACAGCTCGTGCAGCACCGGGTGGGGCACGCGGCCGACGAAATGGACCCGGCGCCGGTCGAGGGCATCGCCCAGCTCCCGCAGCATCGCCTCCTTCCAGCTGCCGCCGCCGGGGGGCGCGGCGCCGTAGCTCACCCCATCGCCGCCCACGATCACCACATGGGCCCCGGGCCTGAGTTGCTGGAGCCGGGGCAGCATGCGCATGAAGGTGTGGAAGCCCCGGTAGGGCTCCAGATTGCGGGCCACGAAGCTCACCACCTCATCGCCGGGCCCGAAGCTCAGGCCGGCGCGCTGCAGCTGCAGGCGGGCGGGGCCCTGGGGGGCGATCGCGGCGGTGTCGATGCCCTCATGGATCACGCTCAGCCGCTGGCGGTACGGGGCCGGCACGGTGCTGGCCTGCCAGGGGGTGGGGGCCAGACCCCAGTCCAGGTCCTGGAGGGCCAGGAGCTGGGTGGCCCGCCGCAGGCGCAGGCGGGCCCGGGGGCGCCAGTCGGCGTCGGCGAACTCCGGGTCGAATCCCACATCGCCGCCCGCCAGCTGATAGATGAACTCCACCTGGTGCAGGACCGGCACGGCCGGCAGCAGGTCCTTCACCACCAGCAGCTCCCCCCAGCCCGGATGGCCCACCACCAGATCGGGCCGCAGACCGTCCTTCAGCAGCGCCTCCAGGCAACGGGCCACCGCCTCGGCCCGCAGGATCTTGGTCTGGAAATCGGCCGCCCAGGGATGGCAGGGCGGCACCCCCCCGGCGGGCAGGGGGTCGTAGCGGTGCAGGGGGATGGCGGGCAGGGGCTGGCTGCTGGGGCCACCGATCGCCACCACCCGGTCGCCGCGGGCCTGCAGGGCCGGCGCCAGGTGCCGGTACTGGCCGGGGAAGTTCTGGTGAACGAAGAGAACCGTGCGGGTCATGGCGGCACCGGCTCCGTCCGCCCGCCCAGCTGCCAGAGCCGGCCGCGCTGGTTGATCAGCAGCACCGAGAGCAGGGCCAGCCCCGCCCCCAGCCACTGCAGCGGCCCCAGCCGCTCGTCCAGCAGCAGCACCCCGCACAGCACCGCGAACACGGGCGTCAGGAAGGTGAGGGCGGTGAAGCCGGTGAGGTCGCCGCTGCTGGCGAACCAGAAGAAGAGGCCATAGGCCAGGGCACTGCCGAGCAGGGCCGCGTAGGCCATCAGGCCCCACTCCAGCGGGCTCCAGTGGGGCCAGAAGCTCACCGTCTCCGGGCGGAGCAGCGCCTCCCCGCCGGCCACCAGCAGCAGGGGCACACCGCCCAGGAGCATGTGCCAGCCGGTGACGGCGACCGGATCGCTGCGGCGGGTGGCAAAGCGGCAGAGCACGGTGCCCAGCGCCATCGCCGCCGCCGCCCCCAGCATCCAGGCCTCGCCGTGGCTCCAGGCCTGCCCATGCAGGGCCGGGGGCCCCTGCAGCCACCAGTGGCGCAGCACCTCCCCCGGCAGTCCCAGGCAGAGGATCCCCAGCAGGCCGATCAGCAGGCCCAGCCAGCCCACCGGGTTGATCGCCTCGCCGAACAGGGTGCGGGCCAGCAGGGCCACCAGCAGGGGCTGGGAGTCGATCAGCACCGAACCCAGGCCCGCCCCGGTCTCGCCCAGCCCCCGGGCCAGGAGCCCCTGGAACAGGCTGCCGTCGACGGCGGCGAACAGCAGCAGCCAGGGCCAATCCACGGGATCGACCCGCCAGGAACGCCCCAGCAGGCGGGCCGCCAGCAGCAGCACCACCCCGGCCGGCAGCAGCCGCAGACTGGCCAGCATCGCCGGCGATGCCCCACCCAGCAGCGGCTTCATCGCCGCCATCGCGGTGCCCCAGAGGGCGAAGGGCAGGAGCATCAACACCCAGCGCAGGGTCCGGGGCATGGGGCGTGAGTCCTGGGGCGGCGGTGGAGGGGCGGAGGGCGGCGAACAGGCCCGTCCGGGCCTTCTTTTTAGGATCCAGCCACCGCGCATCTCCACAATGCCCTGGCCCTGGTGCCGCAAGTCCCGACGAACCCTGGCGCGCATCGCCATCGAGGGGCCGATCGCCGGGGGCACCCGTGTCCGGGTGCTGAAGGCCATTGAGCAGGTGCAGCAGCGGGAGTGCCCCGCCCTGCTGCTGCGCATCGACACTCCCGGCGGCACCGTCGGCGACAGCCAGGAGATCCATGCGGCCCTGATGCGGCTGCGGGAGAAGGGCTGCCGGGTGGTGGCCAGCTTCGGCAACATCTCCGCCTCCGGCGGCGTCTATGTGGGTGTGGCGGCGGAGAAGATCGTCGCCAATCCCGGCACCATCACCGGCTCGATCGGCGTGATCCTGCGGGGCAATGATCTGTCGCGGCTGCTGAAGCGGATCGGCATCCGCTTCGAAACCGTCAAGAGCGGCCTCTACAAGGACATCCTTTCTCCCGACCGCGCCCTCTCCGAGGCGGAACGGCAGCTGCTGCAGGAGCTGATCGACGCCAGCTACGGCCAGTTCGTGGCCGCGGTGGCCGCAGGCCGGGGCCTGGAGCCGGACGTGGTGCGCGGCTTCGCCGACGGGCGGGTGTTCAGCGGCGCCCAGGCCCTGGAGCTCGGCCTGGTGGATGTCCTGGGGGACGAGGAGAGCGCCCGCCGCCTGGCGGCAGAGCTGGCGGGGCTGGATCCGGAGAAGGCCCGGACGGTCAGCTTCGGCAAACCGCCCAGGAAGCTGCTCGGGCTGCTGCCGGGCAGCACACTGATGCAGCAGCTCTCCCAGTCCCTGAGCCTGGAACTGGCCTGGAGCGGCCAGCCCCTCTGGCTCCATCGCCCCTGACGTCATGAAGCCTGGTCTCGAGCTGAGGGCCCTGCGGGGAGCCACCACCGCCAGCGCCAACACCGGCGAAGCGATCGCGGAGGCCGTGGCGGAGCTGATCGAGGAGTTGCTGCAGCGCAACGACCTGGCGGGGGACCGGGTGCTGTCGGTGACCTTCTCCGTCACCGCCGATCTGGACGCCTGCTTCCCGGCCGCCATCGCCCGGCGCCGGGCCGACTGGGGCCGGGTCGCCCTGCTGGATTGCCAGCAGATGGCGGTGGCCGGAGACCTGCCCCGCTGTATCCGGCTCCTGGCCCACGCCTGGCTGGATGCCGGCCGGGAGGAGGTCCACCCCTATCTGCGGGAGGCGGCGCGGCTGAGGCCCGACCGGGCTGATGCGGGCCAGCCTTCGGCCCCAGCCAGCTCCCCCGCCGACCACTGAAGGCGCGGCAGACGCACGGGCGTGTTGAGACTTTCAGCATGAAGTTCCTCCCAGCCATGTCGTCCTTCCCGCGCGAGCGGTCCCAGCCCCTGGCCCTGATCGGCCGTCTGGGCACCGCCGGCCTCGGAGCGCTGGCCGTCGCCACCGCCACCGTCCTCTCCCCTGTCGCCACTACCCCGTCCATCGCCCAGGGCACGCCCGGCCTGATGGAGTTCCGCTGGGAGAACAACAAGGACTACCGCAAGCTCTACTTCTTCACCACCGACACCGTCCGCATGCAGCGGGCGGAGTACTACCTGATGCTGCGGCCGAAGGATCGCAAGACGGCCATCCTCAAGCTGAGCATCAGTGTTCCCAGCCACTTCGACACCAAGATCGATCCCAAGCAGGTGAAGCTGTGCCGGATGAGTGAGGGCGGGATGCTGAAGAGAACCCGCTGCCTGGAAACGATCCCCGCCACGATCGAGGTGTCGGAGAACGGGCGATCCATCGAGATCTTTCCGGAAACCCCCGTGTCCGACAAGGACACGATCGGTGTCTACATGAACGTGTTCAACCCGTTCAACGCCGGCATGTATCAGTTCAACGCCCTGGCCCAAGCCCCCGGCGACATCCCGGTCTCGGGCTACCTGGGCAGCTGGCTGATCCAGATCGTGCCCAACAACACCAACTGATAGGGTGACCCACTGAGCAAGCAGCAGCATGACGAAGCGCACCCTTGAAGGAACGAGCCGCAAGCGCAAGCGCGTGTCCGGCTTCCGGGTGCGGATGCGCACCCACACGGGCCGTCGCGTGATCCGCACCCGCCGTCGCCGCGGCCGGGCCCGCCTGGCGGTCTGAGGCCGGCCGGGAAGGTCCGTGGCCCTGCCGCAGCAGCACCGGCTGAAGGGCCGACGGGTCTTCGATCGTCTGTACCGCCAGGGACGTCGCTACCAGGGACCGGGGCTGCTGCTCCGGGTCCTGGCGGCGGAGCCGTCCCTGTTGCCCCCCGGTACGCCCCTCTCCGGGACCTCCAGCACGCCCCCCACCGCCAGCCCCTGGCGCTGCGGGATCGTGGTCAGCAGCAAGGTGAGCAAGCTGGCGGTGCGTCGCAACCGCCTGCGGCGCCTCTTCCACGACCATCTGCGGCGTCACCCGCCGGCCCCGAGCCAGCCCCTGTGGCTGCTGATCACCCTCAAGCCCGGCTGCCTCGAGCGCAGCGAGGACCAGCTGCTGGGAGAATGCGCCCAGCTGCTGCGCCAGGCAGGATTGCTCGATGACCCCGGAGGACAGGGTGGAGAACAAACTCGAGATCAATGAGACGGTCTTCTACGAAGGCGGCCCCGCCAGGGGCGACCTGATCGTCAACCTGCTGTTCGGCCTCACCCTGATCGGCATCCCCTTTGCTGTGGGAGCCATCGTCCGGGCCCTGTGGCTGCGCTTCCGCATCACCAGCCGGCGCATCAGCGTCAGCGGCGGCTGGCTCGGCCGTGACCGCACCCAGGTGGTCTACAGCCAGATCCGCGAGGTGCGCTCGGTGCCACGGGGCTTCGGCGCCTGGGGCGACATGGTGGTGGTGCTCAACGACGGCGCCAAGCTCGAAATGCGGGCGGTGCCGCGCTTCCGGGAGCTCGAGGCCTTCATCGAGGAGCAGCGCGAGAGCCGCGGCAAGGCCGGCTCCCGCGCCTCCGGAGCCACCGGTGCCGCCGGCTTCGCCCCCCCGGCCCGTGAAAGCGCCTGACCACCGGACCCCCATCCGGTCGCCCCGGTCGGGCACACTGGCAGCCGAGATCCACCACCCCAGCGCACCCCTGCCGTGATCGGCTACATCTCCGACAACCTGCTGCTCCCGATCCTCGATTTCTTCTACGGATTGGTTCCGAGCTATGGGCTCGCGATCGTGGCCCTCACCGTGGTCATCCGCCTCGCCCTGTTCCCGTTGAGCGCCGGCTCGATCCGCAGCGCCCGGCGCATGCGCATCGCCCAGCCCGTGATGCAGCAGCGCCAGGCGGAGATCAAGGCCAAGTACGCCAACAACCCCCAGAAGCAGCAGGAGGAGCTGGGCGGTCTGATGAAGGAGTTCGGCAGTCCCCTCTCGGGCTGTCTGCCCCTGCTGGTGCAGATGCCGATCCTCTTCGCCCTGTTCGCCACCCTGCGGGGGTCCCCCTTCGCCGACGTCCCCTACGCGATCAACCTCAAGGTGCTCCCTTCCGAGGAGATCGCCGCGGTGGAGGCCAAGCCCTTCAACAGCGCCAGCCACTCGATCTTCATCAGCGAAACCGAGCACGTGCCGGTGATCGCCAGCCTCGAGGGCGGCACCAAGCTCGGTGTCGGTGACAGCACCCAGGTGGAGCTGCACGGCAAGGACGGCACCAGCTTCGCCTCCCTCCTCGGCACCGTGGAGCACGGCGACAGCTTCACCCCCAGCTGGGTGGTGACCAAGGGCGAGAGCGTGGTGACGGTGGACGACCAGGGCAGGATCACGGCCCTTGCCCCCGGCGACGCCACCGTCGAGGCCCGCATCCCCGGCCTGGCGGCCCGCAGCGGCTTCCTGTTCATCAAGGCCCTGGGCCAGGTGGGCTTCTACACCGATGGCGCCGTCAACTGGGACATCGCCATCCTGGTGGGGGCCTTCGGCGCCACCCTGTTCGCCTCCCAGCTGCTCTCGGGCATGGGCATGCCCGCCAACCCCCAGCAGGCGACGGCCAACAAGATCACGCCGGTGATGATCACGGCCATGTTCCTGTTCTTCCCGCTGCCTGCCGGGGTGCTGCTCTACATGGTGGTCGCCAACGTGTTCCAGGGGGTCCAGACCTTCCTGCTCACCCGCGAGGCCCTGCCCGACAACCTGCAGGCGATCCTCGACAAGCAGCTCGCCCAGCAGCCCGCCACCGCCACGGCCGGCGGCGGCAGCGCTGGCGGCCGCCTTCCCTTCGAACCCAAGACCAAGAAATGACCCGGCTGCAGCCGCTGCCCCTGCAGGAGTTGCGGCTGCTGGGCGAGGGCCGCACCTGGCCGGTCGACCAGTCCATCGCCGGCCTGGCCAGCCTCACCCCGGTGCGCGGCCGGGTGCGGGCCCTTCACCACGGCACGGTGCTGGAGGTGGAGGGCACGGCCGAGACGATCATCACCCTCTGCTGCGACCGCTGCCTGCAGACCTACAACCACGCCCTGGCCGCCACGGCCCGGGAGCTGCTGGAGATCGCCGTGGCCGGCCCCGAAGAGGAGGAGGTGGTGTTCGCGGCCGAGGATCCGGTGGAGTGCCTCGATCCAGGGGGCAGCTTCGATCCGGAGCGCTGGCTGTTCGAGCAGCTCAGCCTGCAGCTGCCCCTGGTGAACCGCTGCGGCCCCGACTGCCCCGGCCCGCCGCTGCCCACCGACGACGCCAGCGGCGATGGGGACGGTGACCCCCGCTGGGCGGCACTCCGCTCCCTGCGCTGAGCCATGGTCCACGACCTGGGCGATCAGCTGGATCTTCTGATCCGCTCCCGCACGCCGATCCTCTGGATCCGCAGCCTGGAGGAGGAGCGGGTGGAGGGCCTGCTGGAGCGGGCCGCCCAGCGCCTGGGGGGCCGCACCCTGCTGCGCTGGGACTTCATCGGCGGGCTGAGCGGTTCCCCGGGCCTGGAGGGGCAGGCAGTGCGTCAGCCGATGGCGGCCCTCGGCGCCCTCGACGGGCTGCCGGCCGAGCAGGGGGCGATCCTGCTGCTGAAGGACTTCCACCGCTACGCCGACGACCCCGGCGTCTGCCGGCGCCTGCGCAACCTGGCCGCGGGCCTGCGCCAGGTGCCCCACACCCTGGTGATCAGCGCCCCGGAGTGGCAGCTGCCGCGGGAGCTGGAGGACAGCGTCACCCTGCTGGAGCTGCCCCTGCCCGAGGCCGGGGAGATCGGCCGCCTGCTGCGGGCCATCGCCGAGGCCAGCGGTCAGCCCCTGGAGCCTGGGGTGCTCGAGCAGCTCACCGCCGCCTGCCACGGGCTGAGCGAGCAGCGGGTGCGCCAGCTGGCGGCCCGGGCCCTGGCCCGGCGGGGGCAGCTGGGCATCGAGGACCTGGCGGAGGTGCTGGAGGAGAAGCGCCAGGCCATCGCCCGCAGCGAACTGCTGGAGTACTGCCCCACCGAAGCCACCCCGGCCGACATCGGCGGACTGGAAACCCTGAAGCACTGGCTGGAGCAGCGCCACCGGGCCTTCAGCGAGGAGGCCCAGCGCTACGGCCTGCCCCTGCCCCGGGGCGTGCTGCTGATCGGCCCCCAGGGCACCGGCAAGTCCCTCACTGCCAAGGCGATCGCCCACAGCTGGGCCATGCCCTTGCTGCGCCTCGATGTGGGGCGCCTGTTCGCGGGCCTGGTGGGGGCCAGCGAGGCGCGCACGCGGGAGATGATCCAGCGGGCCGAAGCCATGGCCCCCTGCGTGCTCTGGATCGACGAGATCGACAAGGGCTTCGGCGGTGGCGACGGCCGCAGCGACGGCGGCACCAGCCAGCGGGTGCTGGCCAGCCTGCTCACCTGGATGGCGGAGAAGAGCAGCGCCGTGTTCGTGGTGGCCACCGCCAACGCCGTGGAGCGGCTGCCGGCGGAGCTGCTGCGCAAGGGCCGCTTCGACGAGATCTTCCTGCTGGAGCTGCCCGATGCGGAGGAACGCCGGGCGATCCTGGATCTGCAGCTGCGGCGGCGACGGCCCCGCCATGCCATCCCCCTGGAAGTGCTGGTGGACCGCACCGCCGATTTCTCCGGTGCCGAACTGGAGCAGACCGTGATCGAGGCCATGCACCTGGCCTTCGGCGAGGGCCGCGAGCTCGGCGAGGCCGACCTGATCGCGGCGGCCAGCCAGGTGGTGCCTCTTTCGCGGACGGCCCGGGAGCAGCTGGAGGCCCTGCGCAGCTGGGCCAGCAGCGGCCGGGCCCGGCCGGCCTCGGGAGCCGGGAGGGCTTCCTGAGGCGAATCGGCACGAAAGTGGAAGACATTCAATGCATCGATCCCTGCATCGAAGCGGCCCGATGTAACGGCTTCATGAAGAACAACCACGCCTCGTAACAGCTTGGCGGCGTCGACGGTGACGAACGATTCATCGCCCGTAGCGTCAGGCCATCAATCGTGACGAAGCCGCCGTGACCCCGAGCCCCAGCCCCCGCTCCGGCAGCGAACTCACCTCCCAACTCGCCGTGGCCAGCCTCGGGGCCGGCGTGATCACCACCCTGGCGGTGGCCCAGGGCCAGAGCCCCCTGACGGCCCTTGGCATCACCCTGTTCTCGGCCGTGGCGGCCGTGGTGGTGGGCCAGGTGATCTCCAGCAACTGAGACGAAGAACGGAAGTCTCTCCGGGCTGAATCGTTCCGCTGATTGTTTCCTCTGGAGCTGTCAGCGTTTAACCTTTCTGCGTATATCAATTCAGCGTTGAATTTTTCAACGTTGAGAAGTCGATCGCCGGGCGTTGGAAGGCCGACAAGCAGCCCAAGGGTGAGCCTCCGGTGGGTTCGCTGGAGCTTCCAGCGTGAAGCGTCCACTGCCATGCTTCACCGGCGCCTCCACCCCTGCCCTTGCCCGCCGAGACCGCCATGCCCCTGCGGGCCCTGATGCCCGCACTGGCCAACAAGACCTACTTCAACTACGGCGGCCAGGGGCCCCTGCCCACCCCGTCGCTGGCGGCGATCAGCGAAGCCTTCGCCACCATCCAGGAGCTGGGCCCCTTCAGCGACAACGTCTGGCCCTACGTGAACCGCACGGTCTCAGGGCTGCGGCAGCGGCTGGCGTCCTGGTTCGGCGTGGTGCCGGAGCGGGTGGCCTTCACCGAGAACGTCACGTCGGGTTGCGTGCTGCCCCTCTGGGGCCTGCCCTGGGAGCCGGGGGATGAGCTGCTCGTCAGCGATGCCGAGCACTACGGCGTGGTGGCCGCCCTCGAGGAGCTGGCCCGGCGCCACCAGCTGCGGATCACCTCCCTGGCGGTGGCCGATCTCACCGGTGACGCCGCCGCCACAGCCGCGGCGGTGGGCGAGCGGCTGGAGGCGGCCCTCACCCCCCGCACGCGGCTGGTGGTGCTCTCCCACCTGCTCTGGAACACCGGCCAGACGATGCCGATCGCAGCGGTGGCGTCCCAGCTGGCCGGCCATCCCCGCCATCCCTGGCTGCTGGTGGATGCGGCCCAGTCCCTGGGCAGCCTGCCGGTGGCCGAGGCGGCGGCCGCCGCCGACATTTATGCCTGCACCGGCCACAAGTGGTGCTGCGGCCCGGAAGGGCTGGGTGCGGTGGCGGTCTCCGAGCGGCTGCTGGAGGCGAGCAGCCCCACCCTCATCGGCTGGCGCACCCTGGAGCATGACGGCCCCGGCGCCGGCGGCTACCACCGGGACGCCCGCCGCTTCGAGGTGGCCACCTCCTGCACCCCCCTGTTCGCCGGGCTGGACAGCTCGTTGAAGCTGCTTGAGGCCGAAGGCGATGCCGACGTGCGACTGGGTGCAATCCGGGAGCGCAGCCGCCAGCTGTGGGAAGGCCTGCAGCGGATTGGCGGGGTCCAGACCCTGCTGACGGTGCCCCCGCCGGCGGGGCTGGTGAGCTTCACGATGGCCGAACCCGGGGGAGAACCCCTGGATCCGGCCGCCGTCGTGAAGCGGCTGGGGGATCGGGGTACCTGGCTGCGAACCCTGGAATCCCCCCGCTGCGTGCGGGCCTGCACCCACCTGGTCAGCACCGCTGACGAGGTGGAGCGGCTGCTGGCCCAGCTGACTCAGCTTTCGGTGGGCTGAAAGGCGGCCTTGTAGAACCAGCCGGCCAACAGGGCACCGACGATGGGCGCCAGCCAGAACAGCCACAGCTGGCCGATGGCCTCACCACCCACCCAGAGGGCCACGCCGGTGCTGCGGGCGGGGTTCACCGAGGTGTTGGTGACGGGGATGCTGATCAGGTGAATCAGGGTGAGGGAGAGGCCGATGGGCACGCCGGCGATGGCGCCGAGTTCCTGTTTGTGGGTGGCTCCCAGGATCACCAGAAGGAAGATGAAGGTGAGGATCACCTCGATCACCAGGGCCGCAAGCAGGCCGTAGCCGCCGGGGGAGTGGGCGCCGAAGCCATTGGTGGCCAGGGGGTTGGAGCCGGTGAGTTCAAAGCCGGGTCGGCCGCTGGCCACCAGCTTGATCACGCCGCCGGCGATCACGGCCCCCAGCACCTGGGCGACGATGTAGGGCAGCAGACCGGAACCGGGGAACTTACCGCCGGCCCAGAGGCCGAAGCTGACCGCCGGGTTGATGTGGCAGCCGGAGACGTGGCCGATGGCGTAGACCGCCGTGAGCAGGGTGAGGCCGAAGGCCAGCGACACGCCCAGGAAACCCAGACCCAGCGGGTTGGCGGCGGCGTTGTCGTAGGGGAAAACGGCCGCCAGGACGGCGCTGCCGCAGCCCCCGAGCACCAGCCAGAAGGTGCCGATCAGCTCCGCCAGGAACTTCTTCGGCATGGGAATGGAAGCAGACATGAATACGGATGGGGTGGATCGGGAAACTACACCCGAGGCGCCCCATTGCCGGTGGATATGTTCATCACCTGGCACAGCGGCCTCAGCCGCCCGTCCGCTCCTGCAGCGCCCTGGCGGCCTCCTCCCGATCATCGAAATGCACCTTGGTGGTGCCGAGGATCTGATAGTCCTCGTGCCCCTTGCCGGCGATCAGCACCAGGTCCTCCGGCGCCGCCGCGGCGATGGCGGCGGCGATCGCCGCGGCCCGGTCCCCTTCCACCACCAGCTCGGTGCCGGCTGGGATCCCCGCCACCACGTCATCGAGAATCCGCTGGGGGTCCTCGGTGCGGGGGTTGTCCGAGGTCACCACCACCGCGTCGGCCAGGCGGGCGGCGATCGCCGCCATCAGGGGCCGCTTGGTGCGGTCCCGGTCACCGCCGCAGCCGAACACGCAGATCAGTCGCCCCTGGCTGAAGGGCCGGCAGGCCGCCAGGGCATTGGCGAGGCCGTCGGGGGTGTGGGCGTAATCCACCAGCACCGATGGCAGGGGCACCCCCGCCGGCCCGCCGACCCGCTCCATGCGTCCCGGCACACCCCGGAAGCTGGCCAGGCCGTCGAGCAGCGGCGGCAGGGCCAGACCCTGCTGCAGCAGGGCCCCCACCGCCTCCAGCAGGTTCATCAGGTTGAAGCGTCCCACCAGGGGCGAGCGGAAGGTCCCCTCCCCCAGCGGGCTGTGCAGGCGGCCGCTCACCCCGTCGGCGCCCATCACCAGATCACTGATGTGCAGTTCCACCGCCGGATCCTCCAGGGAACTGCGCCAGCAGGGGCCGGCGCCGGGTCCCCGGTCGGCCGTTGCCAGCCGCTCGGCCAGGCGGGCCCCCCAGGGGTCATCGACGTTGACCACGGCGCCCCCGTCGAGCAGATCCGAGGCGAACAGCTGCGCCTTGGCCTCGAAGTAGGCCTCCATCGACGGGTGATAGTCGAGGTGGTCCTGGGTGAGGTTGGTGAAGACCGCCCCGGCGAAGCGGCAACCGGCCACCCGCCGCTGATCGAGGGCGTGGGAGCTCACCTCCATGGCGGCGATGCTGCTGCCGGCCGCCGCGGCCTGGGCCAGATCGGCCTGCAGCAGATCGGCGAAGGCGGTGGTGTGGGTGGCTGTGGCGCTGTACCCCGGCCAGCGGTTCTGCAGGGTGCCGAACAGGGCCGACGGGTGGCCCGACGCCGCCGCCAGATGCTCGATCAGGTAGGTGGTGGTGGTCTTGCCGTTCGTGCCGGTGACACCGATCAGGGCCAGACGCCGGCTGGGCTGGCCCCAGAATTCCGCCGCCAGCCGGCCGGCCCAGAGGGCCAGGGGCGGCTCCACCACCAGCACCGGATCGCCGGGGGCCGGGGGCCGGACATTGGCCGCCGCCGGCCCGATCACCGCCGCCACCGCACCGGCGGCCAGCACCTCGGGCCAGAAGCTGCCGCCATCCACCGATGTGCCGGGCAGGCCCACGAACAGGGTGCCGGGGCCGACGCGGCGGGAATCGCAGCTGACACCGCTGACCACCGCCTGGGCCAGGGCGCCGGTGGGGTCGGGCAGCGGCGGCAGGCCCACCTGGTGCAGGAGCGGCTGAAGCAGCGGGGACATGGCGGCGCCGGCGGCGTCCGGCGGGACGAAGCTGGCGCCTGTCATAGCGTGGCCCTCAGCGGACCCCCTGCTTGATCAGCCAGGCCTGCAGCTGGGCTCCCGCCAGCCGGGGGGACACCCGGGGAAGCTCCCGCAGGGGGCCGTCGTCAGCGGCCGCCACCGCCAGCACCGGCACGGCCAGCCCATAGCGCCCCTGCAGGGCCGGATCGGTGTCCACGTCGATCAATTGCAGGGGCTGGGGGGGATCCAGGGCCCCCAGCTTCTCCTCGAGGCCTTCGCACAGGCAGCAACCCTGGCGCGTGAACAACAGCAGCTCCTGCATCAGTCCGGAACCGGGTCGCAGCCGCAGGGGGTGAAGGGATGGCAGCGGCAGACGCGCTTCACGGTCAGCCAGCCGCCGCGCCAGGGCCCGTGGCGGCCGATCGCCTCCAGCCCGTAGGCGCTGCAGCTGGGGATGAAGCGGCAGCGGGGGCCGAGCAGGGGGGAGATCCAGCGCCGGTAGGCGCCGATCAGGGCCAGAAGCACGGCGGCCACTGCGGCGGAGAGGGGGGCGGCCGGAGGGGCCGGTAGGGCGCCCTGGAGGAGGCCGGGACCGTCGCCGCCTAGGGTGGGTGGTTGGCGCAGCACGCGCGGGCATCCGGGTTTCCCCAGCATGCCGCAAGCGTGAACCACGCCGTCCGGCCTCCGGGTCGCACCATCCACCTCCGTCACCTTCCCTTATGTCTCGCTACCGCGGCCCTCGCCTGAGGATCACGCGGCGCTTGGGGGACCTTCCCGGTCTCACCCGTAAGGCCGCCAAACGGTCTTATCCCCCCGGTCAGCACGGCCAAGCCCGTCGCAAGCGCTCCGAATACGCGATCCGTCTCGAAGAAAAGCAGAAACTGCGTTTCAACTACGGCATTTCCGAACGTCAGCTGGTGCGCTACGTGAAGAAAGCCCGTGCCCAAGAGGGTTCCACCGGAACCAACCTGCTCAAGCTGCTCGAGAACCGACTCGACAACATCTGTTTCCGCCTCGGCCTCGGCCCCACCGTTCCCGGTGCCCGCCAGCTGGTGAACCATGGCCACGTCACCGTGAACGGCCGTGTGGTGGACATCCCCAGCTACCAGTGCAGGGCCGGCGACGTGGTCGCCATCCGCGAGCGCAAGTGCAGCAAGGCCCTGGCCGAAGCCAATCTGGCCTTCCCCGGCCTGGCCAACATCCCGCCCCACCTCGAGTTCGACAAGGCCAAGATGACCGCCAAGGTGGGCGGCCGCATCGAGCGCGAATGGGTCGCCCTCGAGATCAACGAACTGCTGGTGGTGGAGTTCTACAGCCGCAAGGTCTGAGCCGCTTCCCCATGCGAACCCTTCCCAGCCCCCGCCCACCAGCGGGGGCTTTTTGCGGCCTATGATCGCGAGCCATCAGAAAGAGAGCATGGACAAACGGATTGTCCTGGTCGCCAATCTTCCCTGTTCCGCAGGCACCTACCTCTTTCACTACATCGCCAAAGCCCTGGATGAGAACGCCTGGCTCACCGGCGAAACCAACCCTTACTCCTACAACTCACCGACAACCTATTTCCCAGAAGATCCCTTGCATCGGGTTCGCGCCCTGGAGCTGTTCACCAGGGAAGAGGCCCTCCAGGAGTACAAACGACGGCTTGATCTGCTCGTCGACAGCTTCCTCGCCCATCAGGAGGCTTCCGTCCTGATGATCCGCGACCACACCTTTGGCGAGGGCTGGAGATTCCGGCATTTCCCTGATGGCTCAGCCGCACCAAGCCTGGTGGAGATGCTTGACGACCGCCAGATTCCCCATACCTGCTTTTTCACCCATCGCGACCCTTTCGACACATGGCTCGCCATGCGCCGCTCCTTCTCTTCGATGGCGAACGCCTTTGAGCGCCTCGATGACTACGCAGACTTTTACTTCAACAGCTGGCTGGCGTGGAGCAACCACAGCCACCCCCTCATCAACCTGCACATCGAGACCCTCGCCCTGCATGAGCAGCGCGAAAGGGATCGGATCCGTTCCTCTGTACTTGGCGACGCCGCCGCATCCCGCCTGGAAGCGGCGGAACATCCGATCCAGATTTCACGCGCCGAGATGGGCTCCGGGGCCAGTGGCCGCAAAGCCGAACGGCCAAGGATCATGAAGCGCCACCCTTTCACCACAGCGATCTTTCGTGAAGCCACGCAGTCACAGTCGCTGCACAGATTGCGCGAGGCCCTGGGCTATGACGACCCCATCGCCTTGACAACGAAGACCAGAATCTCCTGCCTGATGCAGGATCTGAAGTCCGTCGCCCGTCGCCTCAAGCAGGGCGTCGCATCAGGCAGGCGTTGACGCCCGCGGCCGTCTGCCTCCACTGCCGCTAGGTATGGGCGCAGACGGCCTTGCTGTTGACACCTGTGCAGCCATTCAAGCCCGGGGCTTCGGCCCGGCCTGAGGCTCCCCCGATCCCCTGGGGCCTCGTCGGGGGTGTGGTGGCCCTGCAGGCCTGCCTGCAGCTGGGGTGGATCGTCTACAGCACCTACCAGCCCGTGCTGCTGCAGCGCTTCGGCTTCACCGACCTGCTGGCGGTCTTCGCCCTGCTGGGCGGCTTCCTCGGCCTGGTGGTCGAACCGCTCAGCGGGGCCCTCTCCGATCGCCACGGCGACCAGGCCCGCGGCCGGCTGCTGCCGATCACCGTGGCGGTGACCTTGGCCGGCCTGATCTTCCTCACCACGGCGGGCCTGCTCCAGCAGGGATCCCCCTGGTTCAGCCCAGGCCTGCCGTGGCTGATGGTGCTCTGGGTGGTGGCCGTGCAGTGGGCCTCCAGTCCCAATCTGGCCCAGCTGAACGAAGCGGTTCCGCTGCGCTCCCTGCCGCTGGCCGTGGCGGTTCTGACCGTGAGCCAGGGGCTGATCGGTGCCTTCTCCGGCGACCTGGCCCGCCTGGCCCTGCGGCTGGGCCCCGCTGCCACCTTCCTGTTGGGCGCTCTGGTGCTGGCCCTGGGCCTGACGGTGCTGCGGTCGGGCCGGTCATCTGCCTCCCTGAGCTTCCGCAACGGCCAGGGCCCCGGCGGCCGCCAACGGCTCGCCACCCCCCTCGGCCCCGCCGACCTGGTCCAGGCCGCCCTGCTGCTGGGCCTCGCCCTGGCGGTGGGTGGCCTGGGCCAGATCCTGCTCGACCTGCTCCCCCGCCTGGCCCGATCGGCTGCGCCCGGACCGGAAACCTGGGGCCCGGGATCGGTGCTGCTGCTGTGCTCGGCAATCGGCGCGCCGCTCACCGCCCGGGCCGTGGGCCGATGGGGGCGGCTGCCCTCCCTGGCGGGGGGGATCCTGCTGCTGGCCGGGGTCCTGGTGGTGGGCCTCCTGCTGCCCCGGGGGCCCGGCCTGCCGCAGCTCGCCCTGCTCGGGGTGCTCCACAGCCTCGTGGTCACCAGCCTGACGGCCACCTCCCTGACGGTCCTGCCGATGGGACGGAGCGGGCTGGGGGCAGGGCTGGCGCTGGGGGGAACCGGACTCGCCGGCAGCCTCGTGCGGCTGGGATTCGGCGCGGCCGGGCCGGTCGGATCCGGACGGGTGCTGGTCCTGCTGGCGGCCAGCACCGTCACCGCCCTGGTGGGCTGCCTGCTGCTGGCGAGGCGGCATCGCCGGGGGGTGGCATGAGCGGGGGCTTCACCGATCACTTCGGCTCGGTGGCCGGGGCCTACGCCCACTACCGGCCCACCTATCCGGCGCCCCTGTTCGCCTGGCTGGCCGGGATGACCCCCGCCCGCCAGCGGGCCTGGGACTGCGCCACCGGAACGGGCCAGGCCGCCATCGGCCTGGCCGCCCACTTCACCGAGGTGGTGGCCACCGATGCCAGCGCCTCCCAGCTGGCCGCCGCCCGTCCCCATCCCGGTGTGCACTACCGGCTGGCGGAGGCGGAGAACTCCGGCCTGGAGGCGGACAGCCTCGATCTGGTCACCGTGGCCCAGGCGGCGCACTGGTTCGATCGGCCCCGGTTCTTCAGTGAGGTGGAGCGGGTGCTGCGCCCCGGCGGCGTGCTGGCCGTCTGGAGCTACGGCATCCCCGAGCTGGAGGGGGAAGGGCCCGATGCGCTCCTGCAGCACTTCTACGCCGACATCGTCGGTCCCTACTGGCCCCCCGAGAAGGCGCTGGTGGAGAGCGGCTACCGCGACCTGGTGCTGCCCTTCGAGAGCCTGGAGACCCCGCCCTTCGCCATGGAAGCCACCTGGACCCTGGAGCAGTTGCTCGGCTACTGCTCCAGCTGGTCGGCCAGCGCCCGCTATCGGGCCGCCCTGGGCCACGATCCCCTGGAGCGACTGGCTCCGGCCCTGGCGGCCGCCTGGGGGGAGACGGCGCTGGGGCGGCGCATCCACTGGCCCCTGACCCTCAAGGCTTCACGCCGGTGAAGGGCTCAGGCCGGCGGGGCCAAAGCGGCAGTCTCCCCGGGGTGATCGGCGAGGGCCTGGATCTGCTGGAGATAGCCGGCGTAGGTGGGGGATCCGGTGGCGGCGTAATTCAGGTTGCGGTACAGACCCGTGAGTTGGGTGTAGTAATCCCGGGCAGCCTTCTTGTCGGTGAAGGCGCGGTCACGGTGCAGCAGGTCGAAGACCAGGTCGAAGACCAGGTCGAAAGAGGTCTTCTGGCGCTCCAGGGGCGTGGTGGAGTCGACGGCATCGAAGGCATCCTGCTGCAGGTAGACCATGTCGAGGAACTGGGCCTTCTGGAAGACGACGAAATCCTCCAGACTCACCCCCTCTTCCCCCGTCACCTGGATCATCTGGCTGACCCGGTCGCCCTCCTTGAGCAGGGCGTTCATCGCGGCGACGCGCCCCACCCAGTCCGGCGAGAGATGCTGGGAGAACCAGCCTTCGAGCTGCTGGAAATAGCGCGACCAGGAGAGCAGGATGTCGACGGCCGGATAGAAGCGCTTGTAGGCCCGCTCCGCGCTCAACCCCAGGAAGGCCTTCACCGTCCCCAGGGTGCACTGGGTGACCGGCTCCTCGAAGTTCCCCCCCGCCGGCGACACCGTTCCGATCATGGTGAGGCTGCCGACGGAGCCGTCGTTGGTGCGGATGATGCCGGCCCGCTCATAGACACTTTTGATCGAGGAATCGAGATAGGCGGGGAAGGCCTCTTCGCCGGGAATCTCCTCCAGCCGCCCGGAGGTTTCGCGCATCGCCTGGGCCCAGCGGGAAGTGGAGTCGGCGATCAGCAGCACGTTGTAGCCCATCTGGCGGTAGTACTCGCCCAGGGTGAGGCCGGTGTAGATGGAAGCCTCCCGGGCCGCCACCGGCATCGACGAGGTGTTGCAGATGATGATGGTGCGATCCATCAGCGAACCGCCGGTTCTGGGGTCGGACAGCTTGGGGAATTCGGTGATCGTTTCCACCACCTCCCCGGCCCGCTCCCCGCAGGCCACCACCAGCACGATGTCCACATCGGAGTGGCGCGAAATCAGGTTCTGGAGCACGGTCTTGCCGGCGCCGAAGGGCCCCGGAATGCAGCCGGTGCCGCCCCGGGCGATGGGCAGAAACGTGTCGATGATGCGCTGGGTGGTGATCATCGGCTCCTGGGGGTAGAGCCGCTCGCAGCGGTGGGCCTCCAGCAGCGCCTGGGGCAGGGGGCGGCGCACCGGCCACGGCTGCGTCAACGTCAGCGACCGCGTCGCCCCGGAGGCCTCGGTGATCCGGGCCACGGCGGTGTCGATCGTGAAACTTCCCTGTTGGATCCAGTCGAGGGTGACGGTCCCCTGCTGGTCGAAGGGAACCATGATCTTGTGGGTGAACCGGCCCTCCTGGACGGTGCCGATCCCATCCCCGGCGTGGAGGGTGTCCCCGATCCGGGCCGCCGGCTGGAACGACCACTTCCTCTCGGTGTCGAGCGGCGACACCTCAGCCCCCCGGGGCAGAAACGTGCCGTAGCCGGCGGCGAGCTGGGCCAGCGGATTCTGCAGCCCGTCATAGACCTGGCCCAGCAGACCGGGGCCAAGGGTGACGGAGAGCTGCTCGCCCGTCTGCTCGACCGGATCGCCGATGCCGACCCCCTTGGTGCTCTCGAACACCTGGGCATCGGCTAGGCGGCCCCGCACCCGCAGCACCTCAGCCTTCAGCTTTTCCTGGCGTTCGCCACCACGGTTCTGCAGGCAGATATAGATCACCTCATTCTTGAGCAGGGGCCGTGGCTTGGCCTCGGCCATCTGGATCGTGACGAGATCATCCTGAACGGCCACAACGCTGGCAGGGTTGTAGTCAGGGAGAGACTCAATGTTGCTCTCAGGGCTGCTGTTCATTGAGATGCACCTGAAAAGAGTTCTTTGTGATTTCCGAGCCCCGCATCCACCAGCTCACGAAAACGGGCGACGGCCGCTTCTCCTTTGTAGCATGACCAACGGCTGACCAGACTCCAGCGCGCCAGATAGATGATCAAGGCTTCAAAATCAAACTCATGGCCCGCGGAAAGGCGATTCAACATCGCCCAGACGACGGAGAACTGCAACTTCTCAAAGCCGATCAGGTCGTCCTTCTCCAACAGGTCGTGAGCCTGCCTGAGCCAGGGAAAGATCGCCTCCATTTGGAATGTCGGGGCACTCCAGTTGCGCTCGATCATTCCCACCCATTCACCGAACCCCCAGATCTCACCGCTGGGCGGCTGGGCTTCGCCGTGGCGACGGCGGCGCAGGGCCGCCACGATCGTGCGCATGTCCAGGCGCTGCGTCACCAGGCTCCGCAGGGTGGGGTTGCGGTTGGAGGTCAGGAAGCCATGGGCCTCCTGGATGAACGCCGCATCACTGCGCTCCAGGGGCTGGGACGACCAGGCGATCAGATTGGCGATCTGCTCGAGGGTGTGGCGATCAGGGGCCTCCAGCAGTCCCAGGCGGTGTTCCAGCTTGAGCCTGGAAATCGGTGGCGTCGCGGCCTCAAACAGCGACCCCAGGGGCGGCAGGCTGGCCATCAGGACGACGTACTTCATCGGGCGCTCACTTCACCACCCCCTCCAGCAGGGCCCGGAACCGGGGCTGCAGGTGGGCCAGCAGGGTCTGGGCGATCGCCGCATCGGTCAGATCCAGCACCACATCCCGGTCGACCAGCTTCAGCTTCAGTCCGGCCTGGGGGCCCTTCGAAACGCCGAAGCTGACCCCCTCCCGCAGCAGGCCCCGGGCGGTAAGGCGCACGAAGCGGCTGAGGATGCCCTGCTCCAGCTCCTCGGGATGCTGGCTGAGTTCGGCCAGGCCGGCGATCCGCCGAGGCAGCAGCACCTCCACCTGCTGGGATTGGTCGGCTTCCGGGCGGAGCGTGCCGACGATCTCCAGGATCATCCGCTCCAGGATCTCCTGCTTCTCCTGCTCCTCCCCGACGAGCTGGCGCACCTCACCGGTGAAACGGTCACTGAGCTGGGCCTTGAGGGCCAGGTTGGCGTCGCGGAAAGCCAGTTCCAGGGCCTGCTGCCCCGCGGTCTGGAGGGAGGCGGCCTCGGTCCTGGCCCGATCGACGATCTGCCGGGCCTGCTCCTCCGCCTGGGCCAGCAGGGCTGCGGCCTTGGCCTGGGCCTCCTTCAACAGGGCGTCGGCCTCCGTGCGGCCCTGCTCGACGCCCTGGTCCCGCAGGCGCGTGATCAGGTCTTCCACGCCGGAGGCCACCGCCAGGGGTGTGTCGTGCCGGAGCTTCTTCGGGTTGGCCATGGGAACTGCCCGGCTGGGGAGGAAGAACGGAGAAGGGAAAGGAGAGCGGAGAAAGGAAAGGAACCCAGCCGCCAGCGCCAGAGAGGCGCCGCAGAGGCCCTATTTGGGAATGCCCCCGGCCGCCACCAGGGCGAAGACGAAGGCAAAGACGGCGAAGCCCTCCACGATGGCGGCCGGCGCCAGGGACAGGCCGAAGATCTCGGGCTTGGCCTTGGACCCGGAAATGGCGGAGGCGCAGCACAGTCCCTGGTAGATCGCCGCCATCAGGAACGCCAGACCCGACAGCAGGCCGATGCCGAAAAGGCCACCGGAATTGGCCGGAGTCACCGGTCGGTTGAGGATGAACATCACGACGATGCCGTAGATCGACATCGATGAAGGCAGCGCCGACAGACCGACGAAACGTCCGTAGCCGCTGCTGACCTCCATCATGGCGCCGATCGCCGCCTGCCCTGCCGTGGTGCAACCGATGGAGGCACCGATCGCCGCCAACGCAACCGGCGCATAGATACCGATCCAGCCAAGGACCAGAATGGATGTGTCGTTGTTCATAAGGCCGTCTCCTTTTTACTGAAGGGTGCGAATGGGTAGCCTTCCTCGTCAAGGCTCCAGTTGAAGAACTCGATGAAGTTGAGCCGCAGACCGTGGACGAAGCCGCTGATGATGGCAAGCAACAGATTGATGCCATGACCCAGAAGCAGGATCAGCAGCGCAATGACGACCCCAAGGGGCACATCGGAGCGATAAACTTCAGCCGCCAGCTGATTGAACGTCAGGGCCAGAGAGGCACTGGCCAAGCCTAGGGCAAACAACCGCAGGTAACTCATCACGTCGCCGAAAAGTTTGGAGAGTTCCGCCAGTGAGGACAGCCCATCAAACAATCGCAGCAGCAGAGAACCGAAGGAATCCAGTGGTCGCTCGCTGCTCAGCAACAGAATGGTGAGCAGCCCGCCGCTGCCGAGGCCCAGGCCCAGATCCCGGCCCACAGGCGTGCCCGCCCCCAGGTAGAGACTGAGGCCCGCAAGAATGATCGCGATCCAGCCGATGGGCTTGGCCCGCTCAGCGATGGAAGCACCACGGACCGCCACGATTCCATTGGCCAGGATCAGATGCAAAGCGCCCACCACGAGCGAGACCTTCATCATCGTGTCGAAGTCGTCCAGGTTCAGCACATGGAGGTGGGCCAGAAGAGAGTCGGGCGGGGGAGCCGCTCCGAAATAACTCCCGGCCAGCATTCCGTAGAGCAACGAGAACAGCAGACCGACCGCCGCCAGAACACGGAAGCGACGCGAGGATGGCCTGGACCCCATGCCTTTCCAGAAGACGGCAAGCAGCACACCCAGCACCAGGGCATAGCCCGCATCCGCCAGGATCATGGCGAAGAAGATGGCGAAGGAGAAGAACACCACCACCGACGGATCCCAGTCGCGATACCCCGGTGTTTCGTAGAACGTGACGAGATCTTCGCCGCCCGCCAGCACATCCGGATTCGTCATCAAGGTGGGAGGGGAGTCGTCTGAGGTCGGACTTTCCGCCCAGGTGGCCAGCCCCATCCCCTCGGCGAAGCAGGTGAGCCGGGGAAGGTCCTGGCGCGGTATCCAGCCCTGCACCTGAAAGACATGGCCCAGATCAGCGGTCTTCTGGCCGGCCTGACCCAGGGCCACCTGTTCATCGGCCCGGACCAGGTGCCTGGAGAGCAGGAAGATCCAGCGGCTGAGGGCCACATGCTCCGCTTCAATGTCATCGAGAGCGACATGGGCCTGGTCCAGTTCGGCCCTCAACGCCTCGGGAGACTCGGAACCCACATGGGCCCGCCCCACCGGCAGGAGGTTCTGGTCGGGCTCCTGTTCGGCGATGAGCACGACATAACCGTGCCGGGGGCTGGCGTGGACCCGCTGCCACGGCAGTGCCAGCCCATCGAGCGCCTGCTGGAAGGCCGCGAGCTTGCCATGGGGGACCCGATAGAACCACAGCCGCTGGCCGCCGAGGTCCGCCAGTTCGGGCAGCCGGAAGTTCCCCCACGGGGCCAGTTCGGCGAGATGGTGGCGCAGGACAAGAATTCTGTCCTCGGCAGCCCGCTTGCGGGAGCGGTTCTCCAGTGCCTTCGCCACCACGGCATCGAGCCGGAACGTGGAATCCACCTTCAACGGGTAGCGGCGCTGGCGCACATCCATCAGGTAGCGCAGGGCTTCGCGGGCCTCAACGGCCGGTTGGGACGAGGTGAAATCAGCCGGGGCCGCCGTTGGTCCCAGATCAATCAGATGCAGACATCCAAGGGCCTGCAATCCTTCCAGCACCACCTGCTTCTGGGCCGCAAGACCGAAGACAGAAACCTTGGCCAGGGCAACGATCGTCATGGTGTCTGACGCTCCTTCTTGCGTTTGGCAATCTTGGAATTGACCACACCCGCCCGTTCCGCATCCGCCAGATAAATTGAGATGTTGCGAATCGTCTTTTTGGCCCTTGGAATCAGCACCTTGTCAAACAAGTTATAGCGCTGTGTCACGATCCGCTCGGCCCGCTCAAGACGTTCGACGCGGCGATGGGCCACCTGGATGCGAATCGTCTGCTCCATGGCCTGCTGGAGAACAACCACCAGCGCGTCGACCCAGAACGGCTTGGTGAGCAGGCCATAGGGGCTGACCTTGAACGAAAGGCTCTGGAGGACCGGCAGCCGGGTACCCATCAGGTTCTCTTCGCCGATCTCCAGCGCGGCGATGGTCACCAGATTGGAGAGATCGATCGCCGTGTTGGCGACCATCGGCAGCCGGGCTGCCACGTCCGGCTCGAGCGCCGCCGCCTTCGCCAGGGCCTCGGCCAGCAGGCGGCGGGCCTTCTCCCGTTCCGCGCCGATCTGGCGGCGCTTCATGTCCAGGGACGGCAGGACGTCCTGAAAGGTCCGCAGCAGGGACTTCTCCTTGGTCAGCGAAGCCTTGGTGAGCGAGAGCCTGGCCATGGGACTTACGCGGTGGGAGGGGGCGTCGGCCTGTTGCCTGGGAAGTACTTGTCCAGCAGGTCCTGCTTCATCAACAGTTCACTGGGCTGGAAGCACTCGGCCAGGGTGGTCCAGGCCAGGTCCAGGGCCTCCTCCAGGGGGATATCCACGTTGATGTCCATGAACCTGGCCTTGAACAGTCCTCCGAATCGGATCAGCCGCTGGTCGTACTCGGACAGCTCGAACGCCATGGCCTGCTTCTGCTCCGCATCCCGTGCCCCGGAGTAGAGGCGGATGCAGGTGTTCATGATCTGGTTGTGGTCCTCGCGGGTGACCTTGCCGATCACGTTCTGCTTGAGGCGGGACAGGGAGCCGAAAGGATCGAGGACGCCGTCATGCAGATAGAACTGGCCTTCGGTGATGTAACCCGTGTTGTCCGGCACGGGGTGGGTGATGTCGTCCCCTGGCATGGTGGTGACCGTGAGCAGGGTCACCGATCCGCCCTTGGCATAGTCGGCCGCTTTCTCGTAACGGCGGGCCAGCTGAGAATAGAGATCACCCGGATAGCCCCGGTTGGCCGGGACCTGATCCATGGCGATGCTGATCTCCTTGAGGGCATCGGCGAAGGAGGTCATGTCGGTGAGCAGCACCAGCACCCGCTTGCCCTCTTCCACGGCGAACCGTTCGGCCACCGCCAGGGCCATGTCCGGAATCAGCAGGCGCTCAACAATCGGATCGGAGGCCAGATTGACGAACATCACCGTGCGGGCGAAGACGCCGGCATCCTCGAAGGTCTTCCGGAAGGCGTAGTAATCGTCGAAGATCAGCCCGAGGCCACCGAACACGACCACATCGGCATCGGCCTGGATCCCGATGCGGGCCAGAAAGGCGTTGAAGGGCTCCCCCGACACCGAAAAGATCGGAATCTTCTGGCTCTCCACCAGACAGTTGAACACGTCGATCATCGGCACGTTGGTGCGGATCATCTTGGAGGCCAGAATCCGGCACATCGGGTTGACGGATGGACCTCCGATCGGGACCTTGGGATCCTCCTCAAGGCCAGGCCCCCCATCGATCGGCTCACCGGTGCCCCGAAACACCCGCCCGAGGATGTTGCCGGAGTAGGTGGCCTGCATCGGATGGCCGAGGAAATGCACTGCCGAGTCGGTGGCCACCCCCTTGGTGCCGCGGAACACCTGCAGCGACACGGAATCCTGCTTCAGGGCGATCACCTGGGCCAGGGAGGAAGTGCCATTGCGGTTCTGCACCACGGCCAGATCGTTGAACCGGGGCGCCCCTTCGCGGTGGGTGGCGTCGGCCGGCACCTCGACCCGGAGAATATCGCCGACGATCTCCAGAATCTTCGAATAACTGACCAGCGAAGCGGGCATGGGCGGTCGACCGTAGTATCAGGGGAAGGGCCGTCAGAACGCCGGTCTGTTCTCCGCCTTCAGTGTAATCAGCGACCCTGAAAAACCATCGGGATAAGGTTTGTTCTTCACGGCTGACGGCCCCACACACCGTGGCTAGGGTGAAGGATCGGGCCTGGCAGATCGCTGTCTGTTGGCGGCTGGAATGTGAATGGTCCGCAAATGGTTTACGAATGATGGCGACCGGATCCGGGACCGCATGCAGACGACTTAGCACTGGAAACGAGGCAAGGAGAGAAGGGAATGGAGAAACAGGACTTCCTCGAGCGCGCCAGAACATTCGCCAGGCCCTTCCGGATTGAGGATGGGAAGGATTTCCATCTCAAGAACTTTGATCCCGGCGATACGTTGCACCTGGATCAGGAAGACAAACCGCGCGCCCAGGAGGCACTCTCCATGGGCGTGCAGATGCTGGCACACTTTCAGGATCTTCTCTATGCCCAGGATCGCTACGCCCTGCTGCTGATCTTCCAGGCGATGGATGCGGCGGGCAAGGACGGCACCATCAAGCATGTGATGAGCGGGGTCAATCCCCAGGGATGCCAGGTGACCTCCTTCAAGGCGCCTTCATCGGTGGATCTGGACCATGATTTCCTGTGGCGATCCAACAATGCCCTGCCTGAACGGGGCCGGATCGGCATCTTCAACCGCAGCTATTACGAAGAAACGCTGGTGGTCCGGGTGCATCCGGAGATGCTGGCCCGGCAGACGCTTCCGGCGGAGCGCATCACCAGGAGCATCTGGGACGAGCGTTTTCAGGACATCAGAAACTACGAGACCTACCTGAACAACAATGGCATCATCGTCCGGAAGTTCTTCCTGAACGTCTCCAGGAAGGAGCAGCGCAAGCGCTTCCTCGCGCGCCTCGACCGCCCCGAGAAGAACTGGAAGTTCTCCGCCAACGACATCAAGGAACGGGCCTTCTGGGATGACTACATGGACGCCTACAACGAAACCATCCGGCACACCGCCAGCCGTCACGCCCCCTGGTATGTGGTGCCCGCCGACAACAAGTGGTTCACCCGCATCGCCGTGGCCGCCGCGATCATCGAAACCCTCGATTCCCTGCACCTGCGTTATCCCGAGGTGAGCCCGGAAGCCCGCGCCCAGCTGGATGCGGCCCGGGCCATCCTGGAGAAGGAGTGAGCGCCCCCCGTCACCCGCGGCCCCGGGGACCTCAGCCCCCGATCAGGGTCTCCAGGGCTGCCGTCACGTCGTCCTGGCGCATCAGCGCTTCCCCCACCAGCACCGCATCGGCGCCGGCGCCGACGGCCCGATCCAGGTCCTCCCGGTTGAACAGGCCCGATTCACTCACCAGCAGGGCACCGCGGGCACGCACCTGCTCGCCGAAGCGTTCCATCAGTTGTTCGGTGGTGGCCAGATCCACGGTGAAGCTGGCCAGATCGCGGTTGTTGATGCCGATCAGGTTCACACCCTCCAGCTGCAGCACCCGCTCCATCTCGGCCGCGTCGTGCACCTCCACCAGCACCGCCAGCCCCAGGCCCCGGGCCACCTTGAGCAGGTAGGCCACATCCTGGTCGGTGAGGATCGCCGCGATCAGCAGGGCCGCATCGGCCCCGGCGGCCCTGGCCTGGAACAGCTGGTAGGGCGTGAGGATGAAGTCCTTGCAGAGCAGGGGAAGCTCCACCGCCTCCCGCACCGCCACCAGCACCTCGAAGCCCCCCTGGAAGAAGCGCTTGTCGGTGAGCACTGAGAGGCAGCTGGCCCCGCCGTCCCGGTAGCCCCGGGCGATGGCGACGGGGTCGAAGTCCTCCCGGATCACCCCCTTGCTGGGGCTGGCCTTCTTGATCTCGGCAATCACCGCCGGTTTGCGGCAGCTGGCCCGCAGGGCCGCCAGAAAATCCCTGGTGGGGGGCAGGTCGGCCACCTGCTGCTTGAGGGACTCCAGGCTCACCCGGTCCCGGGCGGCCGTCACTTCCCTGTCCTTTTCCCAGACGATCTCCTCGAGGATGTGGCGGGGGCTCTCCTCGGGATGGGGGGTGCCGAATTCCAGGTGGGCCACCCGCACCGAGGGGTTGGGGGGCCGGCGACGGATCTCCATCTCAGGCACCCACCGCCGTGGCCAGGCTGGCGGCGGCCTGCTTGTAGGCCACTTCCACCACCTCGCTCAGCGTGGGGTGGGTGTGTACCTCGCTGGCCAGCTGCCGCACCCCCTGGCGCCGGGCCACCGCGTTGGCGATCTCCTGGATCAGGTCGGCGGCATGGAGGCCGTAGATGTGGGCGCCCAGCACCTCGCCTGTGTCCTTGCGGAACAGCAGCTTGAGCAGGCCGTCGCTCTCCAGTTCGGCCAGGGCCTTGGAGTTGGCCTTGAAATAGCTGCGCACAGCTCCCAGCTCAAAGCCCTCGGCGGCGGCCAGCTCCTTGGCGTCGGCTTCCGAGAGCCCCACCGAGCTGATCTCCGGGTGGGTGAAGGTGGCGGCGGGGATCGACCGGTAATCGATGCGGCGGGCGTGGCCGAGGATGTTCTCGATCGCCACCGTGCCCTGGGCGGCGGCGGTGTGGGCCAGCATCATTTTTCCGGTCACATCACCGACGGCCCACAGGTGGGGCACCGGCGCGCCATTCGCGAGCACCCGCAGGCCATCGTCGACGGGGATGAAGCCCCGGTTGGTCTCTACCCCCATGCTGGCCAGGTTGAGGTCCTTGCTCACCGGCACCCGGCCGGTGGCCACCAGCACCGCATCCACCTCCAGGGTCTCCACCGGTTCGCGGGTGGCCATGTCCACCAGTTCGATCTTCACGGGGCAGCCGGGGGTGATCTTGCTGGCCAGCACGCCGGAGCGGGCGTCGATGTCGCGGCCGTCGATCAGATGGCGGGCGGCGATCTTGGCGATGTCCGGATCAAAGGTGGGCATCACCCGGTCGAGGGCCTCGATCATCGTGACCTCACAGCCCAGGGCGGTGTAGACGTCGGCGAACTCCAGGCCGATGTAGCCGCTGCCGATGATCGTGATCCAGCGGGGCAGCCACTCCAGGTTGATGGCCTCATCGCTGGTGAACACGGTGCGGCCGTCGGTCTCGATGCCGGGCGGCACGAAGGGATCGGAGCCGGTGGCGATGATCACCTCCCGGGCCGCATACACCCGCTCCACGCCGCTGGCCTCGCGCACCGCCACCCGCTGGGGCCCGTCGAGGCGTCCCTTGCCCCGCAGGATCGTGGCGCCGGCCCGCTCCAGGGTCTTGGTGAGGTTGGTGCGGATCGTGGCCACCAGCTGGGCGGCATGGTCGGCGATCTTCTGGCGCTCGAAGCGCACCGGCGCCGCATGGATGCCGAACCCCTTGAGGTGCTCGGCGTCGCCGAGCTCCCGCACCCGGCCGCTGGCCGCCAGCAGGGCCTTGGAGGGAACGCAGCCCCGGTTGACGCAGGTGCCGCCCATGTCACGGGATTCCACGATCGCCACCTTCAGGCCGTGGTCGGCGCCGTGCTTAGCCGCATCGAAACCGCCATAACCGGCACCGATCACGATCACGTCGAAATCGAACCCGGAGGGAGGGGAGGCGGGTGCTGCGATCACCGGACGGGGCTGCATGGGTAGCGGCATTCTCCCCTGTCAGGCCCCGGGCCGGCCGTGGGCCTGGCGGGGGCGCTCCAGCAGCAGCAAAGCGGCCGCGGCCGCCACATTCAGCGACTCCACCGCCGGGCTGTGGGGGATCGTCACCCGCCGGTCGGCCAGCTCGGCCAGCTCCGGGGCCAGCCCCGCCCCCTCGTTGCCCAGCAGCAGGGCCGTGGGGCGGCACCAGTCCAGCTCCCAGTAGGGCTGGGCGGCATCGGCCGCCTCGGGCACCACCGCCGCCACCAGCTGCATGCCCCGCTCCCGGGCCGCGGCCAGGCGGCCGGGCAGGTCGCTGGCCGCCATCCGCTCGATCGGCAGGGCCAGGGCCGCGCCGCTGGAGGCGCGCAGCACCTTGGGCTGCAGCGGGTCGGCCCCCTCCGCCAGCCACACCTGCTCCACCCCCGCCGCCAGCGCCGTGCGCAGCAGGGTGCCCAGGTTGCCCGGATCCTGGAGCCGGTCGAGGACCAGGAGGAAATCGGGCGGCGTTGCCGCCGGGGCGGGCAGGTCGTCGGCCTCCAGAGTCAGCAGCACCCCGTCGGGGTGGCCGGTGGTGGCGGCGGCGGCCAGAACCTCGGGGCTGGCGATCCGCAGCCGGCCCGGATCCGGCAACCGCTCCAGCAGCGAGTCATGGCGCTCCAGCCAGTCGACGGTGGCCAGCAGCTGCCGAGGCCGCAGACCCAGCCCCAGGGCCTCCTGCAGCAGGTGGGTCCCCTCCAGCAGGATCAGCCCCTGCTCCTTGCGGCCGCTGGGCCGGTGCAGGCGCCGCAGGGCCTGGACGAGGGGATTGCGGACGCTGCGGATCGGCTCGCTGCCCGGCGGCAGCCCGCGCTGATCAGGGGAGGAACCCGGGGATGTCAGATCGTCTTGCGGCGCCGGAGCTTGAGGTGATCGTGGATGACCAGGTCGTCGTCGCTGAGATCGAGCCCCTTGAAGGCCGCCACCTCACCACGGATGCCCTCCGCCTTGAGGTTCGCCACGAGGCGATCGATCACGATGTCCTCCACCTTGTTCTGGTCGTACTCGTCCGGAGTCAGACGCTCCAGAAACCGGCCGATGTTCGCGGCGACGACGTCGGAGGCGTTGGTGATCTTGAGGACAATCATAAAATAATGATGCGGATGGGGAGACTTGAACTCCCACGACATTGCTGCCACTAGTACCTGAAACTAGCGCGTCTACCAATTCCGCCACATCCGCGGGCGTTTAGCCGCCACGGAAGCCGCGGCGCTGAACGGAGCATAAATCATCACCGGCGACCCACCCCTCCGGACCCTGGCGGCAAGCGGGTGGCAAGACAGTTTGAGCGGCGACCCCCTAGACGACGGGATCATTCGTTGTCAAGATGCCCCCGAAATTGATACCAGGACTCCTGTCCATGACCGTATCCCCCATGCCTGTCAAGGCCATCGCCGGCACCAGGCTGGAGATCAGTGGTGGACGGCGTCTGGAAGGGGAAATCAGGGTCAGCGGCGCCAAGAATTCAGCCCTGGTGCTGATGGCCGCCTGCCTGCTCACCGAGGACGCGCTGCGGCTCAGCAACGTGCCTCCCCTGACCGACATCACGGCCATGGGGGAGATCCTCTCCGCACTCGGGGTGCGGGTGCAGCGCGGTGGCGACGCGATCGTCCTCCACGGCGACCACATCACCACCGCCGCCCCGCCCTATGAGCTGGTCAACAGCCTGCGGGCCAGCTTCTTCTGCATCGGCCCCCTCCTGGCCCGCATGGGGATGGCCCAGGTGCCCCTGCCCGGCGGCTGCCAGATCGGCACCCGGCCCGTGGTGGAGCACGTCAAGGGGCTCAAGGCCCTCGGCGCCCAGGTCACCATCGAGCACGGTGTGGTCACCGCCGTGGTGCCGGGCCGCCAGCGCCGCCTCACCGGCGGCCATATCCACCTCGACTGCCCCAGCGTCGGCGCCACCGAGACCCTGATGATGGCGGCCGCCCTCGCCGACGGCGAAACGGTCATCGACAACGCCGCCCAGGAGCCGGAGGTGATCGACCTGGCCCGGCTGCTGCTGGCCATGGGGGCCAAGGTGCGCGGCGCCGGCACCCCCACCATCACCATCGTCGGGGTGGACCGTCTGCACGGCGCCGACTACGCCGTCATCCCCGACCGCATCGAGGCGGGCACCTTCCTGCTGGCGGGCGCCATCACCCGCTCCCGGCTGCGGGTGTTCCCCGCCCTGCCTGAGCACCTCGGTGCCGTGATCACCAAGCTCGAGGAGGCTGGCTGCCGCATCGAGGCCGACGGCCAGGGCCTGATCCTCACGGCCAGCAAGGTGCGGGCCGTGGATCTGCGCACCCAGCCCTTCCCCGGCTTCCCCACCGACCTGCAGGCCCCGTTCATGGCCCTGCTGGCTACCGCCGAAGGCACCAGCATGGTGGTCGAGAACATCTTCGAGAACCGTCTCCAGCACGTGGCCGAGCTGCAGCGCATGGGCGCCTCGATCCGCATGCAGGGCAACACCGCCTGCGTCGAAGGGGTGGCCCGGCTCAGCGGCGCCCCGGTCCACGGCACCGACCTGCGCGCCTCCGCCGCCATGGTGCTCGCCGGCCTCGCCGCCGATGGCATCACCACCGTGCGGGGCCTGGAGTACCTCGACCGGGGCTACGCCGATCTGGAGGGCAAGCTCAACGCCGCCGGCGCCTCGATCCGCAGGCTGCCCACCACCGCCGCCTAGAGTCCTCCCCTCGGGAGCGTGCCGGAATTGGTAGACGGACTCGACTCAAAATCGAGCGCCTTCGGGCATGTGGGTTCGAGTCCCACCGCTCCCATCCAGCCGGTGATGGACACCTACGGGCGCTATCCCCTGTCTCTGACGCGGGGCCGTGGCGTCTGGCTCTGGGATGACCAGGGACGGCGCTATCTCGACATGGTGGCCGGCATCGCCGTCTGCACCCTGGGCCACAGCGATCCGGTGCTGCAGCGGCGGCTCTGCCGGCAGCTGGGCCGTCTCCAGCACGTCTCCAACCTCTACCGGATTCCGGAGCAGGAGGCCCTGGCCGCGGCCATCACCGCCCGCAGCTGCGCCGACCGGGTCTTCTTCTGCAATTCCGGCGCCGAGGCCAACGAGGCCGCCATCAAGCTGGCCCGCAAGCACGGCCACCAGGTGCGCGGCATCGCCGATCCGCTGATCCTTACCGCCGAGGCCAGCTTCCACGGCCGCACCCTGGCGGCGGTGACCGCCACGGGCCAGCCCAAGTACCACCAGGGCTTCGAGCCCATGGTGTCGGGCTTCCGCTACTTCCCTTACAACGACACGGCCGCCTTCGAAGCGCTGCTCGCCTCCTGTGAAGCCGAGGGGCCCCGGGTGGCGGCCGTGCTGCTCGAACCGATCCAGGGCGAGGGCGGCGTCAACCCCGGCGATCCGGCCTTCTTCCGGCGGGTGCGGGAGCTCTGCGATGCCCACCGCATCCTGCTCATCTTCGACGAGGTGCAGATCGGTGTCGGCCGCAGCGGCCGCTGGTGGGGCTACGAACAGCTCGGGGTCGAGCCCGATGCCCTGACCATGGCCAAGGGCCTCGGTGGCGGCATCCCCATCGGCGCCCTGGCGGTGAAGGCCGCGGCCGACCACTTCCGCCCCGGCGACCACGCCAGCACCTTCGGTGGCAACCCCTTCGCCTGCCGCGCCGGCCTCACGGTGATCGAGGAGATCGAACGCCGGGGCCTGCTGGAGAAGGTGAGCGCCAACGGAACCCTGCTCCAGTCCCTGCTCCAGGAGCTGGTGGCCCGCCACCCCGAGCGGCTGGCCGGCGAGCGCGGCTGGGGTCTGCTGCGGGGCCTGGTGCTGCGCGAGGGCGGGCCCACGGCTGCGGAGATCGTCAAGGCGGCCATGGCGGAGGGTCTGCTGCTGGTGCCGGCCGGGCCCGGGGTGGTCCGGTTCGTGCCGCCGCTGGTGGTCAAGCCCCGCCAGCTGCGCAAGGCGGTGAAGCGCCTGGAGAAGGCTCTCCACAGCCTGGCCTGATCCGTTCCTGTCCGTGCCGTCCCCGCTGCCCCCCCCGGTCGACCTGGGCGACCTGCTTGAACCCTTTGTCCGCCGGGGCGTCGACCTGGGCCTGGAGCGACTGGCCGGCGCCCTGGCCGGCGGGGGCCACCCGGAGCGGCGCTTCGCCGCCGCCCAGGTGGCCGGCACCAACGGCAAGGGCTCGATCTGCACCTTCCTGCACGCGATCCTGCGGGCCGCCGGCGTGCACGTCGGCACCTACCGCTCCCCCCACCTGGTGAGCTGGTGCGAGCGCATCCAGGTGGATGACGCCTGGATCACGCCCACCACCCTGCGGGACGACCTGGCCCGCTGGCAGCCCCTGGCCCGCCAGCACCGACTCACCCCCTTCGAGCTGATCACGGCCGCGGCCTTCGAGCACTTCGCCCGCGAGCGGGTGGATCTGGCGGTGCTGGAGGTGGGCCTGGGGGGACGGCTGGATGCCACCACCGTCCACCCCCACCGGCCGGTGATCGGCTTCGGGGCCATCGGCCTCGACCACCGCGAGCACCTGGGCGACACCCTGGCCGCCATCGCCGCCGAGAAGGCCGCCGTGATGGGCGCGGGCTGCCGGGCCTTCAGCTGCGCCCAGGAGCCCGAGGCCCGCCGGGTACTGGAGGCTGAAGCGCTGCGTTGCGGCGCCAGCCTGCAGTGGCTCGACCCCCTGCCGGCCGTGGCCGACGGCGGGCCCCGCCTGGGCCTGGCGGGGGACCTGCAGCGCCACAACGGCGCCGTGGCGGTGGCCATGGCCCGGGCCCTGACCGCCCCTGGCGGTCCCCTGGCCAGGACGCCCCTGGACATGGCGACGATCCGCGCCGGCCTGGAAGCGGCCCGCTGGCCCGGGCGGCTGGAGCGGCACCGCTGGCGGGGCCGCGAGCTGCTGATCGACGGGGCCCACAATCCCCCGGCGGCGGCGACCCTGCGCCGCGAGCTCGACCGGCTCGACGGGGGCGAAAACGGAGATGTCGAGGGGCGCCGGCCACGCCGCTGGCTGCTGGGCATCCAGCGCCACAAGGAGGGGGCGGTGATGCTGGAGCAGCTGCTGCGGCCCGGCGATCGGGCGGCGGTGGTGGCGGTGCCGGAGCACGCCAGCTGGACCCTGGAGGAGCTGGCCGCCGCCTGTCCGGGGAAGGCCGATCAGCTCGAGCCGGCCGGCAGCCTGGCCGCCGGACTGGACAGCCTGCTGCCAGGCGGGCCGCTGCCGGTGGTGGCCGGTTCCCTGTTCCTGCTGGGGGCCGTGCTGCCCCTGTTCGATGCCCCCGAGGCTGACGAAGTCCCCGGGGCGGGCCAGCCTGGAGGGGTCCCCGGCAGCCACGGTCCATGACGACGGCCATCGGATCCGATGCCCCCCGGCCCGCGGGCAGCCCCCGTCGGCGGCGCCTGCGGCTGGCCGGCCCGCTGCTGGTCCTGCTGCTGGGTCTGCTGCTGCTGGCCCCCTCCGGCGCCCTGGCCGACTTCCAGGACCGGGTCGACTACACCCTCACCAACCAGAGCGGCAAGGACTTCAGCGGCCAGCAGCTGGCCGGCAGCTCCTTCGCCGGGGCCACGGCCCGCCAGGCCCGCTTCAGGGACGCGGATCTGCATGGGGCGATCCTCACCCAGGCCGCCTTTCCTGAGGCCGATTTCCACGGCGCCGACCTCAGCGACGCCCTGATGGACAAGGTGGACATGAGCGGCACCGACCTCACCGGCGCGGTGCTGCGCGGAGCCATCGCCTCCGGCAGCAACTTCACCGGCGCCACGGTCACCGATGCGGACTTCACCGATGCCCTGCTCGATCGGGTGGACCAGCGCAACCTCTGCCGGGAGGCCCGGGGCACCAACCCGGTGACCGGCGCCGACACCCGCCTGAGCCTGGACTGCACCTGAGGCCGCCGCCGGGGCGCCCCTAGACCGTCCAGCCGCGCAGCTTGCCGGGGTTCATCAGTCCGGCGGGGTCGTGGGCGGCCTTGGCCGCCACCTGATCGGCATCCACCACCCCCAGCCCGCCATCCTCGACGGTGATCACGTGGGGATCGAAGGGCACGGCCCCCAGCGCGCGGCACTGGGCGACGAGCTCGGCCAGGGCCTCGGGCCCCTGCCAGCGCACCAGGGGCAGGGCCGTCAGCCGGGGCGCCCCCATGTGGCGCACGCCCTCCAGGTGCCAGAGCACGTCGGTGCCCCAGCGCTCGCGCACGGCCTCCAGCAGGGGCGCCTCCGGCCGGGGCAGCAGCAGCTGCAGGTAGGTCCAGCCCGGCGCCTGGGCCCGCCAGTGCAGGGTGGTGTGGTTCCAGGTGAGTTCCCCCAGGGGCAGGCCCCGCCCCCGCCCCGGCTCGGGCCGGCGGCCCTGCCAGAGGATCCGGCCACCCCGGGCCGCCAGCCAGCCGGGCAGGGGCTCCAGGCTGTCGGGGGCGGCGTGCAGCAGCAGCCGGTGCTCGCCGGAACCGGCGGCGGGGCAGCCGGCGGGCCAGGGCATGGCCGCCGCCACCGGGGCCTCCAGCAGGCAGAGGGCGTTGAGCAGCAGGGCGGTGGTGGGTAGAAGCCGCGAAGCCTCCAGGGCCTCCTCCCAGCGGTCGAACCCCACCACCACCTGCTCCCAGGCCACCGCTTCGGTGGTGGCCATCCGCAGGGCGGTGATGATCCCGTTGGTGCCGTAGGCGTGGTTGAGGGGGCCACTGGCGGCGGCGTCGAGCCGCAGCAGCCGCGGCTCGGCCTCCAGCGTCACCACCTCCAACCCCAGCAGGTGGCCCGGATCGCGCAGGAAGCCCCAGCGCAGGGACCCCAGGCCGCCAGATCCCCCGGCGATGAAGCCCCCGAGGGTGGCGCTGCGGTAGGTGCTGGGCGCCATCCGCAGGGCCCGGCCGTGGGCCATCAGCTGGCCATCCAGATGGGCGAGGGTGCAGCCGGACTCCGCCTCGATCACGCCGCTGTCCGGGTCCACCGATCGCAGCCGGTTGAGGCCCCCCATGTCGAGCACCAGGCCCCCGGCCAGGGGCACGCACTGGCCGTAGTTGCCGGTGCCGGCGCCCCGCACGGTCAGCGGCACCCGGTGGCGGGCACAGGCTCCGGCCACCGCCATCACCTGCTCCACGCGCTCCACCTTCACCGCCAGCTGGGCACGGAGGCCCTTCAGCAGCGGCTCCAGCACGGGGGAATAGTCGTGGAAGTCGGCCGAGAGCCGCCCCAGCTCCGCAGGGGTGAGGATCGGCGTCAGGCCCAGCGGGCTGGCAGCCAGCTCGGCCGCCAGCGCCCCGATCCGTTCCGGATCGGCCAGGGCGGGGAGCGGTCCCGGGAAAGGGGCGTCAGGCATGACAGGCGGCCAGGAGAGGGGACGGTTCCTCGCAGGGGGGCGGGTCCAACCAGCGGCCGGCCCGCAGCACCCGCCGCCGGGGGGGGCGGGCCAGCAGCTCGGTCCAGGAGGTGGCCCCCAGCACGACGAGATCGGCCGGGGCGCCCTGCCGCAGAACCCCGTCCCACTCCAGGCCCAGCAGGTGGGCCGCAGCGGTGCTGAAGGGGCTGAGCCCGAGGCGGCGCCAGGGCATCAGGTGGCTGGAGGCCAGGCTGAAACGCAGCAGGGCAATGGGATCGAAATCCCCCCCCGGGAACCAGGGATCCTGGACATTGTCGGCCCCCACGGCCACGGTCACCCCGGCCTCCTGCAGCTGGCGGATCGGGGCCTGGGGCCGCAGGGACGGGGTGCGGCGGTGGTGCTTGCCCAGCAGCCAGAGATTGGTGGTGGGCAGGGCCACCACCCCCACCGCCGCGTCCGCCATCGCCTCCGCCAGGCGGCGGCAGGGGCGGTCGGCCAGCAGGCCCATGCTGCTGGCGTGGCTGCAGGTGAGGGGCACGTTGATGCGGTGCCGCAGCAGCAGCTCGCTCACCAGGGCCACGCCGCGGCCATGCTCCTCAGCGCTCTCGTCGACGTGCAGATCCACCCCGCAGCCGAGGCGCTCCGCCAGCCGCAGCAGGGCCAGCAGGCCGGCGCGGTCGGCCGGGGTGGAGCGGAAGGGGGCGCCGAGCACCCCCCCCAGCAGGCCGCCGCGGGCGGCGACCCAGGCGGCGAACGCCTCCCCTTCGGCCGTGCGCCAGTGGCCCACCGGCACCAGGGCCACCAGTTGCAGCTCCACCCGGCCGCGCCAGTGGTCGCGCAGTTCCAGCAGCACCTCCCAGCTGGGGGTGGCCCAGGGGCCGAGGCTGTCGATGTGGCTGCGGATCGCCCGCAGGCCGTAGCGCCAGGCACGCTCCAGGGCCCGCTCCCCCCGCCGGCGCACCGCCTCCGCCTGGCGGTCGGCCGCCTCCCGGCCGTTCGCCGCCATGGCGCCCGCCATGGTGCCCTCGGGATTGGGGAACGCCTCGCCGCTGAAAGCCTTGTCGAGGTGCGCGTGGGGCTCCACCAACGGCGTGAGCGCCAGGGGCGCCGGCGCGCCGCCCTCCCCATCGCCGCCGCAGCCAGGCAGCCCGTGGATGGCCCGGATCCGTCCGTCGCCATGCTCCAGCCGCACCGTCACCAGCCCCTGGTCATCCGCGGCCGGCAGGGGGGCAAAGGGGTCGAGCAGGAGCCTGGGGATCCGCATCGGTGGCAAGTGGCCGGGCGGAAGGGGCCGATGGCCGGGCGGAGGGGCCGCCCCGCTCACGGCATCGGGCTCCCCGGTGCGCTCTCGCCGGCGCTGAGCAGCACGAAATGGCCGGCCACCCCCAGGGTGACGGCGTCGTAACGGGGAATGCTCCAGTTGGGCAGGACCTTCTCGCCGCCCAGGCGGGTGCCGTAGATGCTCAGCAGGCCGAAGTTGTAGCGGCGTGAGTTCTCCCGGGCCAGCCGACCCAGCACCTTGCGCTGGGATCGCACCAGCTCCGGACAGTTCTGGATCAGCAACCGGGCCAGCAGCGGCAGCCCATCGTTGCGGCACAGCTCCTCGCTGGCCAGTTCGGTGAGCTTCTCGGCGGCGAATTCCTCGAAGGCCGCCGGGCCGGGATTGGTGACGGCAAGGCCGATCAGCCCCCCCGCGGCGGCGGTGAGGCCCAGGAGGCCGGAGACGGTGCGGGTGGCGGTGGTCGGCGGTGGCAAGAGGTGGGGGCCGGCAGGCTCGCTTGATACATTGGCAAAGACCGCGGCGGGCGTCGCCAAGTGGTTAAGGCAGTGGCTTGTGGCGCCACCATTCGGGGGTTCGAGTCCCCTCGCTCGCCCTTCAGGCCCGGCGCTTCGGCGTCGGGCTTCTTTCTTGGCTGAGCAGCAGCTCCAGCAGGGCCTCGCCGCCCTGCCGCACCGGATCGAGACAGGGCAGCCCCGTCTCGCTGGCCGTGGCCGCCAGCGCCGCCGCCGCCGAAGCCGCGTCGAGGTGGGCGGTGTTCAGGGCGATGGCCGCCACCTTGGGGGGCGGAGCGGATCCCGCCGGCCGGCCCAGGGCCGCCAGCGCCTCGACGGCGGCGATCACCTGGGGCAGGGGGGGGAGGGGGCAGTCCGCCAGCCGCTGGATCGTGCGCTGACCAGCGCGGTGCACCAGCAGCAGATCGGTGGGCTGGCTGCCGCGGATCAGGGGCAGGGTGGCGCTCGAGCCCGGGTGGCAGAGGGAGCCCTGCCCCTCGACCAGCACCAGGGTGTCCGGGCCGGCGTCCGCGGCGGCGGCCAGCAGCGCGGCCTCCACGGCGCCGGCCGCGTAATCGATGCGCACGGCATCAAGGGGCACCCCCCCGCCGCTGATCAGGATGCCGGCCTGGCCGGTGCCGACGAAGCGGGCATCGCGGCCGCGGCGCCGGGCGGCGGCCAGCAGCTCCAGGCAGGCGCTCATCTTGCCCACCGACATGTCCGTGCCCACCGCCAGCAGCCGGCGGCCCGGCAGCGCCGCGGCACGGCCGCAGCCGACGCTCAGGCCGGGGGGCTCCCGGCGCAGATCCCAGATCCAGCGCCCCGGCCGCACCAGGGCCGCCAGCGACGGATCGTCGGCCAGGCGGCTGTGCAGACCGCTGGCCAGCGACAAGCCCGCCTCCAGGGCGGCCGCCACGTCGGGGCCCATGGCCGGCGGCAGCCGGCCGCCGGAGGGGGCCAGGCCCACCACCGCCACCTCCGGAGCGAAGGGAAGGGCCTCCGCCAGGGACCCCACCACCGGCACGGCCCGGCCGATGCCGGTGACCGCCCGCAGGTCGGCCCCGGGGTGGTCCGGATCCACCACCGCCACGATCGGGCCCTGGCGGTAGCGCAGCATCGCCAGGCCCGTCTTGCCGCTGAGGTTGTCCAGGCCCCCGTGCTGCAGCAGCACGATCGGGACGTCAGAGCCGAGCATGGAGCACCCCCAGGCCGGGGGCCGTGCCCGGCCGCAGCCGGTCCCCCTCCAGGGCGGGGCCGCTGAAGGGGTCGTCCACCAGGTTCAGGTGGCTGTCGAGGTCCGGCCAGCGCACCAGGGGCAGCAGCTGGGCGGCGGCCCCGTTGAGCAGGGCGCTGTCGGAGTAGCAGCCGAGCATCACCCCGAGGCCCAGGCGCCCCGCGGCCCTGGCCATCAGCAGGGCCTCCGCCAGCCCGCCGCTCTTGAGCAGCTTGATGTTCACCCCATCGACGTAGGGGGCGAGCCGCACCAGGTCGGCCAGGTTCCAGCAGCTCTCGTCGGCCACCAGGGCGATGGGGCAGTCGAGCTCCAGGGCGGCAAAGGCAGCGCAATCGGCCTCCGGATCCTCGAGGGGGGCCAGGGGCTGTTCCACCAGCACCACCCCCTGGGCATCGAGCCAGCCCAGCATCGGCCGGGCCTGCTCCAGGCTCCAGCCGCCGTTGGCATCCACCTGCAGCTCGCAGGCCACCCCATGGCTCTGCTGGCGCCGCTCCAGCGCCTGGGCCACCGCCTGCACCAGGGCCCGGTCGTGGTCGAGGCCCTCCGGACTGCCGAGCTTGAGCTTGATGCGGCTGGCGGGCAGCTGCTGCCACCAGCGCTCCAGCCGCTCCAGCACCGCCGCCTCGCTGCCCAGCCCCAGGGTCACGCTGGTGGGGACGATGGCGCCGTCATCGAGGCCCCAGAGCCGCCACAGGGGCTGGCCCAGCCGCTGCCCCCACCAGTCGTGCAGGGCCAGATCGACGGCGCAGCGGGCCGGGGGCGACAGCGTCTCCAGCAGCGGGTCGAGGGCCTGGAACGGCTCCGGGTCGACGCTCTCGAGGGCCGGCAGGACGGCCTCCAGCTCGGCGGCCAGGTCGTCGGTGCGGTAAGCCCTGTGGCCGGTGTCGAAGCCGCCGGTCTCGCCGCGGCCGGTGATGCCGTCGTGCTCGAGTTCCAGCAGCAGGTGCTCGACGGCGGCGGTGGTGCCGCGGCTGATGGCCAGGGGCACCGCCTTGGTGAGGGGAAAGCGGCTCAGGCGGCAGCGCATGCCAGAAAGGGGCCGGGGTGTTCACGCTGCCACAGCCGCCGCGCTGACGCCGGCAGGGCGATAGCGGAAACTGGATCCCATGACAGCCACCGTTTCCGGCCCGCAGGCCGAGCAGGCGCCGTCGGCACGGCGCGGCAGCTACTGGATCACCACCTTCGGCTGCCAGATGAACAAGGCGGATTCCGAGCGCATGGCCGGCATCCTCGAAGCCATGGGCTACAGCCCCGGCAGCGACGAACACAGCGCCGATCTGGTGCTCTACAACACCTGCACGATCCGGGACAACGCCGAGCAGAAGGTCTACAGCTACCTGGGGCGGCAGGCCCAGCGCAAACGGGCCAACCCCGCCCTCACCCTGGTGGTGGCCGGCTGCGTGGCCCAGCAGGAGGGGGAGTCCCTGCTGCGGCGGGTGCCGGAGCTGGACCTGGTGATGGGTCCCCAGCACGCCAACCGGCTCGAGGCCCTGCTCACCCGGGTGGAGAGCGGCCAGCAGGTGGTGGCCACCGACGAGCACCATATCCTCGAGGACATCACCACCGCGCGGCGGGACAGCGCCGTCTGCGCCTGGGTGAACGTCATCTACGGCTGCAACGAGCACTGCACCTACTGCGTGGTGCCCTCCGTGCGCGGCCGGGAGCAGTCACGCCTGCCCGAGGCGATCCGCCTGGAGATGGAGGGACTGGCGGCCCAGGGCTACCGGGAGGTCACCCTGCTGGGCCAGAACATCGACGCCTACGGCCGCGACCTGCCCGGCATCACCGCCGAAGGCCGGCGGGCCCACACCCTCACCGACCTGCTGCGGGCGGTGCACGACGTGCGGGGCCTCGAGCGCATCCGCTTCGCCACCAGCCACCCCCGCTACTTCACCGACCGGCTGATCGACGCCTGCGCCGACCTGCCCAAGGTGTGCGAGCACTTCCACATCCCCTTCCAGAGCGGTGACGACGACGTGCTGCGGGCCATGGCCCGGGGCTACACCGTGGAGCGCTACCGGCGGATCATCGAGCGCATCCGCCAGCGCCTCCCCGACGCGGCCATCAGCGCCGACGTGATCGTGGCCTTCCCCGGCGAAACCGACGCCCAGTTCCGCCGCACCCTGGCGCTGATCGAATCGATCGGCTTCGACCAGGTCAACACCGCCGCCTACTCGCCGCGGCCCGGCACCCCCGCGGCCGACTGGCCCGACCAGCTGCCGGAGGCGGTGAAGGTGGAACGGCTCCAGGAGCTCAACGCCCTGGTGGAGAGGGTGGCCGCGGAGCGCAGCGCCCGCTACCTGGGGCGGCGGGAACAGGTGCTGGCCGAGGGGGTCAACCCCCGCGATCCGGTTCAGCTGATGGGCCGCACCCGCACCAACCGCCTGACCTTCTTCGCCGCCGACCCCGGCGATGGCCGCCCCTTCGCCCCCGGGGACCTGGTCGACGTGGAGATCGAGACGGTGCGGCCGTTCAGCCTCAGCGGCCGGCCCCTGGGCCGGAGCGGCATTCGCTGATACGTTTGGCCCTCTTTCCTGCGCCGATGGCCCCCACCCCCACCCGCGTCGGCCTGGTGTTCGGGGGAGCCTCCGGCGAACACGCCGTCTCGATCCGCTCGGCCCAGACCGTGCTGCGGGGACTGCGCAGCGGGGCCAATGCCGAGCGCTACCGGGTCAGCAGCTTCTACATCGATCGCGGCGGCCGCTGGTGGCCCGACGCCATGGCCACGGCGGTGCTCGAGCGGGGCGTGCCGGCCGAACCCGGCGATCTGCCCGGACCGGCGGAGCCGGAGGGCTTCCGGGGCTTTCCCGACGGCGCCCTGGAGATGGAGGTGTGGTTCCCGGTGCTCCATGGCCCCAACGGTGAGGACGGCACGATCCAGGGACTGTTCACCCTGATGGGGGTGCCCTATGTGGGCTCCGGGGTGCTGGGATCGGCGCTGGGCATGGACAAGCAGGCCATGAAGGCCGCCTTCGCCGCCGCCGGCCTGCCCCAGGTGCCCTACGCCTGCGTCGCCGCCCACGAGCTGGCCGGCGCGCAGGAGGCCCTGCTGGAGCGGCTGGAGAGCCAGCTCGGGTATCCCTGCTTCGTCAAGCCGGCCAACATGGGCTCCTCGGTGGGCATCAGCAAGGCCAGCGACAGGGCCGGCCTGCTCCAGGGCCTGGAGCTGGCGGCGGGCCTGGACCGACGCCTGGTGGTGGAGCAGGGCGTCAAGGCCCGGGAGCTCGAGTGCGCCGTGCTGCGGCGCCACGGGGGCCCGGGCGACGGCCTCAGCGCCTCGGTGCTGGGGGAGATCCGCTTCGACGCCGACTGGTACGACTACGAGACCAAGTACAGCGAAGGCCACAGCCACACCGTCATCCCCGCGCCTGTGAGCGAGGCCGTGAGCGAGCAGGCCCGGGCGATGGCGCTGGCCGCCTGCCGGGCGGTGGACGCCGGGGGGCTGGCCCGGGTCGACTTCTTCTACGACGAGGCCACCGGCAACCTCTGGCTGAACGAGATCAACACCCTGCCGGGCTTCACCAGCCAGAGCATGTACCCCATGCTCTGGGAGGCCAGTGGATGTCCGCTCCCCGACCTGGTGCACCAATTGGTGCTGGGCGCGGGAGGATCGGTGCTCCCGATGAACATGGAAGGAACGGCGCCGTGATCCATGGCCTGCTGTGGCTGCCCCTGCTGGCGGCCTTCGTGCTCCTGGTGGCCCTCGGCTGGGTCGAGCGGCGGCGCCAGCAGCAGTTCCGCGACTGGGCGACCGGCGCCGAACTGGCCAAGCTGGACGGCTGCGGGGCCGCCCGGCTCGTCAATGGGGAACTGACCTGGAGCAAGTTCGTGGCCGGCAGCTTCCAGCCGGTGGGAGGCTTCACCATCAAGCAGCTGGAAATGGTCGAGCTGCTCTCCCTCAGCTCCGGGGAGGCCCCCCTGACCGAGGAGAGCGAGGGGGCCTGCCGTCTGCGGCTGGTGGGAGGCGGCCAGCAGGCGGAGCTGCCCTTCGCCGATGCCCGCCGGGCCCGCACCTGGATGGATGAACTCATGGCCCGCTCCCGCTGCGAGCTGTGAAGCGGGTCCCCTCGTCGCAGGGAGCGCCGCCGTCGCCGGGAGCGCCGTTGCCGCCAGGTGTCCTGCGCCGCAAGGAACTGCGCCGTCAACGCCGCAGCGAGCGGCTGCGCCAGCTGTGGCGGATCCTGGTCTTCAGCGGCATGTCCGTCGGCCTGGGCTACCTGCTGCTGCGGCAGGGCTGGACCCTGCGGGAACCGAACCAGGTGGAGGTGCTCGGCAGCGCCGTGGTGAGTCGCGACCAGGTGATCGCGGCGGCGGGTCTGCGCTTCCCCCAGCCCCTGATGGCCCTGCAGCCCAGACTGGTGGCCAGCGACCTGATGGGGGCCCTGCCGGTGGAGCAGGTGAAGGTGAGCCGGCTGATGCTGCCGCCGCGGCTGCGGGTGGAGCTGAAGGACCGGGAGGCGGTGGCCCGGGCGGAGCGGCGCACCGACCGCGGCCCGGAGATGGGCTTCGTCGACGGCCTCGGCAACTGGATCAGCATCCGCCAGCACATGGGCATCCGCAGCCAGGGGGACCTGTCCCTGCTGGTCGTCGGCTGGAACGGCCGCCACCGCACGGCCCTGGCCCAGGTGCTGAAGGAGCGGGACGCGCTGGGCCCCGGCCTGCGGGAGATCCGCTTCGAGCCGGACGGCAGCCTCTGGCTCAGCACCACCCAGCTCGGCCGGGTGCGCCTCGGCCCCCCGGACGCCCGGCTGCCCCGGCGGCTGGAGGTGGTCGCCCACCTCAGCCGCACCCTGCCGGCCACGATGAAGGGGGCCCCGCCCCAGCTGATCGATCTGACCGATCCGGAGCAGCCGGAGCTGAGCGTGGGCACCAGGGGGGGCAGCGGTCCCCCGGCCAGCCCCTCGCCGCCGCCTCGCCCCGGGCCCGCCGCCGCGGCTCCCGGTCCCGCCGCTCCCGCCGGCACCCAGTGAGGCCTGCGCTGAGCCCTGCTGTGTGCGCTGGGGGGGCCCGGCGACCAGCCAGACAATCCTCACAGGCCGTTGCGCCCTGCTGAGATTCGGTCCAATGTGATCTATCGGCAACTTCAGCTGAGCTGGCCACCGACATAATGCAGCCGCAGATCAACGGCCACACTCCCCCTCCCGCGATGTCGCGCGATCAGGACCGCCCATACCACGTCGATCTTTCGTCCCCGCAGGAGCCCCACGCGATGAGCCAGATCTCGCCCAGCAGCAACGGGATCGTCCCGAGCCAGTCGGCCCGGATCGAGGTCATCGGCGTGGGGGGAGGCGGCAGCAACGCGGTCAACCGGATGATCGCCACCGACCTCAACGGGGTGGGCTACCGGGTGCTCAATACCGACGCCCAGGCCCTGCTGCAGTCGGCCGCGGGCCAGCGCATCCAGCTGGGCCAGAAGCTCACCCGGGGCCTGGGGGCCGGCGGCAACCCGGTGATCGGCCAGAAGGCGGCAGAGGAATCCCGGGCCGACCTGCAGCAGTCCCTGGAAGGCGCCGACCTCGTCTTCATCGCCGCCGGCATGGGCGGCGGCACCGGCACCGGCGCGGCGCCGATCGTGGCCGAGGTGGCCAAGGAGTGCGGCGCCCTCACCGTGGGCATCGTCACCAAGCCCTTCGGCTTCGAGGGCCGCAAGCGGCTGCGCCAGGCGGAGGAGGGCATTGCCCGCCTGGCCGAGCATGTCGACACCCTGATCATCATTCCCAACGACCGCCTGCGGGACGCCATCGCCGGCGCGCCGCTCCAGGAGGCCTTCCGCGCCGCCGACGATGTGTTGCGCATGGGCGTCAAGGGCATCACCGACATCATCACCAGGCCGGGCCTGGTCAACGTCGACTTCGCCGACATCCGCTCGGTGATGGCCGACGCCGGCACCGCCCTGCTGGGCATCGGCGTGGGCTCCGGCCGCTCACGGGCCATTGAGGCGGCCCAGGCCGCCATGAGCAGCCCGCTGCTGGAGTCGGCCCGCATCGACGGAGCCAACGGCTGCGTCATCAACATCAGCGGCGGCAAGGACATGACCCTGGAGGACATGACCACCGCCTCGGAAGTGATCTACGACGTGGTCGATCCCGACGCCAACATCATCGTGGGCGCGGTGGTGGACGAATCCCTGGAGGGGGAGATCCACGTCACGGTGATCGCCACTGGCTTCCAGAGCGGCGGCCACTACCGGCCGGAGCGCCCCGCCGCCAGCTTCGCCGACACCCTCACCCACACGCCCGAGGAGCGGGGGGCCATGATCCCGCCCTTCCTGATCAACCGCCAGAACCGGGTCGACTGAGCCCGGGCCTCATCGGCAGGTTGATCCGTGGGCTGTCGCTACGGGCCGTGATCTGGGCCCGTAGCGACAGCCCTTCACGGCAATTGGAAGAGGGTGACCCGGAGTCCACGCCTGCCCTGAGCATCCCGTGTGGCTGCTCCCTTCCGGTCCTGACCAGATTTGGGCGTCAGAGCCGCGTGGGTCCGAGTCGGGTCGATGCTAGCAATGCCCCCTGCGACCCCCCGTACCGTGCCCCTGCGACCCGCTGATCTGACACGGCGCAAGCAGGCGGGCCTGCCGATCACCGTGCTCACCGCCTGGGACGCCCTCTCCGCCGCCGTGGTGGCCGGCGCCGGGGTGGACGCGGTGCTGGTGGGCGACTCCCTGGCGATGGTGGTGCTCGGCCACGCCACCACCCTGCCGGTGACCCTCGAGGAGATGCTCCACCACTGCCGCGCCGCCGGCCGGGGCCTGGCGGCGGCGGCCCCGCAGGATCCACCGCTGCTGATCTGCGACCTGCCCTTCCTCAGCTACCAGTGCGGCGCCGATGCGGCCGTGGCGGCGGCGGGCCGGGTGCTGAAGGAGACCCCCGCCGTGGCGGTCAAGCTGGAGGGCGCCGAACCCGAGACCCTGGCCGTGATCGACCGGATGGTGCGCAGCGGGATTCCGGTGATGGGCCACCTGGGGCTGACTCCCCAGTCGGTGCATCAGCTGGGCTACCGCCGCCAGGCCGGCGATCCGATCAGCCAGGAGCGGCTGCGGCGGCGGGCCGGGGCCCTGCAGGAGGCCGGCTGCTTCGCCCTGGTGCTCGAGCATGTGCCGGCGGAGCTGGCCGAGGAGCTGAGCGCCGCCCTGGCGATTCCGGTGATCGGCATCGGCGCCGGTGACGGCTGCGACGGCCAGGTGCGGGTGACGGCCGACCTGCTGGGGCTCACGACCCGCCAGCCCCCCTTCAGCCCGCCCCTGATGCAGGGCCGGGCGCTGGCGGTGGAGGTCCTGGGCCGCTGGGTCAGGGAGCAGGGGCCGGGTGCGCCTGGGGCGCGGGCCGTTCCAGCTCCTGCCACCAGGCCAGCATCTCCCGCAGCACCCCATTGCTGAGGGCCAGCCCCTCCGGGTCCGCCAGGCGCCAGCGGGGCCCCTCGACGCGCAGCAGGCCGCGCAGCTCGTAGTCCCCGAGCCGCCGCCGCAGCCCGTCAAGGAGCGCGGGGGCCAGGCGCTCCTGGCGGGCGAGGCGCTCCAGATTCACCCCCTCCCGGCAGCGCAGGCCCACCATCAGGCGCTCGTCGAAGGGCATGCCCTCCCCGTCCTCAGCCGGCGCCTCCACCCGGGCCGCCAGCATCTCCGCGTAGCCGGCACGGGTGCGGGGGTGGGCCCGCCGGCGGCCGCGGGGGGCGCCGGTGGCGCCCATGCCGAACCCCCACCAGCCGGCACCGCTCCAGTAGACGCGGTTGTGGCGCGACGCGTGGCCGGGCAGGGCGTAGTTGGACACCTCGTAGTGGCCGTAGCCGGCGGCGGTGAGCCGGCCCCAGGTCAGGTCCATCAGGTCGGCGGCCAGATCCTCCGGCGGCAGGGCGAGCTCCCCGAGGGCCAGGCGACGCTCGAAGACGGTGCCGGGCTCGATGCTGAGGTCGTACACCGACAGATGGGGGGGCTCCTGGGCGATGGCCTCGGCCAGCTGGCCGTTCCAGTGGGCCAGGCCCTGGCGGGGCAGCCCCTGGATCAGATCCAGGCTCCAGCTGGCCAGCTCCCCCCGGCGCCGGGCCCGGCGCAGCCAGGCGGCCGCCTGCCGCAGGTCCTCCCCCCGGTGGCGCCGGCCCAGCTCCGCCAGCACCCGATCGTCGAAGCTCTGGCCCCCCAGGCTGACCCGGTTGATGCCCGCGGCCAGGTAGTCCGCCAGGCGGGCCTCATCGAAGCTGGCCGGATCCAGCTCCAGGCTCAGCTCCGCCCCCGGGGCCAGTCCGTAGCGACGCTCGAGGGCCTCCAGGATGCCGGCCACCTGGGCGCCGGTGAGCATCGAGGGGGTGCCGCCGCCGAGGTAGACGGTCGCCAGCGGCGGGCCGGCCGGGGAGCTGGCGATCTCCCGGTGCAGCAGGGGGAGGTAGGCGGCGATGGAGCCGGAGGAGGCCCCATCGGCCCGGTCCCCCAGGGGCACCACCGGGAAATCGCAGTAGAAACAGCGCCGGTGGCAGAAGGGAATGTGGACGTAGGCGGATCGGGGATCCATCACGGGCGGTAATCCCTGGGACCCAAACGGCGGAAGATCGGCCAAGCTTCTTTCAAACCTGCCGGGCGGCCGAGGCGTCGGGACTTCGAAGCATGGTGGACACCCTCATCTTGCTGCTGTTCCTGATCTCAGGGGCGGCCACCGGCTGGCTCGGGGTTGACCTGCTGCCGGAACAGCTGCTGCTGCAGGTGACCAACCAGGAGGGTCTGCGCACCGTGATGGGGGGCTTCGGCGCCTTCTTCGGGCTGATCGCCGGCATCTTCTTCCAGCAGCTGCGACGGCGCCTGATGGCCCAGGTGCGCAGCATGCCCACCGACCTGCTGATCAGCCGGGCGGTGGGCCTGATCCTGGGCCTGCTGGTGGCCAACCTGCTGCTGGCGCCGATCCTGCTGCTGCCCCTGCCCTGGGAAGTGGTGCTGGTGAAGCCGCTGGCGGCGGTGCTCAGCAACGTCTTCTTCGGGGTGCTGGGCTACAACCTGGCGGAAGTGCACGGACGCACCCTGCTGCGTCTGTTCAACCCGGCCAGCACCGAGGCCCTGCTGGTGGCCGATGGCGTGCTGCTGCCCGCGACCGCCAAGATCCTCGACACCAGCGTGATCATCGACGGCCGCATCCGCGGTCTGCTGGCCTCCGGGCTGCTGGAGGGCCAGGTGATCGTCGCCCAGGCCGTGATCGACGAACTCCAGGCCCTGGCCGACTCCTCCAACGGCGAGAAGCGCGCCAAGGGACGGCGGGGCCTGAAGCTGCTCACCGAACTGCGGGAGAACTACGGCCGCCGGCTGGTGGTCAACAGCACCCGCTACAGCGGCAACGGCGCCGACGACAAGCTGCTCAAGCTCACCGCCGACACCGGCGGCACCCTGCTCACCGCCGACTTCAACCTGGCCCAGGTGGCCCAGGTCCAGGAGCTGAAGGTGCTCAACCTCAGCGAACTGGTCATCGCCCTGCGGCCCGAGGTGCAGCCGGGGGATGGCCTGCAGCTCAAGATCGTGCGCGAAGGCAAGGAGGCCGACCAGGGCGTCGGCTACCTGGAGGACGGCACCATGGTGGTGGTCGAGGATGCCCGGCGCCGCATCGGCGAACGGCTGCCCGTCACCGTCACCGGCGCCCTGCAGACCCCCACCGGCCGCATGGTCTTCGCCCGCTGCGACCGCAGCGGCGAGCGGCCCGGCGAGCGGGGCAACGGCCGGGGTCTCGACAAGCAGGGCGGAAAACCCGTCGCCCTGCAGGAGCACCAGCCTCCTGGCCCCGGCTAGGCTCCTGCCTCACGACTGCTTGTGAGCGCGGATGACGGTGTCGGCCCCCTATTACGGCGATTCCGCGGTGATGCGCACACCGCCGCCGGATCTGCCGTCCCTGCTGCTCAAGGAGCGGATCGTCTATCTGGGGCTGCCCCTCTTCTCCGACGACGACGCCAAGCGTCAGATGGGCATCGACGTCACCGAGCTGATCATCGCCCAGCTGCTCTACCTGGAGTTCGACAACCCGGAGAAGCCGATCTTCTTCTACATCAACTCCACCGGCACCAGCTGGTACTCGGGCGATGCGATCGGCTTCGAGACAGAAGCCTTCGCCATCTGCGACACCCTTCGCTACGTCAAGCCGCCGGTGCACACCATCTGCATCGGCCAGGCCATGGGCACCGCCGCCATGATCCTCTCGGCCGGCACCAAGGGCCAGCGGGCCGCCCTGCCCCACGCCTCGATCGTGCTGCACCAGCCCCGCTCCGGCGCCCGCGGCCAGGCCAGCGACATCCAGATCCGGGCGAAGGAAGTGCTGCACAACAAGCACAGCATGCTGGAGATCCTCTCCGAGAACACGGGCAAGAGCATCGACGAGCTCTCCCGCGACTCCGACCGGATGACCTACCTCACGGCGGAAGAGGCCAAGGCCTACGGCCTGATCGACCGGGTGCTCACCAGCCGCAAGGACCTGCCGACGGCCGCCCCAGTGGCGTGACGCACCAGCTGGGCTGATCCCCCGGAGGGCACTCCCCGACCCTCGCCAACACCCGGCCCCAGGCCGCCCCTGTCCACCACCTCCTCTCTCCGGCTCCGAACGGGAGCCTTCCAGCCATGCCCATCGGCACCCCCAGCGTTCCCTACCGCCTCCCCGGCAGCCAGTACGAGCGCTGGGTCGACATCTACACCCGCCTCGGGGTGGAGCGCATCCTGTTCCTGGGCCAGGAGGTCACCGACGGAATCGCCAACAGCCTGGTGGCCCAGATGCTGTACCTCGACTCCGATGACAGCTCCAAGCCGATCTACCTGTACATCAACTCGCCGGGCGGGTCGGTGACCGCCGGCCTGGCGATCTACGACACCATGCAGTACGTCAAATCCGACGTGGTGACGATCTGCGTCGGACTGGCGGCCTCCATGGGCGCCTTCCTGCTGGCGGCCGGCACCAAGGGCAAGCGGCTGGCCCTGCCCCACAGCCGGATCATGATCCACCAGCCCCTGGGCGGCACCAGCCAGCGCCAGGCCAGCGACATCGAGATCGAGGCCCGGGAGATCCTGCGCATCAAGGACATGCTCAACCAGTCCCTGGCAGGGATGTGCGGCCAGTCCCTGGAGAAGGTCACCAAGGACACCGACCGCGACTACTTCCTCAGCGCCGCCGAAGCCAAGGAGTACGGCCTGATCGACCGGGTGATCGCCCACCCCTCGGAGGCCTCCGGCGGCTGAGGCCCGTGCGGACGCACACCTAAAGTCTGCGTTTGCCCTGCCCGCCGCCCGGAATGGCCCAGCTCTTCTACGACTCCGACGCCGACCTCAGCCTGCTGAACGGCAAGACGGTGGCCATCATCGGCTACGGCTCCCAGGGCCATGCCCACGCCCTGAACCTCAAGGACAGCGGTGTCAACGTGGTGGTGGGCCTTTACGACGGCAGCCGCTCGGCCGCCAAGGCCCGCGCCGACGGCCTCGAGGTGCTGAGCGTGGCTGACGCCTGCGCCAAGGCCGACTGGATCATGGTGCTGCTGCCCGATGAGGCCCAGAAGGCCGTCTACGCCACCGAGATCGCGCCCCACCTCAGCGCCGGCAAGGTGCTGAGCTTCGCCCACGGCTTCAACATCCGCTTCGGGCTGATCCAGCCCCCCGCCGATGTGGACGTGGTGATGATCGCGCCCAAGGGCCCCGGCCACACCGTGCGCTGGGAGTATCAGAACGGCCAGGGCGTGCCCGCCCTGTTCGCCATCCAGCAGGACGCCTCCGGCCATGCCCGCGAGCTGGCGATGGCCTACGCCAAGGGCATCGGCGGCACCCGCGCCGGCATCCTCGAAACCAATTTCAAGGAGGAGACCGAAACCGACCTCTTCGGTGAGCAGGCCGTCCTCTGCGGCGGTCTGAGTGAACTGGTGAAGGCCGGTTTCGAGACCCTGGTGGAAGCGGGCTACCAGCCCGAGCTGGCCTACTTCGAGTGCCTGCACGAGGTGAAGCTGATCGTCGACCTGATGGTCAAGGGCGGCCTCACCGCCATGCGCGACTCGATCTCCAACACCGCCGAGTACGGCGACTACGTCAGCGGACCCCGGCTGATCACCGCCGACACCAAGGCGGAGATGCGGCGCATCCTGGCCGACATCCAGGACGGCACCTTCGCCCGCAACTTCGTGGCCGAGTGCGAGGCGGGCAAGCCCGAGATGGCCAAGGCCCGCGAGCGCGATGCCGCCCATCCCATCGAGCAGGTGGGCAAGGGTCTGCGCTCCATGTTCAGCTGGCTCAAGGCCGCCTGATCCCCAGCCCATGCAGCGGCGCCTGCTGACGATCGCCTGGAGCAGCAGCCAGGCCAGCGGCACCCTGGCCATCGGCGCCACCGCCTGGCTACTCAGTGGCCTCACCCCGTCGCCGCTGGTCAACGGGGTGCTGCCGGCCCTGGCCACCCTGCCGCTGCTGCTGCCCCTGCCCCAGCGGATCCGGCTCGGCTCCCTGCTCCAGGTGCTCAGCCTGCTGCTGCTGCTGGCGGTGGCGGCGGGCCTGCTGGGCCGCTCCGTGCTCGCCCCCCTGCTGGGCATCGCCCTGCTGGCGGTGGGTCTGCGCCTGGCCCAGGACCCGCTGCAGCGCCAGCTCCATGGCCGCTGGGGGGTGCCGATCGGCGAGCTGCGGGCCGGCGCCGAAGCGGGCCGCCTGGCGGGCAACCTGCTCACAGCCCTGCTGTTTCCCGTCGGCAAGGCCCTGCTCCAGTTCGGCAGCGCCCTGGTGCTGCTGCTGCCCCTGGCGCCACTGGTCGGGGCCCTGCGGGCCGGCGGCCACCACCCGGTGGAGCACCGCGAGGGTGATGCGGCAGCAGCGTTGACGGCGGCAGCGGCGACCACCGCTGCAACGACCACCGCTGCAGCGGAGCCGGCCCCCTGGCGCCTGGAGCCGGGCGGGGTGCTGCAGGGGCTGCTGCTCGGCGGGCTGTTCGCCCTGCTGCCCCTGTGGGTGCGCGAGCAGGCGGCTGGCAGCTGCTTCGATTTCGGCCTGCTGCTGACGGCCTACGGCCTGGGCCGGACCGGCGCCGAAGCCTGGGGCCTGCGGCTGCCGCCGCGCCTGCCCTACCTGCTGATGGCCGCCGTGCTGGTGGCGACCCAATTCGTGGGCAGCTGGGGGTCCGTGCTGCTGTTCGTGCCCTTCGGCCTGCTGGCCGCCGTGGCCGATGCGCGCCTGGCCCACGGCGTCGATCCGGCCGGCGACCTGCAGCAGAACTGGAGCCTCCTGGAGCGCTCCTCAGCCCTGGGGGGCCTGGCCGGCAGTCTCGGGATGGGGCTGGTCGCCCAGCTGATCGGCCTGGGCGGCAGCCTGCCGATTCAGCTGGCGGCCTTCCTGGGGGCGGGTGTGCTGCTGCCGCTGCTGCAGCGTCGCCGGCATTGAGCCCGGCCCTGCCGGCCCTGCTTGTGCTGCTCGCCTGCGGGCTCGACCGGCTGCTGGGGGACCCCCTCTGGGCGCCACACCCCGTCCAGGCGATGGGCTGGGCCATCACCGGCCTGCGCCGGGCCGTGGAGGCCTGGGCCGGCGACGCCCCCCGGCGCTTGCGGCTGGGCGGGCTGCTGCTCACCCTGCTGGTGGTCGGCGCCAGCGGCCTGGCGGGCTGGGGCCTCGAGGCCCTGGCCTGGCGTTTCCCCCCGGTGGGGGTGCCCCTGCTGGTGCTGGGCCTGGCCAGCGCCCTGGCGGGCGGCAGCCTGGGGCGGGCCGTGCGGGCCGTGCTGGTGGCGCTGCCCGACCTGCCCCTGGCCCGGGCCCGCCTCGCCAGGATCGTGGGCCGCCAGGTGAGCCACCTGCCGGAAGCGGAGATCCTGCGGGCCGCCGCCGAGACCGCCGCCGAAAACGCCGTCGACGGGCTGTTCGCCCCGCTGTTCTGGATGCTGGCCGGGGCGGCCCTGCTGCAGCTGGGGCCGGCCCTGCCTTCCTTGCCACTGCCGGGGCCCCTGGCCCTGGCCTGGGGTTTCAAGGCCGCCAGCACCCTGGACTCGATGCTGGGCTACCGCCACGGGCGCATGCGCTGGCTGGGCACCGCCGGCGCCCGCCTCGACGACCTGCTCACCTGGCTCCCCACCCGACTGGTGGCCCTGAGCCTGCCCCTGGCGGCGGGCCGGCCCGGGCAGACGCTCCCCTGGCTGCGGGCGGCCCTGCGGGATGGTGCCCCCGACCCGTCCCCCAATGCCGGTGTCTCGGAGGCGGCCTTCGCCCACGCCGCCGGCGTGCGCCTGGGTGGGGCCAACACCTACGCCGATGGGGTGCGCATCAAGCCCACCCTGGCGGCAGGGGGGCGTCCACCCGATCGGGCCGGGGTGGAGCGGATCCTGGCCCTGGGTGATCGGCTGGAACTGCTGTGGCTGGTGCTGGCCGTGCCGGCCCTGGCCTTCCTCGGTGCCGGATGGGCGCCCGGCTGAGACGACGGGGCCGGCCTCAGTAGGCGCCGCGGTCGCGGGGGTCGAGCATCACGCCGATCGTGCGCAGGATGATGCGCAGATCCATCAGCAGGGTGCGGCGGCGGGCGTAGCGGACATCCAGCCGGACCCGCTCGGGGTAGCTGAGGTTGTTGCGGCCGGACACCTGCCACAGGCCCGTCAGGCCGGGCCGCACCGCCAGCACCTCGTCCATGCGGTTGCCGTAGCGCTCCAGCTCGCTCTTCACGATCGGACGGGGGCCCACCACGCTCATCTCACCGCGGAGCACGTTGAGGAACTGGGGCAGTTCATCGAGGCTGGAGCGGCGCAGGAACTTGCCCAGGCGGGTGATGCGGGGGTCGTTCTTGAGCTTGAAATCGTTGCGGAACTCCTCATCCAGATCCGGGGATTCGGCGAGCAGCTTGGAGAGAAGCCGATCGGCATCCCGCCGCATGGTGCGGAACTTGATGCAACCGAAACTGCGGTAATCGCGGCCCACCCGCTGCTGCACGTAGAACACCGGCCCGCGGGAGGTGACCTTCACCAGCAGGGCCAGGGTCAGCAGCACCGGCGACCCGAGGGTGAGCACGGTGAGCGAAAAAAGGATGTCACCGGCGCGCTTGACGACGCGGTCGCGCTTGGACTGAAAGGCGATCAGCTCTTCCGCGGTGAGCACCTGCGCCGGAGCCGTCACAAGCTGGTGAGAGGCGTAGGGGGTCCCGATGGAAGAGAGCATGGGGGACGGGTTCGTTAGATGAAGTTAAGGATCAGCCCGTGCGGAACTCCATCCCGCAGGGCCACTCAGATCAGAGGCACAGGACGGCGGAGGCGGCGACGGTGCTGCTGCCAGAGCTGGTCGAGCAGGGTTTCCATGCGGCGTCGGAAGACGGGGGGGGCAAAGCTCTCCGCCCGGAGCCGCTGCCCCTCCGCCGGCAGGGAGCGCCACAGCCGGCCCGCCTCGAAGTGCTCCAGGGCCGCCGCCAGGCTGGCGGCGTTCTGCTCCGGGAACAGCAGACCGGTGGGGGCCGCTTCGCCGTCCCTGAGGCAGCGGACGCTGTCGAGCACCCCACCCTGTCCGAAGGCGATCACCGGGGCGCCGGCGGCCATCGCCTCCACCGGCGCGATCCCGAAATCCTCCAGGCCGGCGTACACGTAGGCCCGCGCCCGCTCCAGCCAGGCGGCGGTCTCCCGGTCCGGCAGGCGACCGAGGAAGCGGATGGCCGGGCCCGCCATCGCCTCCAGCCGCCGCCGCTCGGGGCCGTCGCCCAGCACCACCAGGGGCAGGCCGGTGCGGTTGAAGGCCTCCACCACCACATCCACCCGCTTGTTGGGCACCAACCGGCAGAGGCTGACGTAGACGTCGTCCCGGGGCTGATCCCAGCGGAAGCGCTCCACCGCCACGGGGGGCGGCAGCACGTGGGCGCGCCGACGCCAGAAACAGCGGATGCGGCGGGCGGTGAAGCGGGAGTTGGCCACCAGGGCATCCACCCGGGCGCTGCTGACCACGTCCCACTGGCGCAGCTGGTGCAACTGCAGCCGCACCAGGGGGCCCAGGGGCCCGCGGGCCAGGGCCGAGCGGGCCAGGTAGGTGTGCATCTGGTCCCAGGCGTAGCGGGCCGGGGTGTGCACATAGCTGACGTGCAGCTGGTCCGGACCGGTGATCACCCCCTTCGCCACCAGGTGGCTGCTGCTGATCACCAGGGGATGGCCGGACAGGTCGAGCTGCTCGATCGCCAGGGGCAGGAGCGGCAGGTACTGCTGCACGTGGCTCACCCCCCAGGGGAGCCGCTGGATGAAACTGGTCTGGACCCGGCGGCCGGCCAGCCAGCTGCCGGGCAGGGAACTCTCCCCGTCCACCAGGGCGAACAGGGCCGGGGGTGTGCCCCGGCCGGCCAGGAGCCGGTCGAGCTCCTCGACCACCTGCTCGGCGCCACCCACCGACCGGGGGGTGAACCACTCGTGCACCAGGGCGACAGGGCTGGGGAAGGCCTCCATGGCAGGCACCGTAGGCGCCAGTATCACGAAAACTCTCAGCCGATTGCCCTGGCCGGGGTCTCTGCCGAAGCTAAGGCGACGACTGGGATGGCGAGAGCCGGGACACGATGGCGATCCGCGAGCTTCTCGAAGACGCCCTGCAGGAGCCTTCCATCGGGACAACCCCCTGCTTCCGCTGGCATGCCACTTCCGTGGGCATCGCGGCGCTCTGGTGTGATGGCAAGCCACCGCCGGCGCCGCCCTTCGATGTGGCGCTCAAGGAGGGGCTGCAGGTGGGACTCGACCTCAGCCGGGAGGAGAGGGAATTTCACCAGGTGAAATCCGGCCTGGTGCTGCTGTTCCATTCCTGACGCGCGCAGGCCAGGCCTGACGGCGCGGAGGCCAGGCCTGTAGAAACGGAGAGGGTGGGATTCGAACCCACGGAAGGTTGCCCTTCAAACGATTTCGAGTCGTTCGCTTTCGACCACTCAGCCACCTCTCCACACCCCTGGCGCCATGGCGTCGGGGATCGCCACACTTTACGGAGCGGTCAGCGCACCGCTGGCCCCACTGGCCCGCCAGCCCCGCGGCAGGGGGGCGCCCGTCGGCGCGGCACCACTGAGCCACACCCGCGGCGGTCCGCGCTCCAGCAGGGCCCGCTTCTCGGCAGGCCGGGGCCGGACCCCCAGCCACACCCCCTCGCCGCCGGCCGGACGGTCCAGCCTCCAGGTGGCCAGCGCCTGGCGGTCGGGCAGCAGCAGCCAGCGGTGGTGGCCCAGCTGCAGGCGCAGGGCGTGGCTGTCCATGGCCAGGGCCTCCACCCCGAGCCCCTGGCTCGCCAGCCGTTGGCCCGCGGCCAACGGGGCCGCCCCGCCCCCGTAGTCCAGCACCCGTCCGGCCTGCCGGCTCCAGCAGGCCGGATCGGCTCCGGCCACCGGATCCAGCAACAGGGTCCAGTCGAAACGGACCACCCCCAGGGCCTGGGCCAGCTGGCCGGCCTGGCGGCAGCTGAACCCGTCGGCGCGGGTGCTGACCAGGGCGGCGCGGCCCTGGTGCCGGGCCAGCAGCAGGTCGCGGGGGGGACCGCCCTCCCCCTGGTGGACCAGCAGCAGCTGGTCGCCGCCCAGCAGCACCAGATGGGCCGCCAGCACCCCGACGCCCAGGCCCGCCGCCAGGCCTCGAAGGCGCCGGCCGGTCCCCGGCAGCACCAGAGCCAGCAGGGCCAGGCTGAACAGGAGCACCAGCAGGGGCAGGGGCCGGCCGCTCTGCCACTGGGCCATGGGAAGGCCGGCGACCCCGTGGGCAAGCTGCAGCAGCAGCTGGGCCAGCCAGCCCAGGGGCACCAGCAGCGGCGCCAGCAGGGGCGGCAGCAGCACGGCCACGGCCGCCAGGGCCATCGCCCCGAGGGTGAGCGGCGTGAGCAGGGGGCCCGCCAGCAGGTTGGCCGGCACGGCGTAGAGGGGCACCACGCCGAAGTGGAGCAGCTGCAGGGGCAGGGTCCAGAGGCTGGCCGCCACCGGCACCGCCAGGGCCGGGGCCAGCCAGCTCCGCCACCAGCCCGCCGCCCCGGGGGGGCCACCGGGCAGCCGCCGGGCCAGGGCCTGCTCCAGGGGCCGCGCCGTCAGCACCAGGCCGGCGGTGGCGGCGGCGCTCAGCTGGAAGCCCACGTCGTGCAGCCAGGCCGGCCGCAGCAGCAGCATCCCCGCCAGGCTGAGGCCCAGGATCCCCAGGGGCCGGCCACGGCGGCCGCTCTCCAGCAGCACCAGGGCGATGGCCCCCATCAGCACCGCCCGCACCACCGAGGGCTGGGGCCCGGCCAGCACCAGGAACAGCACGATGGCCCCGGCCCCCAGGCCCAGCCGCGCCCAGCGGCCGAGCCCCCGGCCGATGGCCAGCACCGCCCCCAGCAGGACCGTGAGGTGGAACCCCGAGGCCGCCAGGGCGTGGGAGAGGCCGGCGACGCGGAAGTCGGCGCGCAGTTCGGCCGGCAGGGGCACCACGGCGCTGCCCAGCACCAGGGCCGCCAGCAGGCCGCCCCGCTCCGGACCCGCCGCGGCCACGAAGCGCGCGGCGATGGCGCGGCGCAGATCGGCGATCGGGGTGGCGGGCCGGCGGAGCACCTCCAGCCGCTCCACCGCCAGGCGGGTCCAGGCGCCCTGACGGGCCAGGCGCTCCGCCGGCCCCGCCAGCAGGGGGTGGGGCGCCGGCCGGGGGCGCCGCAGCAGCCCGCTCACCCGCACGCCCCAGCCCTCGCGCAGCGCCGGACAGGCGGGGAAGACCAGCTCGCTGCGCCCCCCGGCCGTCTGCAGCAGCACCCGGCAGGGACCCGGACCCGTCGCCTGCCCCGCCGCTCCGGCCACGGGGGCCCCGGCGGCCACCGGGTCGCCCAGCAGACGGCCCTGCAGGATCACCGGCTGCGGCCCATCGCCACCGGCGAGCAGCCGCAGCGGGTCGGCCGGTCCGGGCTGGAGCGGCCGCAGCTGGGCCTGGACCAGCACCACGAGCAGCAGCAGCAGCGGCAGCAGGGGGGAGCGGAGCATGCTCCAGGGTTCCCGCCGGCGGCCGTGGGCCCCCGCCGCCATCGACACTCCTGGCAGCGCCACGGGACAATCCCCTCGGCGGATCCAGGTGATCGGTGATGCAGCGGCAGAGATTCACGTGGCGGCCGTTGACCCTCGGACGGCAGATCGCCCTGCTGGCGCTGCTGCTCTGCCTTGGCCTGGGGCTGGGGCTGGGCCTTGACCCGCCCAGGCCCGCATGGGCCGGCGAGGGCGGCACCACGGCGGCGGCCGCCCAGGGCTGTGCGACCACGCCCCTGTTCGTCGGCCTCGATGGCCGCCGCTACCTGGAGATCCGCCGGGCCCCGGCCGCCCAGAAGCTCGACGAGTACGTGCGCCGCGCCAATGCCCGCCTGCTGGAAGTGGCGCAGGATCACACCGTCCAGCCCCACCAGCTCGTGGTGCAGGACGAGCCCCCCTTCTCCCTGGTGGGCATCAGGGAGGAGGACGGTCGCTTCAACCCCGAACTGGCCGTGGGCGATCGCGCGGCGGCCTGCTTCGGGGTGACGCGGCAGCAACTGGCGCTGCGCTACCGGGACGGCATGCGGCGGGCCATCACCAGCTACCGGGGCAGCCACACGCTTGGGTCCTGGTTGAGGGGAACGGCCCTGGCGGCCTTGGTGCTGGGGTTCTACATCCTGTGGCTGCGGGTGCAGGGGGGGCTCAACAGGCGGCTCCAGCGACACTTCGCCGAACGCCCCCGTTTCATGATGCAGGAGCTGAGTCGTCTGGGGCTGGGCGGGTTCGTCGAGGCGGACCACGTGCGACAGATCATGCAGTGGCTGCGCCAGGTGGTGCACTGGTCGCTGGTGCTGGTGATCAGCTATCTGCTGATTCCGCTGCTGCTGGGCTTCTTCCCACCCACCGCCGGCATCGCCGAAGGTCTGCGGGGCCAGATCAAGACGGTGGTGCTGGGGTTCCTGGGCGGCATCGTGCAGGCGATCCCCAACCTCGTCTCGATCGGGGTGATCGTGGTCATCACCGTGCTGGCGATCCGTGCCAGCCAGTCCTGGTTCCGCGCCGTCGACCATGGCCGGATCCGGCTTCCCGGCTTCTACCAGGAGTGGGCCCTGCCGACGGCCCGGCTGGTGGCGATCCTGCTCTGCATGGCCGGTCTGGCGGCGGCCTTCCCCTACATCCCCGGCTCCGGCAGCAAGGTGTTCCAGGGGGCCGGTCTGTTCATCGGCGCCCTGGCGGCGCTGGGCTCCAGCGCCATCGCCAGCAACATCATCAGCGGACTGATGCTCATCTACACCCGGGCCTTCCGCGAAGGCGACCGGGTGGAGATCAACGGGGTGTTGGGGGTGGTGCAGGACCGGGCCCTGCTGGTGACCCGCCTGCAGACACCGCGCAACGAACTGGTGAGCATTCCCAATGCCAGCGTGATCGGCGCCTCGGTGGTGAACTACAGCTTCTCCCGCAGGGAGATCAGCCAGCCCGTGGCGATCGCCACCACGATCACCATCGGCTACGACGTTCCCTGGCGGCAGGTGCACGCGCTGATGCTGGCGGCAGCGCAAAGCGTCCCTGGCATCACCGACGAGATCGATCCGTTCGTGCTCCAGACCGCCCTCAACGACTTCCACATCAGCTACGAGCTCACGGCCTTCGTGCGCGCACCGGACACCTACCGCCAGACCCTCTCGGAGGTGCTGGCGGCTCTTCAGGATCAGTTCGCCGCCGCCGACGTGGAGATCCTCTCGCCGGGCTATCACGCCATCCGCAACGGCAACCGAAGCACCGTGCCGAAGCAGGGCTGATCAGGTGGGATGCCTCAGCCGGCGGACGGCAGCTGCCGCTTCTGCCAGCTCAGGAACAGGGTGCTGATGATCACGGTGATCAGCACATAGCTGAGCAGGCCGGGGATCAGGCCCGGCAACCCCTTGCCGTAGGTCAGGGCCAGCTGGGCGGCCAGTCCGGTGTTGCGCATGCCCGAGACCAGGGCCACGGTGCGGCGTTCCAGCGGGTCCGAACCGGCCAGCCCGTAACCGATCGCCAGGCTGAGCACGCTGAGCACGGCCATCCCGGCCAGGGCCACCAGGTTCTGCTGCAGGAAGGGCAGCAGCTGCCGGCCGGCGAGCAGCAGCAGGGCCGCCATCATCACCATCAGCAGCACGGTGGCCAGGGACCCGAGGGCCCGGCTGCAGCGCCGCGCCAGCTCGGGCTGCCACTGCCCCAGCAGCACCCCGGCGACCACCGGCAGCACCTGCACCTTCAGCACCTGGCCCGCCACCTGGCCGGGGGTGATCCCCCAGTCGGCCACCTCCCAGCCCCGCAGGCCGGCGCCGGTGCGGAAGATCACCTCCATCAGCGGAACCGTGACGATCGCCAGCAGCGCCGCGCCGATCTGCAGCCGCGCGGCCAGCTCGGCCGTGCCGCCGCTGCTGCGCACCCGGAACAGGATCAGGGGGGCGCTGGGACAGGCCAGCATCAGGGCCATGGCCACCCAGGCGGGCCGGCTCAACAGGCCATGGAGGGGCATCAGCACCAGGGCCAGCCCGGCGAGGGGCACCAGCACGCAGGTGCCCAGCAGCACGCGCCAGAGGAAGGCGGGGCGATCCCTTAGCAGGAGGAACGGGTAGTGCTTCAGCCCCAGGCCCAGGCTGAACATCAGGGTGACGATGGTGGCCGAGACCAGAACGCCGGCGGCTTCGCGCATGGTGATCAGCCGAGAGGGGAACCCATCACCAGCAGCGCAAACGCCACAACACCGATGACTGTGAGTGCGATGGCCGTCAGGGTGCTGATCGAACGCTGATCGGTATAAAGAAAGTCGTCACGCCGGATCAGCTTGAGCGTGCGCAGGTGCTGGCGGGTGGCCGCCGCCATCGCCAGGATTCCGACAAGAATGAACCCCATGGACACCAGCCGCACACTCAGACCGGCATGGGCACTGCGATCGAAGCGGCTGCTGTTGATCGCCCCGATGATCTTGTCGAGGCCGAAGCCGAAGCTGATCAGCGAGAGGCAGGTGCGGATCCAGGCCATCAGCGTGCGCTCAGCCGCCGCCCGGTTGCGCTCCTTCGCCAGTTCGTTGTTGAGGTTGGCCATCTAGGGGGAGAGGGGCTCGGGGGTGGAACTCTGCTGACGCTGCTGGCGCTGGGCCTCCTCGAACTTCATCTCCAGCTCCACCTCCCGGCCGAGGAAGACGTTGAGGAAGGTGCGGATCACGGCGATGACACCCAGCTGGATCAGGTTCTGGTTGGAGGGGGCCGTCGTGGTGGCGACGATATCGGCGGCCAGCTGGAACTCCAGGGCCATCGACAGCCAGCTGCCGAAGGTGAGGCGAAGGCTGTTGAAGCGCCGGCTGACGGGTTCGCGGCGGTGGCGGCCGGGGCCCAGCCGCTGGCGCACGGCCTGGAGCAGGGTGGCCGCGAACCCCAGCGCCACGCACACCAGCGACACGCCTTCGAGCACGAAGCGCAGGCCGACGGCGAACCGCTCGAGCCACTCCACCAGGGGAAACTCCGCCATGGATCAGCCCCTCACGATGCAGCGGAAGCCCATGTGGCAGGTGGAGGTGTCGATCCCCTGGGCCATGCGGGCGGCGGGCCGGTAGCGGCGGCAGTAGCTGGGGGCGCACAGAAAGGACCCGCCCTTCACCACCTTGCGCGGCTGGTTTCCGTGCTGGGAGCCCGGATCGATGCTGGCCTGCCGGCAACACCCTTTAGGTTTGTCGCCCGTGGCGGCGTGGCCGCCGTACCAGTCGTCGGTCCACTCCCAGACGTTGCCGATCATGTCGAGCAGGCCGTAGCCGTTCGCCGGGAAGGCCCCCACCGGCGAGGTGCGCTCCCAGCCGTCGAGGAGGCTGTTGTGGTGCGGGAAGTCCCCCTGGAAGGTGTTGGCCATGGGCCGGCCGCGGGGGTGCAGTTCGTCCCCCCAGGCGAACTCACCCGCCTCGAGGCCGCCGCGGGCGGCCCGCTCCCACTCGGCCTCGCCGGGCAGCTGCTTGCCGGCCCAGGCGGCGTAGGCCGCCGCATCCCCGTGGGCCACATGCACCACGGGATGGTGCTCCCGCATCCGGATCGAGCTGCCGGGCCCCTCGGGATGGCGCCAGCAGGCCCCCGGCAGGTACTGCCACCAGCGGTAGGGATCACCCGTGCCGATGGGCCCGGGCGGCGGCACGAACACGATCGAGGCCGGGGCCAGCAGCTCCGGCAGGGCTCCGGGATAGTCGGCCGGATCGGCCGGCCGCTCCGCCAGGGTGACGTAGCCGGTGGCCTTCACGAACTTCTGGAACTGGGCGTTGGTGACCGGGGTGCGGTCGATCCAGAAGCCCCCCACCGCCACCCGGTGGGCCGGGGCCTCCTCCGGGTAGTGGTGGTCGGAACCCATCAGGAAGGAACCTTCCGGAATCCAGACCATGTCCCGCGCCGGCGGGCGCCCCGGCCGGAGGGCCGGGGCGGATCGCGTCGGGGAGGGGGAGCGCTCCGGGGTCATGGCGGGGGCGGTAGCGGCGAGCCCCTCAGTGGCCGCCGCTGGCGGCGGCGGTCATCTTGGCGATCACATCCTCCAGGGAGAAGCTGGCCGCCTTCTGGCGGGGCGGATAGGCCTGGAACGTGGCCAGGAATCGACTCGCGATCACCTGGGCCGGCACCAGGGCGAAGGCGTGGTCGAGCATCCAGTCCCAGTAGGTGTTGGAGGTGATGTCGGCCCGCTCATAGGGATCGGTGAGCAGGTTGAAGATCTTCGGCACCCGCAGCGGCGTGAAGGGCTCCGCCCAGACCTGCAGCGTGCCGGTGGCGCGCTGCTCCATGAACACGAACTTCCAGTTGTCGTAGCGCAGGCCGGTGAGATCGCCGTCGTCGGAGAAGTAGAAGAATTCCACCCGGGGGCTCTTGTCGCTCTGGCCGGTCCAGTAGTCGAGCATGTTGTAGCCATCCAGGTGGATCTTGAAGGTCTTGGAGCCCACCGTGTGGCCCTCCAGGAGCTTCTCCTTGATCTGCGGTTCGCCGGCCGCCGCCAGCAGGGTGGGCAGCCAGTCGAGATGGCTGACGATGCCGGTGTAGAGGGTGCCCGGGGCGATCTTCCCAGGCCAGCGCACCAGGGCCGGCACCCGGTAGGCCCCTTCCCAGTTGGAGTTCTTCTCGTTGCGGAACGGGGTCATGCCGGCATCGGGCCAGCTGTTCATGTGGGGCCCGTTGTCGGTGCTGTACATCACGATCGTGTCATCGGCGATGCCCAGCTCATCGAGCAGGTCGAGCATCTCGCCGATGCAGTTGTCGTGATAGATCATCACGTCGTGGTACTCCGACTGCCACCGCCCCGCCTGGCCGACGTCCTGGGGACGGGCATGGGTGCGGAAGTGCATGTGGGTGGTGTTGAACCACACGAAGAAGGGCTCGCCGGAGGCCACGGCATCGCGGATGAAGCGCTTGGCTTCGACGAGGAACTCCTCATCGCAGTTCTCCATCCGCTTCTTGGTGAGCGGGCCGGTGTTCTCGATGCGCTGGGTGCCATCGCCGTTGGCCCAGCAGTGCAGCACGCCCCGGGGGCCGAAGTTCTTCTGGAAATCGGGGAAGTCCTCCGGTTTGGGATAGTCGGGCAGTTCGGGCTCCTCCTCGGCGTTGAGGTGGTAGAGGTTGCCGAAGAACTCGTCGAAGCCGTGCATCGTCGGCAGATGCTCGTCGCGGTCGCCGAAGTGGTTCTTGCCGAACTGGCCGGTGCGGTAGCCCAGCGGCTGCAGCAGCTCGGCGATGGTGGGATCCTCGGGGCGGTAGCCCAGCTCGGCGCCCGGCAGCCCCACCTTGCTCAGGCCGGTGCGGAACACGCTCTGGCCGGAGATGAAGGCCGCCCGGCCGGCGGTGCAGCTCTGCTCGGCGTAGTAGTGGATGAAGCGGCCGCCCTCGCTGGCGACCCGGTCGATGTTGGGGGTCTGGTACCCCATCAGGCCGTCGCTGTAGCAGCTGAGGTTGCTCTGGCCGATGTCATCGCCCCAGAGGATGAGGATGTTGGGCTGGCCGTTGGGCATGGCGGGGAACACCCGGCGGGTGAGGAAGTGGGGTAGGAAGAGGGCAAAGGCCCCCAGTTGTCACGTGACGGTCGCCACGGATCCGGAGGACACGCCCCCAAAGGATGCACAGAGCGGCGCGATCCGAACACTCAAAAAGTGCGGTTCCGCCGTTCCCGTCTCTCGGTCCGTCCAGGACATCGCCCGCCTGGAGGCGGTGCTCAGCCCCCTGCTGCCGGTGCAGCTCACCCAGCTCGCCGGCGGCCGCCTGCACAGCGAGCTGCTGACCCTCGACCTGGGGGCGCTCCAGGTGCTGCGGCTGCGCTTCGATCGCCCCCTGCACGCGGGTGGGGCCAAACCCAGCGGCCGCCAGCTGATCGCCCTCGACCTGGAGGAGACCGCCGGCCGGCCCGTGATGCGCTCCCACGGCCTGGAGCTGCCGGCCACGGCGTTCTTCGGCCTCTCCGCACGCGGTGAGATCCACCTCACCACCCCCGAGCGCTGCAGCCTGGCGTTGCTGAGCCTGGATCGGGACACCTTCCTGCAATGGGCCCAGGATCTGGGCGGACCGGGGCTGGAGGAGCAGCTGGAGGGTGTCAACTGGGAGACGATCGATCCGCTGCGCTTCCAGGGGGTGAGGGCCTGCCTGCGCCGGATCTTCCGCCTGGCCGAGCGGTCGCCGGCCCTGTTGGAGGATCCGGCGATCCGCCGGCGGCTGGGGGGGGATCTGGTGCCCCTGCTGGTGGAGGCCCTGGTGCACCGCAGCGGCCACGGGGAGCGGCTGGCGCGGCCGCCGGCCCGGATCGAGCTGGTGAAGGCCGCCCAGGCCTGGATGGCGGAGCATCCCCACGAACCGATCAGCCTCGATGGGCTCTGCCGCCAGGTCGCGGCCGGTCGGCGCAGCCTGCTGCAGGGGTTCCGGGAGCACCTGGGGATGGGCCCGATGGCGTACCTCAAGATCCGTCGCCTGCACGGCATGCGACAGGCCCTGCTGGCGGCCGATCCGCAGGCCACGCGGATCTCCGAGCTGGCCGCTCAGTGGGGATTCATGAACGCGGGGCACTTCGCCCGCGATTACCACAGCCTGTTCGGCGAACATCCCCGGACCAGCCTCCGGGCCTGAACGTCCTGACCTCCTCTCCCCTCCCCATGAACGAGAGCAAGCCCCGCCCGTTGCCTGTCCTGGCCAGCCTGGCCCTGGTGCTGCCGGCCCTGGTGCCGGCGGCGGGCCTGGCCGAGCCGGCCCGGGGCCGCGCGACGGAGGCCACCTGGATCGGCCAGGAGCTGCGGCTGCCGCCCGCAGCCCCGGCGGAGGCGACGGCGCAGGAGAGGGCTCAGGCGGAGCCGGCCTCCGGGGAGCCGGCCCCGGCCACCCCGACCGCCCCCCCCTGGAGCGGCACCGTCGAGCTGTACGGCTTCGCACCACTGCGCACCCTTGGCACCACCACGATCCGGGGCCAGGAGGCGGAGGTGGACCAGGACCTGGGGGAGATCCTCGACATCCTGCGGTTCGCCGCCTCCGCCCGCGGCAGCATCGAAAAGGACCGGGTGGGCCTGCAGGCCGACCTCTGGTACACCAGCCTTGGCGAATCGGCGGCGCGCCTGGTCGGCCCCCGGCAGCTGTTCACGACGACGGCCGATGTGGGCCAGACCCTGGGGATCTACGACTTCGCCCTGCGTTACCGGTTCGGCGAGCGGGAATCGGCGCTGGGCAAGCCCGGCACGTACTCGGTGATCCCCTATGCCGGGATACGGCTGATCGATGGCCGCCTCAACCTGGCCGCCACCCTCGACGGCCCCTTCGGACGCACCCTGCTGGAGCCCACCCGCAACTTCCAGCGCACCTGGGTGCAGCCCCTGGTGGGCACCCAGGCCACCGTCTTCCTCTCGCCGCGCCTGCGGGCCTTCGCCCGCGGCGACATCGGCGGCTTCGGCCTGGGCGGCCAGCAGGACCTGAGCGGCAATGCCCAGGTGGGCCTGGGCTATGCGATCGGCGACAACACCGATCTGAACGTCTCCTGGCGCTACATGGGCCTGAAATGGAACAACGGGGACCAGCAGGCCAACGGCTTTTCCGTGAACATGAACGGCATCGAGGTGGGCGTGAAGTTCTTCTTCGGCGGCGCTCCCAGGGGCACGGCGGTGGCCAGCACGCCCTGAGCCTCAGAAACTCGGCAGCTTGAGCATCAGCTCACACAGCTGGGGGCTGGGCAGCTCCTGACCCAGCAGCGGCGCGACCAGGGCGGCAAGGGGCCGCAGCCGGCAGGGCCAGATGGCCCGTTCGGTGAGGCGGCCGGCCTGGAAGGCGCCGAGCACCAGCACCGCCACCAGCAGGGTGCGCTTCACGCCGGCGGTTCGTTCAGCAGGGGGAAGCCCAGGGCGCGGCGCTCCTCCAGCCAGGCCTCGGCCACCTGGCGCGCCAGGTGGCGGATGCGGCCGATGGTGGCGGTGCGCTCGGTCACCGAGATCACGCCGCGGGCCTCCAGCAGGTTGAAGGTGTGGCTGCACTTGAGCACGTGGTCGAGGGCCGGGGCCGGCAGCCCGGCCGCCACCAGATCGGCGGCCTCGGCCTCATGCAGGGCGAACAGCTGCAGCAGGCGTTCGGGGTTGGAGGCCTCGAAGTTGTAGGTGCACTGCCCCTTCTCGAAGGGCAGCCAGATGTCGCCGTAGCTGCGCTCGCCGTTCCAGCGCAGGTCCCAGATGCTCTCCACGTCCTGGAGGTACATCGCCAGCCGCTCCAGGCCGTAGGTGATCTCGATCGACACGGGCCGGCAGTCGAGGCCGCCGCACTGCTGGAAATAGGTGAACTGGGTCACCTCCATGCCGTCGAGCCACACCTCCCAGCCCACGCCCCAGGCGCCGAGGGTGGGGGATTCCCAGTTGTCCTCCACGAAGCGGATGTCGTGGTCGGCGGCGTGGATGCCGAGGGTTTCGAGGGAGGCCAGGTAGGTCTCCTGGATGGCATCCGGAGAGGGCTTGATCAGCACCTGGTACTGGAAGTAGTGCTGGGCCCGGTTAGGGTTATCGCCGTAGCGGCCGTCGGTGGGGCGCCGGCAGGGCTCGGGGTAGGCCACCGCCCAGGGCTCCGGGCCGATCGCCCGCAGCACGGTGTGGGGGCTCATGGTGCCGGCGCCCTTCTCCGTGTCGTAGGGCTGCAGGATCAGGCAACCCTGGTCGGCCCAGAACCGGTTGAGGCTGGCGATGATGTCCTGGAAGAGCATGGTGCGCCGGTCGGGTACGGGCCAGGACGGCAGGGAAGTCGGCTTGATGCTGCCAGATCGCCTCAGGCCTGCAGCTCCAGCAACCCCATCAGGCCACCGGCCAGGGGGCGGTGGCTGGCCGTGGTGAAGCCGGCGCAGCGGGCCAGCTCCTCCTGGGCCGGGCCGGTGGGGAAGCGGGCCAGGCTCTCCTCCAGCCAGGCGTACTGCTCAGGCAGGCCCACGGCACGGGCGGCCGGCACCACCAGGCGGCGCAGGTAGAAGCGCTGGAAGGCCGCCGGAGCCGAGGCCGGATCGGGCCGGTTGAAATCCAGCACCACCGCCCGCCCGCCGGGCCGCAGCAGGCGCCGCAGCTCCACCAGGCCGGCGGCGGGATCGGCCAGGTTGCGCAGGCCGTAGGCCATCACCGCCCCATCCGCCCAGCCATCGGCCAGGCCGGTGGCCAGGGCATCGCCCTGCTGCCACTGCAGGGGCAGCCAGGGCTGGCGCGCCGCCCGGCCCTCGGCGATGGCCAGCGGGGCGGCGGCCGCATCCAGCCCCAGCACCAGCCCGCCGGGCCGGACGCGGGAGGCCAGCACCAGGGCCAGGTCGCCGGTGCCGCAACAGAGGTCGAGCAGGCGCTGGCCGGGGCGGGGGCGCAACCAGAGCAGGGCCTGCCGCTTCCAGAGCCGGTGCAGCCCCAGGCTGAGCAGATCGTTCAGCTGGTCGTAGCGGGGGGCGATGGTGTCGAACAGATCGCTGATCTGCCGCGGATCAACGGTGGCCAAATCGGGGTGGATCGGGGGTGGGATCGGGCTTCAGCCCTTGCCCTGCAGGGTCAGGGAGTCGTCCCAGGGCAGCACGATCGCATCCAGGCTGACGCCGGTCACCTCATGGTCGGGGGCCGCCAGACCACGGGCCTCGAGCCGCACCGGGCTGGTGAAGGTGAGCACCATCACCGTGGCCAGGCCCACCGCCGCCGAGCAGACCATGCAGCCGGCGAGCATCAGGGAGAACTCGCGGCGGTCAGTGGCGGCCTGCATCAGCTGGAGCGCCCAGGCCACCAGCGCGATCACCACCACCACCACCACCAGCGCGATGACCGTGAACAGGGGCGTCGGCAGCAGCAGGAAGGCGTTCAACGATGCACCGGAGGCCACGGACGTTACTCAATGTTACGGCGCCTGAGGGAGGCGGTGCGATCGCCGCTGCGGCGAGCGCTTCATCCCGCCGCCAAGGCCGTCAGCAGGGGCCGCACCGGCAGGCCCCGCTGCAGCAGGTCGGTCTTGATCTCCTCGACGGTGAGGACCCCGTCATGCAGCAGGGAGGCCAGCAGGGCGGCCGAGGCACCGGCGACCTCGAGGGCGGCGGCGATGTGGTCGATGCAGCCGGCGCCTCCGGAGGCGATCACCGGCACCTCCACGGCCTCCACCACGGCCCGGGTCAGGGCGAGGTCGTAGCCCGCCTGGGTGCCGTCGCCGTCCATGGACGTGAGCAGGATCTCCCCGGCCCCGAGCGCCACCACCCGGCGGGCCCAGGCCACCGCATCGAGGCCGGTGTTCTCCCGCCCCCCCTTGACGAACACGTCCCAGCCCGGGGGCTCCTCGCCGCCGCTGGGGCGGCGGCGGGCGTCGATGGCCACCACGATGCACTGGCAGCCGAAGCGATCGGCGCCGGCCGTCACCAGCTCGGGGGTGCGGACCGCCGAGGAATTGAGGCTCACCTTGTCGGCGCCGGCCCGCAGCAGCTCGGTGATGCCATCGACGCTGACGATGCCACCGCCCACCGTGAAGGGGATCGTCACCGCCTCGGCGGTGCGGCGCACCATGTCGACGAGGGTGGCGCGGCCCTGGTGACTGGCGGCGATGTCGAGGAAGACGAGTTCGTCGGCCCCGGAGGCGCTGTAGCGGCAGGCCAGTTCCACCGGGTCGCCGGCGTCGCGCAGCCCGACGAAATTGACCCCCTTCACCACCCTGCCGTCGGCCACGTCGAGACAGGGGATGATCCGCTTGGCTACCACGGGTTCGCTGTTAGGGTTGCGCGACTTTCTAATCGCGCCGGACATGGCCCAGGCTGGCATCACCATCGGTTCGAAGGTGCGGGTCACCCGCGTGCGCGATCGGATCCCGGCCGGCCTGGTGGCCGCCCTCAAGGCCGATGCCACCGGCACGGTGAAGGATTTCCGTGTCACCGACGGCACCGGCATCGGTGTGGTGGTGGAGCTCAGTGGCGGCACCACCACCTGGTTCTTCGACGACGAAATCACCCCTGCCTGAGACGGCCCAACCCATGAGCCAGAGCCCCGAACCCAGCGCCGGCTCCCAAGGCGTCTCCGGTGGCGCCCGGCAGCTGCTCGGGATGAAGGGCGCCACCGGCACCTCCAACATCTGGAAGATCCGGCTGCAGCTGATGAAGCCCGTCACCTGGATCCCCCTGATCTGGGGGGTGATCTGCGGGGCGGCGGCCTCCGGCAACTTCCACTGGACCCTGCCGGAGGTGGGGGCTTCCGTGGCCTGCATGCTGATGAGCGGACCGCTGCTGGCCGGCTACACCCAGACGATCAACGACTACTACGACCGCGAGATCGACGCGATCAACGAGCCCTACCGGCCGATTCCCTCCGGGGCGATTCCCCTCGGCCAGGTGCGTCTGCAGATCGTGGTGCTGCTGCTGGCCGGGCTGGCCGTGGCCTGGGGCCTGGATGTCTGGGCCGGCCACAGCACGCCGGTGCTGCTGCTGCTGGCCCTGGGCGGCTCGTTCGTGAGCTACATCTATTCGGCGCCACCGCTGAAGCTGAAGCAGAACGGCTGGCTGGGCAACTACGCCCTGGGCGCCAGCTACATCGCCCTGCCCTGGTGGGCCGGCCAGGCCCTGTTCGGCCAGCTCACCTGGAGCACGGCCCTGCTCACCCTGGCGTACAGCCTGGCGGGGCTGGGCATCGCCGTCGTCAACGATTTCAAGAGCGTTGAAGGGGACCGGGCCCTGGGCCTGCAATCGCTGCCGGTGGTGTTCGGCATCCAGCGGGCCAGCTGGATCAGTGCCGGCATGATCGACATCTTCCAGCTGGCGATGGTGGTGGTGCTGATCGCCATCGGCCAGCACTTCGCCGCCGTGCTTCTGGTGCTGCTGATCATTCCCCAGATCACCTTCCAGGACATCTGGCTGCTGCGCGATCCCGTCGCCTTCGATGTGAAGTACCAGGCCAGCGCCCAGCCGTTCCTGGTGCTGGGGATGCTTGTCACCGCCCTGGCCATCGGCCAAAGTGATCTGACCCGCATCGCTGCGCTGACGGCACCGCTGCCATGACCAGGGTGGGCCTGTCGACGGCCACCAGCGGCCCGCGGCAACCCGGTGAGCCGCCACCCAGCCGGCCTAAGCGACGCTCCGGCTGGCGCCTGCTCGCCCCGGCCCTGGCGGCGACCGCCGTCGGCGGAGTGGTGGCCCTGGGGCAGACGACCCTGGTGCGCGCCCTCGACGGGATGCTCCCCGATGCGGGCCGCATCACCAGCTTCAACCGGCCGGGGACGATCACGATCCTCTCCTCCGACGGCCAGGTGGTGCTCAAGAAGGGGCCCGCCACCCGCGAGAAACTGCCCGCCGGCAAGATGCCGCTGCTGATCCAGCGCGCCTTCGTGGCCGCCGAGGACCGGCGCTTCTACCAGCACGACGGCATCGACCTGCTCGGCATCAGCCGGGCCGTGATGCGCAACGTCCAGCAGGGTGCCGTGGAGGAGGGCGCCAGCACGATCACCCAGCAGCTGGCCCGCACCGTGTTCCTGAGCCAGGACCGCACGATCATGCGGAAGCTCAAGGAAGCGGCCCTGGCCGGAAAGATCGAGCGCCAGCTGAGCAAGGCGCAGATCCTCGAGCAGTACCTCAACTACGTCTACCTGGGCTCCAGCGCCTACGGCGTCTCCGATGCGGCCTGGATCTACTTCTCCAAACGTCCCGACCAGCTCACCCTGCCGGAGGCGGCGCTGATCGCCGGCCTGCCTCCGGCCCCTTCGGTGTATTCGCCCCTGGTGAATCCGGAGGTGGCGCTGCGGCGGCGCTCGATCGTGCTGCAGCGCATGCGGGAGGCGGGCTTCATCGACGATGAGCAGCTGCAGCGGGCCGACGCCGCCCCCCTGGCGCTGAAACCGGCGGAGCCGAAGTTCTTCTACAACCCGGCCCCCTGGTACACCAGCTGGCTGGAGCAGGAGCTGCCAAAAGTGCTCAGCAAGGAGCAGCTGGAGGTGGGCGGACTCACGATCCGCAGCGGTCTGAATGCGGCCTGGCAGGCCCAGGCCCAGAAGACGATCGACTCCTACGCCACCGGCAGCATGGAGGGGGCCCTGGTGGCCATGGAGCCCGGCACGGGGCTGGTGCGGGCGATGGTGGGGGGCAAGGACTGGGAGAAGACCCAGTTCAACCGGGCCTCCCAGGCGCTGCGCTCCCCGGGCTCCACCTTCAAGCTGTTCGTCTACCTGACAGCCCTCAAGCTGGGCATGAAGCCGGAGGACACGGTGCTGGATTCGGCACGGTGCTTCGGCAGCTACTGCCCCAAGAACTTCGGCAACCGCTACATGGGCCGGGTGAGCCTGGCCACGGCCATGCAGAACTCCCTCAACATCGTGGCGGTGGGGCTGCTCCAGAAGCTGGGCTATGACCCGGTGATCGCCACCGCCAAGAGCCTCGGCATCCACCGGGAACTGGGCCGGTACCTGTCGATGGCGATCGGCGCCAACGAGCAGACGGTGCTCGACATGACGGCGGCCTATGCGGCGCTGGTGAACCGCGGCGTGTACATCCAGCCGCTGCCCTTCGAGGAGATCTACGGGCCGGAAGGGGAGCTGCTCTGGTCGCGGCGGGCCAACGGCCCCCGCGGCACCCGGGCGGTGAGCAGCGACGTCGCCGACGCGATGGTCTGGATGCTGCAGCAGGTGGTGCAGGGCGGCACCGGCGGCGGCGCCGCCCTGGCCGACCGGGCGGTGGCCGGCAAGACGGGCACCTCGGAAGGGGGGCGGGATCTCTGGTTCATCGGCTCCATCCCCCAGCTCACCACCGGCGTCTGGCTGGGCTACGACAACAACCGGGAGACGGGCACCACCAGCGTGCTGGCCACCTACGCCTGGCGGACGTTCATGGAGCCGGTGACCAAGGGGATGCCGGTGCAGAAGTTCCCGCCCAAGCCGAAGCTCACCGGCACCTTCAAGCCGGTGCCGGGCAAGAAGACCACCGAGCGCGACGCCCGACCGGAGGACAGCGGCAGCCGCGAGAGCCCCCGCTGGCAGCCGCCGGTGCAGGAGCCCAGCCGCACCGATCCCCCCGACCGGGAGCCCTCCACGGAACAGCCGCCCACCCAGAGCGAGCCGACCCAGCCGGTGCCGCCGAACAATCCCGTCGCCGCACCCCGCTCCCGCGACGCGGCCATACCCCCGCCCCCACCGCCGGAACCCGCCGCCCCCCTGCCGCCGCCGCCCCCCGTCGCCGCCCCACCGCCACCCCCCTAGGCGGTGCCCGGCCCCCGCAGCAGCGCCGCGTAGAAGCCATCGCCACCGCCGCACTCCGCCGCCGCGGGAGTGGGCCACCACTGGCGCTCCTCCAGCAGGCTCCAGTCCGGATGGGCCGCCAGCAGTGCGGCGATCAGGGCGCCGTTCTCCCGCGGTTCCACCGTGCAGGTGGCATAGAGGAGCCGGCCGCCGGGGGCCAGCAGCGGCAGCATCGCCTCCAGCAGCTGGCGCTGCAGGATCACCAGGCCGTCGATGGCCTCGGGGGTGATCCGCCAGCGGGCGTCGGGATGGCGGGCCAGGGTGCCGAGTCCCGAGCAGGGGGCATCCAGGAGAATCCGCTCGAAATGGCCCCGCCAGTGGGGCTTCAGCTCCCCGAGGCCGGTGGCGTCGGCGGCCAGGGAGCGGATCGTGGTGAGCCCCAGCCGCTCGGCGTTGCGATCCAGCCGCCGCAGCCGGGCTTCGGAGCGATCCAGCGCCCACACCTCACCCCGGTCGCCGATCAGCTCCGCCAGGTGGGTGCTCTTGCCCCCCGGGGCGGCGCAGGCATCGAGGATCCGCTGGCCGGGTCGGGGGTCGAGCAGGGGGGCGATGGCCTGGGCGCTGCGGTCCTGCACGCACCAGAGTCCTTCGGCGTAGCCCGGCAGCTCACGGGGATCGCCCACCCGCTCCAGCAGGGTGAGGCCGTGGTGGGTCTCGGGCAGGGCGCGGGCGGCCACACCGGCGTCCGTGAAGCGCTGCAGCAGGGCATCCCGGCTGGTGCGCAGGCCATTGACCCGCAGGTCGAGGGGCGGCACCGCGTTGCAAGCCAGGGCGAAGGCCTCGGCCCGCTCCGGCGGCAGCCAGTCGAGCAGCCCGGCGGCGAGCCAGGGGGGCAGGGAGCGGCGCACGGCCAGGGCGGCGGCAGGGTCGGCCGGCAGCGCCAGCCCATCCCAGGGGTCGTGGTGGGGTCCGGTGCCGGCCGGCCGCTCGCGCCGCCGCAGCAGGGAGCGCAGCAGGCCGTTCACCACAGGCGCCAGCTTGGCCAGGCCGGCGCGCTTGGCCAGCGCCACCGTGGTGCTCACCGCCGCCGCCGCCGGCACCCGGTCGCTGAACAGAAGCTGGTAGAGCCCCACGTGCAGCAGCCAGCGCAGGGCCGGGGGCTGGCGCTGGGCGCTCACCTTGCCGAGGGCGTCGATCCAGGCGTCGAGCAGCAGCCGCTGGCGGATGGCCCCGTAGGCGATCTCGGTGGCCAGGGCGCGGTCGGCGGGCGAAAGGCCACCGCCGGCGCGGGCCAGGGAGGCCAGCTCCCGCTCCAGGGCGGCATCGGCGTAGGCCCCTGCCGCGACCGCCTGCAGCACCTGCCAGGCCAGCTGCCGGGAGGCCAGGCCGGGGACGACGTCGCTGGCGTGAATCGGCGGACTCCCGGGACGGATCAGTCCTTTGTACAGGACCGCTGGGCTGGGCCTGGGGGCTCAGGGGTCCAGGCGTCGCCGGCCTCCGGCAGGAGCGCGGCCGGCGGATGCCAGCGGTGCCGGGCCAGGGGCAGGCGCCCGTCGGGGGCCACGGCGATCCCCTCGGCCAGCAGCAGCTCCCGCTGCATCCAGTCGCTGCCCTCCCGGCCGGGACTCATGGCGATGCGCCCCTGGGCATTCACCACCCGGTGCCAGGGCACCTCGGAGGGCAGGGGCAGGCGCCGCAGGGCCCAGCCCACCTGGCGGGCGCAGCCCCAGGCCCCGATCAGCTCGGCGACCTGGCCGTAGGTGGCCAGCTGGCCAGGGGGGATGTGGGCCACCATCGCATAGACGCGACGGTCGAAGGGGCGTCCGGAGTCGGCGGCAACCGGGCTGGCCATGGCGGACGCGGCGCGGGGGACAGGGAGGGCAACGCCGATGATGGCGTTTTGCCACGCCGATGCCGCTGCTGCCCCGCCGCTTCGAGCGCCTGCGCGCGGTGCTCGATCGCCGCATGGGGGATCTGACGCTGCTGCTGGAGCAGGTGGACAAGCCCCACAACCTCTCGGCGATCCTGCGCAGCTGCGATGCGGTGGGGGTGCTCGAAGCCCATTCCGTCAGCCTTCCGGGGCGCACGCCCACCTTCAACAGCACGGCCCTGGGCAGCCAGAAGTGGGTGGCGCTGCACCGGCACCGGAGCAGCAGCGACGCCATCGCCCAGCTCAAGGCCGGCGGCTTCCGGCTCTACGGCACCCACCTGGGGGCGCAGGCTGTCGACTACCGCGACTGTGACTTCACCGGACCCACGGCCTTCGTGCTGGGGGCGGAGAAGTGGGGACTGAGCGAGGAGACGGCCGCGGCGATCGACCAGGCGATCGTGATTCCGATGGTGGGCATGGTGCAGTCGCTCAACGTGTCGGTGGCGACCGCGATCCTGCTGTTCGAGGCGCTGCGGCAGCGGCAGGCGAAGGGCGGCCTGCCGAGCCGGGGCGAAGGGCTGGCGCCGGAGCAGTACACCCGGCTGCTGTTCGAGTGGGCCTACCCGCAGGTGGCGGACTGGTGCCGCCGCGAGGGGCGCCCCTATCCGGCCCTCAGCCCGGAAGGCGCCATCCTCGAGGAGCTTCCACGGACCGTGCGGCTTCGCTGTTGAGGGGGCCGCCATCGAAGCGGGCGGCGCTCGGCAACCAGAAGGTGAGCCCCAGGGCCAGGATCTCGAGCAGCAGCTGGCGGCCGCCGAGCAGCACCACCAGCACGGCCACGAAGGCCAGGAACTTCTGGAAGACGCTCCAGACGTCGTCGGGCGTGTTGCCAGCCTTCTGCCAGAGGGCAACAGCCAGGGCCAGCAGGGCCAGATCCAACCACCAGGGCATCGCCGCAGCCGCCGTTCACTGGAACGCTACCAAAGGCCTTCGGAGCTGGCGATTGGGCACGCCTGCGGGGTGACGCCGGGATGGGAGTCTCCCCACCTGCTGACTCCGCCATCAGTCCTCCCGTCTCTCTACTGCGGGCAGTCCGTAGCTGGAGGGTGTTGCTTTTGCGTCGCTCTTCGGCCGTAGCCCGAAGCCACCGATGCCCTCGATCAGCAAGCAAGACTGAGCCATCTTCCGGAAGATCCCTACGAAGCCATCCGAGGACGCCTCACTGGAGGATTAGCCATGGCTGTTACCGCTTTCCATCCCCCGCCTTGTTTACCGACAGAACAGGACAGCAGAGATGTGCAGCCGTTCCAACCATGTCCCTGCTTTACTGGGAGAGCAAGAAGGAGCCAACTTCCAACAAGACTCTGGTCTTATGGAATGGGCTTGCAGAACGTCACCGTAGGTCCTCATGAGCCAATGCTCCTTGCTAGTCCCCACCCACCGCGACGGCAGGCAGGTGAGGGCTTCCCTGGCCCATCTGGCCTCCTTTGCGAGCAGCGACATTCGGGTCATTATTGCCGATAACAGTGAATTGCAGACCAAACACGACTTTCTGCACGACTTAGCCAGAAGGCATGACAATGTCGACGCTCATCCACATGCTTCCAATATAGGAAGCACAGCCAACTTCCTCTTTCTGCTGGAGCAAGCAGCGACGTCAGAGTTTGTTAATTTCTGTGCCGACGACGACACATTGACTCTGGACTGCCTTGAAACCTCCCTATCGATCATTCGGCAGCAACCGGACGCAAGCTCCGTAGCCGGGCATCTTCTGGCCTTACACCTCGATGGCAACTGTTCGATCGAGAATCAGGCCTTCATGGAGGATGACCCGACGACGAGAATGAGAAGCTGGTTTCAGCCTTCCAGCTGGAATCTCCCCTTTTACTCTCTGCACAGAAGATCATTCATCCAGCCTTGGATCAACTTCATTGAGGGGCATCCAATGGTGACCCCATTCTTTGATTTCTTGTTCACCTCTTCTCTGATTTCCCAAGGAACTCTCCTGCGTCACGGCAGCGGCGCCTACCTGTGGAGAGCAGATCATTGGGACGACAGCGCAAGAAATGCACAAGCCAGAATGAATGCTTACCAGAGCCTTGGGTTGCCGAAGCAATTCATGGTTTTCTTCGATCTTCATTTTGCCGTCGAAGCTGCCAGCTTCTTCCTTGGCAAGTATTCGCCGGTAGAAGAGAAGTCCCTCAGATCGAGCTGTGCCGAAGCCATGTGGGAGCCCTGCCTACAAAGGTTTCGCCTAACCGCAGATGCGAACGAAGCTCTGATCCGAGAATGGCTGAACGAGTTTCCAGGTGCCTTGATGGCGCTCAATGCGCTCTACGATGAACGCAGCCAACCTTGCCTGGAACTGCTGGAGCTCTTCCCGGTTCTTCTCGAGGCATTTTCTGTGGAAAAGGCGAAGGAGTATCAGGAGTTTCAGACCTTGAACTTCGTCCTGCAGGGATGAGCACTCCGGCGACCATTCCCTCATGGACCGCTCAGAGGAAGGGGGCTGCGGGGAACGCAGCGGTCGACGAAGCTTCGAAAAGCACGGCTCACTTCCAGGTCGTTAAAAAGAAGGTGCCGGCGCTCCAGGATCGTTGTTCTGAGTTGGGCGTGATAGGCATCGTCCCGCAGCAGACGGAGCGAGATGGCCACGTAGTCCTCCTGGTCCCTGGCAATCAGCTCGGGGAGGTCGAGCACCTCAAGCATGGCGATCGTGTGCCTTCCTCGCATCTGGGTGGTCGGCAGGGTGACGATCGGGCATCCCTGCGAAAGAGCCTGCAGAGAGGTATTCCCCCCGTTCCAGTCAATCGTATCGAGAGCATGATGGCCGATGCGGAACAGGCCCAGGACATCGCCGAACTCCAGGCGAGGGAGCAGACGAATGTGATCGTCAATCTCCAGCCCGGCCTCCGCAAACCTGGCCCTCAGGCGCTGATGCAACATCCTGCCCACCGTGCTCCCGAGGGGTGGATCCACCATCAGGATCAACGCATCGCGCGACCGCTGGGCGATCGCCACCAGGACACCGTCGTTGCGCGGCGCGTATTTGAAGGAACTCTGCAGTGACAGCAGCAGCGGCCGATCTCCCGGCAGCCCCAGGGTGCGACCGACATCGGCGTTGATGGCTTCCTCGGCCGGGGGCGTCTCGTTCAGTCCCGTCCGTGGCAGAAGGTGCAACTCCTCGCAGTAGCTCCGTTGCCCCTCCGGCGTTTCCATCCCCTCTCCGACGAGGAAGGCATCCATGCAGGGCGAGCCGCTGGTGACCGGGTGGCCCCAGCCCTGCACCTGCACCTGCGCCAGGCGCAACAGGGAGAGGATCCGGGTTGTTGGCTCCATCCCGATGTCGGGGAACAGCAGCAGCTCAATGCCGTCAGCACGGATGGTCGTGGCCGCATCCGACAGGCTGCCTGGCCCAACCGGCAGTTGCCGAAAGGTGGAGATCCGTTGGAAGGCCTCGGTTGCCTCGTCCGTGGTGGATCCGGTGTGATAACAGAAGATCTTGTAGCCGTCTCTGTCGGCCAGATCCGCCAGCCAGCCCAGCACCCACAGGGCCCCGTGATGGCGGTACAAATGGGCCGAGACGACGCCCACCCGTCGGGGACCTGACGAGCCTGGTATGGGAATCGGCGCCATGAACTCACCCTGGCGGACACGGAAGAGGTGGGTGAGCACCCGCCCGTAGGCCTCCTGGAGTTCCCTCACATCATCCATGAGGTAGGCCATCAGGAAGCCGGGGAAGCACCAGGCATGCGCCAGTAATTCCTCAAGGGCCGGCTCGGAGGGCAGCAACGACTCGGTGAGCTGGGCCAGGCGCTGGACATCGGCGACGACCCTGCGGCGTTCGCACTCCATGGCGGTGTCGGAAGCGTGGACCGGCGGGATCAGATGCAGCCCGGCGAACAACCGCAGGGGCTCATCAGGGATGGCCTCCACCTTGCTTCGAGCCTCCGCCAACGCACCGATCATCACCAGGGCGATGAGCTGGCGCGTGAAGACATAGACCCTCTGCAGCACGGTGGCCTCCTTGAGGGGAAGCGCCTCGAAAACCGTCAGGGCCTCAGCGAAGCGGTTGCCCTCCAGCAACGCATTGCCACGCCCGATCGCGGCCGTCAGCGGTTCGGGTGATTCTTGCTCTCCGAGGTTGGAGAATGCGGCTTCAGCAGAGGGAGCATCGAGAAGGGAGAGTCCCGCCTCGAGGTCGAAGCCGAAGCTCTCCAAATCCTGCTGATAATGCTCAGCAATGAAGGCGGCCAGAACACGCCGGTCCTCCGCCCCGAGCTGGACCTGCGGTGCGGCCGGGAGGTGCTGCCTGTAACGGCTCAGCTCCAGGCGTATTCGCTGTCCGATCGGATCGACCGGATCGGGAACCAACAGGGGCAGCAGGGAGGTCACCGGATCCCTTTCGATCACGGAAGCCTCAAGCACAGGGTCGTAGCCGATGAAGTCGTGGCCGCTCAACTCCAGCTGCGGCATCCAGAGCTCCTGGCGGCCCAGGCGCGGCCAGTCCTGCTCCAGCCAGCGGAGGAAATCCGCGAGGGGCACCGGGGCCGGGGCGGTGGCCGGACGTTCGACGGTGGTCATGTCCCGCCAGCCCCTGAGCAGCCTGTCAACCGGATGGCGCACCACACAGAACCTTCGCCAGGAGGGGTCAACGAAGATCGACATGGCCTCCTCCAGTGACAGATCCGCCAGCCTGGGTATCCCGGCACCCTCAGGGCAGGGGCGGGGTTCGGTGGAGTAGGTGGATGGCGCCTCTGAGCCAGCCGCGATCGCGGCCAGCCGTGACAGCAGCCTCGAGCAGCTGTTACGCAGAAGGGGAACCAGAACCCGTTGCCGGTGCAACACAAGCACCCGCCGTTCCGGTGGGTCTACCTCATCCGGCGCGTGGGTATTCATCGTATGCACGGCGGCGATCCTCGGACCTTATCCTGCTGACCCAGACCAGGAGCGTGCTCCACAGAAGACGCTCCAAGCAAAACCAACCGAGGCGCCCCCACGCCACCGCCCAAGGCAGTCTCGGAAAGGCCCAAACGTAATCTCGATTCAGTGACGCCTCGTGCTCGAGATCATTCGAGACACCAATCCGCCTGCGGCAATGTGAGACAAATTCATCTCACATCAATGTCATTGACGATCAGGCGTGGCTGAGCCCCCGGACAACCAGTTCTCCAGGCCCTCGCCCAGGAAGGACAGGCCGAGCACCAGGACGAACATGGCCAGCCCCGGAAACAGGGCGGTCCACCAAATGCCGGTGGGCAGGGCGGTCAGCGCCTGTTGCAGATCGCTGCCCCACTCCGGGATCGTCTCCGGCAGGCCGAGCCCAAGAAAACCCAGCCCCCCCAGCACCAGCACCGCATCGGCCGCATTGAGGGTGAGCAGCACCGGCACGGAGGTGATCACATTGCGGAACAGGTAGCGGCGCATGATCCAGGCGGGGCCGGCCCCCAGGGAGCGGGCCGCCTCGATGAACAGCTCCGCCTTCACCTGGGCCGACTGGTTGCGCACCACCCGGAAGTACTGGGGCACGTAGACCACGCAGAGGGCGGCGGCGGCGTTGGGCAGGCCCCGGCCCAGCAGGAAGGCGAGCACGACGGAGAGGAGCAGCACCGGCAGGGTATAGAGGGTGTCCATCACCAGCACCAGCAGACGGTCGACCCCGCCGCCGAGGTAGCCGCTCACCATGCCGAGGGGAACGCCGATGGCGAGGGCGAGCACCAGGGCGGTCAGCACCACCTGCAGGGCGACGCTGCTGCCGGAGAGCGTGCGCACGCAGACGTCACGGCCGAGGCGATCGGTGCCGCACCAATGGCCGAAGGAGGGCGGTGCGTAGATGGGGTTCTCCAGGCCCGCATTGGGATCGCTCAGCAAGCCCCAGTGCACCAGCAGCGGGGTGGCCAGGGCGATCAGCCCATAGACGACCACGAGCGCCAGGCCCCAGCGCGCCATCCGTTCCGCGAGGGTGGCGCCTCCGACCAGGGGGGCCTCCATGTCGGCATCACCAGTGGACTTCCGTATCACAAGTTGACGGTCAGGGCCAGGATTCGTGCGTATCTGCGCTGAAACGGACGCGGATCAGGATGGCTTGAAGAGTAACCTCGGTGGTTGCCGATGTGGCGGGGGGCGCTCGGCGTAGCCTCCGATAAGTGAGGCGTACGTATGAGGCGTCCCGGCGTCCGTGAAATCCGGCGGAATTTATGCCTCTGACGCCGCCGACGTCAAGGTTTGTCATCAGGTCCGGCTTCGGCCCGTACTCACCGCATCCTCCGGAAGGTGGCAGCGATGCGATGGGATTTCTACCGCGTTGCAAGAGTACCTGCAGGTGAGCTTGCAGGTGAATTCTCACGCTGGTATAATGTGCATCATATGCGCCACTCAACTCCAGAGTGCTGATTTCCACCGTGGCCGAGCGTCGTTCAGCCTTCCCGATCAGATGACCAGCGCCCGCCTCCTGATCGTCGACGACGACCCTGAAATGCGCGGCTTCCTCACCTCCGAACTGGCGGTCGAGGGCTACGAGTGTGAAGAAGCTTCCTGCGGCCAGCAGGCCCTGGGCCGGATCCGCAGCCAGACATGGGATCTCGTGCTCCTCGACTGGAACCTGCCCGATTTCAGCGGCGTCGAGGTGTGCCGGCGCATGCGCAAAGGCGGCATCTCCACCCCCGTGCTGATGCTCACGGCCCGGGATGAGGTGCAGCAACGGGTGGAGGCGCTCGATTCCGGCGCCGACGACTACCTGATCAAGCCGTTCTCGATCGAGGAACTGCTGGCCCGGGTGCGGGCCCGCCTGCGTCGCAGCGGCATCGATGAACAGGAAGGCGGCCTGCTGCGGATGGCCGATCTGGAGGTGAATCCCGCCAGCCGGGAAGTGGCGCGGGGCGGAGAGTCGATTCACCTCACGGCCAAGGAGTTCGATCTGCTGATGCATCTGCTGCGGCATCCCAATCAGGTGCAGGAGCGGCGGGCGATCCTCGATGCGCTCTGGGGTGAGAACTGGCTGGGCGACGACAATCTCCTCGATGTCTACGTCCGCTACCTGCGCCGCAAGCTCGAGCCGGCCGGCCAGCCCACCCTGATCCAGACGGTGCGTGGCGTCGGCTTCATGCTGAAGGAAGGGCCGCCCCGCTGAGGATGGCGGAGGCCACCTCCCAGTCGCGGCTGCTGATCGTCGAGGACGACCAGCGGATGCGCACGTTCCTTGCCGGGGAACTCAACTGCGAGGGCTACGACGTCACCGAGGCCGAAGACGGCCAGGGCGCGCTGATGCACCTGAGGGACGCCTGCACCGATCTGGTGCTGCTCGACTGGACGCTGCCCGATTTCAGCGGCGTCGAGATCTGCCGGCGGCTGCGCTCCAGCGGTGACATCACCCCCGTGCTGATGCTCACCTGCCACGACGACATCCGCGACCGCGTCGAAGCGCTCGATTCCGGGGCCGACGATTACATCCTCAAACCCTTCTCCATCGAGGAGCTGCTGGCCCGCATCCGCGCCCAGCTGCGGCGCACCGCCTACTGGCGCGGGGTGGCCGAATCCGATCTGCTGCGTTGCGCCGACCTCACGGTGAACACCGCCACCCGGGAGGTGATCCGTGCGGGCCAGGCGATTTCCCTCTCGGTGCGCGAATACGACCTGCTCCTCTGCCTGCTGCGCGGCACCGGACGGGTGGTGGAGCGGGAGGAGATCCTGCGCGAGGTGTGGGGTGAAAACCACTTCGGCGACGAGAACCTGCTGGGGGTCTACATCCGCTACCTGCGCCGCAAGATTGAGCCGGAAGGGCTTCCCACCCTGATCCAGACGGTCCGCGGCGTGGGCTTCATGCTGCGTGAAGGGGAGCCGCGCCCTTGAGGCGCAGCTGGAAATCGGCGCCCCCCTCCGGCCCATCCGCCACCGACACGCTCCCCCCCATCGCCTCCATCAGCGCCCTGACCACCGCCAGGCCCACCCCACTGCCGGGGATGGCACCGGTGTTGCGCCCCCGGCCGAAACGCTCGAAGACCAGCGTCTTCTCGCGGTCGGGAACGCCCGGGCCGGCATCGATCACGTGCACCACCACCCGATCAAGGCTGGCATCGAGCCGCAGCTGAATCGGGCCGCCACTGGGATCGTATTTCTGGGCGTTTTCGATCAGGTTCCCCAGGCACTGCTCGAAGCGGTCGGCATCCCCGAGCGCGAAGGTGCGTGAGCCCTGGGTGGCGCCGGGGCAGATCCTCAGGCGGCCGTGGCAGCGGGAGCGCAGCCGCTCCGCCACCCGCTCGATCGCCTGGGCCACATCGAAGGGCTCGAAGGGCATCAAGGTGCGGTTGGCATCGATGCGGCTGAGAGCCAGCAGATCCGTCACCAGCTTCCCCATCCGGCCTGCCTCCTCCTCGATCAGAGCCAGCTGGGCGGCATCCTCCTCCGAGAGCCCGTGGGAGCGGCGGCGCAGGCGCCCGGCGTAGTTGCGGATGAGGCTGATGGGGGTGCGCAGCTCATGGCTCACGCCGTTGGCGAAGCCCCGCTGGCGTTCCCAGGAGGCCGAGAGGCGATCCAGCAGATCGTTGAAGGCCACGGCGATCGGCGCCAGCTCCCGGGGCTGGGCCGCCACCGACACCCGCTGGCTGTCGAGGGTGTCGGAACTGATCGCCTGCATGCGCAGACCCAGATCATGCAAGGGGGCCAGGCCCCGCACCAGCACCGGCCGCAGCAGGAGGCCCGTGAACAGGGTGGCCAGCCCGGCGGCCACGATGAGAACGGTGATCAGCAGCCGCTGCTGGGCCAGCTTCTGGGTGATGTCCTCCAGGAAGCGGAGGCGCACCGTGCTTGTCCCGAGATGGATCTGCTCCGAACTGGTGAGATAGGTGAGCTCTCCGAACTGCAGCACGGCCACCTGCCCGGGGCGGTTCCCCTGGGCCGGCAGTCGCGTCAGCGGCACGCCGGTGGGAATGGAGAACAGACGGATCTGGCCGGCCGCGCCATAGGGAACGCCCTGGTCGGTCTCGACCCAGCCGAGGAAGTTGGGGCTGATCAGCCGGGCCAGGGCGTCACTGATCTCGTCGAGCGTGCGTGGCACGGGCCGGCGTGAGAGGAGCACCTGCCGCACACTGGCGGCGGTGGCACGGTGCTGGTCGCGCCGCTCCTGGCTGGCCAGCAGGGCCGTGGCCCCGATCAGGAGCGCATACCCCCCAAGCACCGCCAGCAGGCTGAGCCCCAACAGGCGCCGGCGCATCGAAAAACCACTGGGGGGAGAGCCCAGCCGGCCCAGCTTCCGAGAAAAGGCCGACAATTTCATTAGAGGTCCATTAGGCCTCGGGAAGATTCGGTCCCTTATCGATCCTAGTGGCCAATGAAAGACCCGCCATGATTGGGCCCTGCAACGAGCGCGCAAGGCCCCAGATCCCTGACGAGGCCTTGGATCTGCACCTTAGGGTCTACACCGTTGCCCAGGGCCCACCACGGCAGCGGTCGCATCGACAACCCCCTCCCTGGTGCATAAGATTAGTTGAGCCATGAGCTTTCCTGCCTCCACCATGAACATCTCCCCCAAGACCAAACTGGCCCTGATGCGCAGCCTGCGCGAAAAGAAGAACCCCCTCCAGAAGGGCTTCACCCTGATCGAGCTGATGATCGTCGTGGCGATCGTGGGCATTCTTTCCGCCGTGGCTCTGCCCAACTTCCTGGGTGCACGGGCCGCCGCCTCCGCCGGTGCTCGGGTGGGTGAGGTGATCGGCATCGCCAAAGAATGTGCCACTTTTGTGGCATCCGGGGGCGTAGGCGTGGCACCAGCCACTGCTGGCGGAACCATTGTGGCCTGCGAAGTTACAGGCGGCACAGTGTCTGGAACCTTCACCTCAGGCGCAGGTGGTGTGCGTTGCCTGGACAAAACGAATGCAGCCGGCAACACGACCGTTACTGTTACGATTGCCGGCAACACCGGTGCGTTGACTTGTGCTTTCTCATAAGCAACATACCCTTCGATAATTTCAATGCAGGCGGGATCCTTCCCGCCTTTTTTTTGGGGATGTTTGAACCATGGTCTCAAAACAGGTCTCCAAATCTCTTGTCAGACCAGCAGCATCGTACAGAGAACTCGTGAGCACTCGCTGTTGTAGCGCCTTCTTTTCAGAGCGGACAGAGGAATAGTCAGCAGCAAGTTGTCGGGCTATCGCTGCAAACTCCTCTGGCGTCTCTGCGATCCATCCATCAACGCCTATGGCCTTCAGTACAGAGGAGCTCATCCGAGCTGATGTGCAATCGCCACGAATGCCAATCAATGGAACACCCATTGAAAGGGTATCAAATGCTGTGGTAGCGCCACTCCATGGAGTCGTATCAAATGCTATATCAATCAAGTTAAAGTGATTCATATGCTCTTGCCAACTTGGCGTGATGCCAAGAAAGGAGACACGGGAAGATTCAATTCCAAACGTACCAAGCTCGTCATGGATGAGCTTCCGAATCGAAGAAACGCCACTCAGTCGATCCTTGATCATCAGGCAACTATTCGGAACATCCTGAAGAGCGCGGCCCCAAAAGCTCAAAGTCTTCCTGTTGAGTTTATGGAGGGAACTGAAACAACCAAACACGGGTGCCTCATGGGTGGCCAAGGACTGGGCAATCGGCACACAGTCGGAGAGACTTCGCGCCAGCCAGGGGCGGGGAAGGCGCCAGAGAGTCTCTGAAAAGTCGTCTTCAAAGTCGTCGGGTACCGTTTCCGCATCACCAATGAAGTAATCCATGGTGTCAAGCCCCGTCGTGGCATGGAAGCCGATGTAATGGCACTGCACAGGCGCACAGCGTTGCGACAGGATGAACAGGCTGGCTGAGTGGAGATAGCCAGATGTTTCAACCACGACGTCATAGGCCCCATCCCTGACAACCTGGCGTGCCTGGAACTGATCGAGGCCACCAAGATCCACCACCGCATCGGCCAGGCCCTTGAGATAGCGGCTGCGTGGCTCATCATGGGAGCAGACAAGAAGCAGGTCGACCTGGAATCGGCTGCGATCATAGTTCTCAAGAAAGGGCGTCAGGAAAAAGGCAACCACATGCTCCTTGATCTCGGCCGACAGGATGCCGATTCTGGTCTTGCGCTCGCCCGTGCCGCTGAACGCAAGCGAAGACTGACCCAGGTGAGGTTCAGCGTCAGGATCCGGGGCATCCTGGGCCTTGCGATAGCTGTTCCACAGGGAATCTGCCGTGGCCTTCATCAGGCCCACCTGCGGACGGCCGACAACGGACAAGGAAATCAGCAGGAAGTAGTGGGCCATCACATGCCCAGGATCAGCCCTTAAAATCTCTCGGTAGAGACGGATGGACGCGTCGTGTTCGCCGACCCTGAAGTGCATCTGGGCAAGACTGAGCTGGAGCAGCTCTCTTTCCCGAGCGCTCAGTTCCCACTTCAGTGCCTGCTTGTACTCAAGAATCGCAAGATCAGGCCGGTGAAGGCTGTTGTAGCAATCTCCGATATCCAGAACGACGTCGGTTGGGCAGGCATGCGTTGCAAGGGCACGCCTGAAGTAGTCAATGGCCTGCTCATGATCTCCGAGATTCTTGAATGCCGTGGCCACCAGGATATCCACCTCCGGCAACCCGGGAGAGAGAATGGCGAGCTGAAGGAGAGCTTCCAGTGCAGACGCGTTCTGGCCCGATCGCAGCAGGGCCTGAGCGTAGTGGAGCCATAGACGCTCATGGACGCCGGAGGAAACGGTGTCGGCCTCCTGCTGGAGACAGGAGGCGTAAAGCTCTGCAGCGGAATCCGGCTGATTCGATTGCAGAAGGAAGCAGCCATAGGCGTCGACCAGTCGAGGTTCAAAGGGATGAACGGAAAGGGCCCGACGGAACACATCGTCTGCGGCGGACTGTTCTGAGGCTTCGGCAACTGCCTTGGCACAATCCTCCCAGAAGGAGGGCTCAACAGGCCCGAGCCGCAGGGCTGCCTCGAGAGCCGCCGGCAGAAGGGACGCCAGATGGTGCTTGCTCACCAGCGCCATCAGTTGAAGCCACGCGTGGGGGGCGTGGCAGCGTGTGGCGAACAACTCCGACAGCTCACGGGCAGCCTGTTCACCACCGGCTGTGAGAGCTGCATCAAGAGAGGGCAGAATGCAGGCCAGCGCAGACGGCTTTTCGGGGTGCTCAACAGAACCGAGAGAGCCAGAATCAACCACCACGGTTCCAATCAAGCATCAGAATAATCGTACCATTCAAGTCTTTGGCATGCGGCCGTGGCCTGCGGAGAGTGACGGTGCCAGGGCCGGATCAGAGACACTCACTGGCGGGCGAATGGGGCGCCCGTTGGCCAAATCGTTCCTGGACCAGGCAGAGACGACGTGCCATTTCTTCATCCCCGTAGCCAAGCTTGGCGATGAGCTCGAGGCGCTGTAAGGATGCAGTTCCCATGTAAAAGGAGGAATAGGACTCAAGCCGCTCCAACTGCTCCAGAACCGCCGCCAGGATCCAGTTGCCAATGGCCCCATCACGAGGAACAAGGCTCTCGAATCGCACGCCGGGGACCAGAAACGGCTCGCTGGGATCGGCTCGCTGCTGCTGAATGATCTGCATGGACAGCTGACGCAAGGCATTGACCGCCAGCTGTCGTTCCCCACAATCCGCGGCCACCCGTGCCAGACAAGCCAGACGAAGGAAGGCAGGCTCACGGTCGCACAAGGTCTGCAGCAGCTCAAGGCTGGCGGTCAGCGCAGCGAAACGCTCGGAGGCGCTCGCGGTCTGATCCCGACTGAGTTCATGGAGGGATAGCGACTGCAGCAGCTCCTCACTGTTCCCGAGCTTCACGGTGTCCCGCCACAGGGTGGAGAGTTGCTCGCCATAGGGGCGTCGGGCGAGGGTGTGCATCCAGTCGTGATGGCCGCTGGACAAGGCACGCTGGAGCCCGGCCCGCCGGACCTGCGGCTCAGAGGCAAGGGCAGGGTCGTCCTCCGGGAGCAGGAATCCTCGGTCGGCCAGCTGCCGGGCACGATCCGGCTTGCAGCTGAACAGATTCAGCAGGTAAGGATCCGGCATGGAGCCCGCCGGGAACGGCACCAGCAGGTTCAACGCAGGAACCAGACGATAGGTCCGATATCCCAGACGTTCAAAGTTTTCAGCCAGCTCCGTATGCACCACCGCGCCAGCCTTCACCTCGTACTGGACCAAAGGGGACAACCTGGAAAGGAAGCGGCTCCCTCCCATCAGAATGCTGGCTTCTTCTCCTTCCGCATCAATCTTCAGAAAATCCAGATGCTGGAGCCCACCGCGCTCCATGAACGCATCCAGCGTGATCAGTGGGACCTCCTCACAGCGACCGCCCTCTGACGGGCTGACCACAAGAGCGTTCAGCTCAGCGTTGTCGTTCAAGGACAGCGTGGCCACACCGACCGTGCTGGAGACCGCGCAGCGCTCCAGCACAACCTGTTGGAAAGCGTTGGCGGAGATGCCAGCCGCCAGCAGATCAGCTGTCGCGGAAGCGGGCTCAAACGCCCAGACACGTCCCGCAGGCCCGACAGCCCGTGCCATGGACAGGGCATAGACACCATAGTTGGCGCCAATATCCATCACATGATCCCCCTGCTGCAACAGACAACGCACGAACTTGATCTCGTCCTCAAACCAGTCCTGCTGTTCCTTCAGCACGTAAGCCGTGATCAGATCCAGGGAGTCCGGGACGACGATCCTCACGCCATCCACCAGCGTCAGAAGGGCAGTGGCTGACATCGGCGTTTCGCTGTCGGTACCGGCCAAGAAGAGACTTCCCACAGAATCGAAGATACCAGGCCCTTCCGGTCGCCACCATAATGCCCCGGGATCACGCTGACCCTCCTGAAGGCTTCGGAAGGGGCGTCATACTGGAACATCGGAGCACTGGGGATTTCAGGAGTCGTCTGCCCGAGAGAGAAAGAAACTGTGGACCCGTTGCGCTGCACAAGCCCATGGTGACCCCCGTCCAACCGGATCGCTCGCCTTCGCCGACCTTCGTTGCCCGAGACCGATGAGGCCTTCCAAGGACTCCCTCGATGATCTCCATGCCAGCGGCCCGACGCCGTCAGCGGATCCGCAGACCTTCTACGATTGCGCCAGGCGGCACTTTCTGGCGGGATCCTACGGAGAGGCGATTACAGCCCTGAGCAGAATCCTTTCCGATGAGAGATTCTCTGTACGTGCATCCTCCAACATCGGCAGCTGCCTGCTGATGATGAACCATGTGCGGGCGGCGACACGCTACATCGATCGAGCCCTTCAACAGGATCCGAATTACATCCCCGCCCTTCTCAATCGCGTCAAGGCGCTCCAGGCTCAACAGCAGCATGAGGAGTCTCAGATTGTCTGCCAGCAGATTCTTCGCGACGACCCAACCGATGAGGCAGCCTGGGAGCACTGGGTCCGATCCCTTCTTCACACCCAGCAGAGGGAGCCGGCGCTGCAGGTCGTCAAGCGCTGGCAAGCCCAGCTCCCCGACAGCTTTCTGGCGCAGATGACGGAGGGGGAACTCCTCTACCAGCAGGGGGCCTTCGAGGACGCCATCAGACCCTTCGGCCAGGCCCTTCGAATCAACCCCGCCGCAGAGAAGGTCTACGCCCATCTGAGCGTCGTGATGATGATGCTTTACCGTCATGATGCCGCCCTTGACTACATCGACAAGGCCCTTGCCATCCAGGCGGAGTCTGTCAGGAACCGCTCCCGCAAGGCTCAGATTCTATGGCTGATGGGACGCTGGGAAGAAGCCTCCGATTGGTTTGGGAAGGCGTTCTCACTGTCACCGCAATCCGCCAATTTATTCCTCAATCAGCACCTGTGTCTGCCAGGAATTCCCGAGAGTCGGGATGAAATCGAGAAGGCTCGCGTTCGCTTCGTTAGAGGTCTGGTCTGCGCCGAGGAGGACCGGACTCTGGAGCTTGACTTTCTCGATGAGGCGGTGCCCCATACCTTTACACTCACCTACCACAACCAGCAGGATCGTGCTGTGCTGGAGCGCTATGTCGACGTGATGCGGAAGCTCGCGAGGCCCCTGTTTAGCCAGTTCCTGGAGGAGGAGAACGACAGCGAAAGGGGCGCAACGAACGGCCTGGCTCGAGACCGCCTACGGATCGGCTTTCTCTCTCAGTTCTTCACCGGACATAGCAATGCACTGGCCTTCGAGGGGCTCATTCGAAATCTCGACCGCCGAAGATTCGAGGTGATTCTTATTCACACGGCCCACGCCAGGAAGGATCAGAGCCGTGACAGTCTGGACGCTGCTGCTGAACGGGTCATTCATTTACCAGACGATCTTGTCGCGTCAGCCGGCACTCTGCGAAACCTGGATCTTGACATTCTCTTCTTCACGGATATCGGCATGAATCCCTATTCACACCTTCTGCCGCTGTTCAAAACTGCTCCCATACAGCTGACCGGGTGGGGAGTCCCCCACACGTCTGGTATCCGGGAAATCGATTACTACGTTTCAGCTGATGATCTGGAACCCACCGGATCCGAAGCGTCCTACACGGAGTCCCTCGTCAGGCTGCCGGGGGGGCTGCCCTGCTGCTTTTCCCTCCCAGACGTGGAGCTGATCCCGGTTCCCCGTGAGTATTTTTTCCTTCCCCCCGAGCACACTCTCGTTGGCTGCCTGCAGAGTCTTCACAAGCTCCATCCCGACTTCGACGATGTCCTCGAACAGATCGCTCAACAGAATCCTGAGGTTGTCTTCGTCTTTGTCGAAGACACCATTGAAGCCCGGACGGCAGCCTTCTTGGCCAGACTCAGCAGAACCGCTCCATCAGTACGCGCACGATGCGTCACGCTGGCCTCCATGCGTCGGGAGGACTATCACGCGCTTTGCCACTGCATCGACCTGCTGCTGGACCCTATCTACTACGGGTGTGGAATCACCTTCTTTGAAGCCTCCTTTGCTGGCACACCGATCCTTACCCTGGAAGGCCACAATCTTCGCTCAAGGGTTGTCGCCTGCGGATACAGGGAGATGGGCATCGAGGACCCGCCAATTGCAACATCGCCGGAAGGATACGTCATGTTGGCCAGCCAGCTGATCAACGACCCCGCCCGGAGAGACCGAATCCGGGAGAGCATTCGGCTCAGCAATCAGCGCATCTTTAACCGGCTGGACTATGTCCGAAACTTCGAAGCATTCTGCCTTCAGGCTGCTCAGTCCAGGCGGCATTCCTTGGCCCAGCCTGCGTTGAATGCTTTGGACACTGCCAACATGGTCTGACCATCATGGAGCGTTCCGAGCGAAGCCGGTCGGCACAGCGGCCAATCACGCTTGCCCGATTACGGGACGGAAAGTCAATTCTGGAGAAACCTGGATGACTCTGGAGAATGCGCGTAGGGCTGTTGATCCTCCACGAGATCATCTTGTTTTTCCAGCAGGATACAGTTCCGCGAAAAGAGAATACTTTCAGCCATGTCGATGGCTTGCGGATCCAGGCCAACGCTCATCATTCTGTACTGCAGGAGCGATTTATCCTCTTCGCACAGAAAATGCCGATTGAGATAATCTAAGGCAACTTTGAATGCCTCCATGGTCGACCAAGGATCATTGAGGCCATAATTCATGGTGTAGCCATAGAGCATACCGTTCCGCCAATAGGAAGTCTCGATATCCTCAATGACATACAAGCCGCCACTTTCAAGCAAGGACGAGAACAGACTGGAGAACGTCAGAATCTGGTGGGATGGGTGGTGGGAGCCATCATCAACAATAAAATCAATCGGGTGCCCTATGTTCTCGACTGCCGACTGCAGGCTCTGAAGATCAGACTGATCAGCCCTAATAACCTTGACGCCATCTTCTTCCCCTTCGACATCGCGATCAAAGCAGTAGATAAACACATCAGGGAAAAGTTTTCTCCAGAACTCAATGCCAGCCCCGGATCCATAGCCGATTTCGAGCATGGAAAACGCCTCCTTTTTTCGGAAGCGATGGAGGGCTTTGGAGTAGGGAATGTCGTAATGATGGGCAGACGTCTTATCCGTACCTGCATCAAGACCGGCCGTGATGATTGATTTTCGAAACAAGTCAACGTCCATGCCAAGACCACTGCCTGGGCGAATGTAGCGGCGTCTCGATCCGCCGGTGCGTCAGCCCGTCCGGCTCCGCGGCGGCCTCCAGCCCCACCACGCCGGCGGCACGGCCACCGTCGTCAACCGGATGACGACGGGATGCAGGCGGGGAACGGGCTCCGTAACCGCCGCTTGCTGCTGCGTCTGCTGGCCTGGGCTGGGCGTGGAGCTCGCAGAGATCTGGCAGGTCTGATCTCTGGCCAACCTGATGGATTTGGATCCTGCCTCTCAGCTTCCCGCCAGCACCCGCGTCTCCGTCTCCACCCGCTGGCTTCCGCCGCCCGCGGGCTCGAACTCCTGCCGCAGCCGCAGGTGAAGCAGGCCGTCGGGTTCCACGGTGGCTTCCAGCCCCGGCTGGGTGAGCCCATCCAGCAGCACCCGGTTCTGGGCCGCTCCGGTGCTCGGTTCCCCATCCAGCCCGAAGGCCGGACCACAACGCATCAGCACCCGCCGGCGCCAGATGGCGCTCGGTGGGCTGCCCACCGTGTAGGTGATCGGGCCGGCCGGTGTCTGCAACTGCAGCACCGGATCGCGGCCCCCCAGGGCGCAGGCGGCACCGGTCCCCAGGGCCAGGTCCACCCGGGTGGCCCGCTGCAGATCCCCCCGCAGCAGGGCCAGCACCCGCCGCTGCTGGCCCCGTTCCCGCACCTGGCGCACCATCCGCTCCACCTGGCGGCCATCCGCCACCAGGGCCTGCAGCACCACCCCCCACAGCAGCAACCCGAGGCTCATCGCCACCAGCAGCTCCGCCAGCGAGAAACCCGCCGGCCCCCTGACGGAACGGCCGTGGGAACACAGCAAGGCCATGGCGCAACTCCGGTGAAGAGAACAGGGCGGCTCAGCTGTGGGGATCCGGCAGGCAGCCGCCCGGCCCCTGACGTCCCAGGCGGGTGACCCCGAGGGGCAGGGCCACCACCACGCAGCGCACCAGATCGGTGCCCTCGGTGCTCAGCAGCACGGTGCCGCCGTCGATGATCAGCCCGTTGCTGGTGAAGCGCACCGCCGCCGGCAGGTTGTGGCTGACCGTCACATCCAGCCCACCGATCCCCTCCCCCAGCTCCAGGGCTGCCCCCTCGCAGGCCGGCAGGCTGCCCGCCTGGGGCTCCCGCCAGCCCGTGGCCTCCAGGCTCAGGGCACAGGGCTGGCCGCTGCGCAGGGCGGCATCCCGGCCCCGCTCCAGCCCCACCATCACCCGGCGGCTGGCCCCCTCCAGCCGAGCCAGGGCCAGCTCCCGGCTGGCGGAGCTGAACCCCAGCTGGGCCAGCAGTCCGACCAGCACCAGCGTCAGCAGGGTCTCCGGCAGGGTGAAGCCCCCCGGCTCAGGGTGTGCCACCGCCCCCTCCCTGCGGGATGCCGCAACGCCCGAGGGCTGCCGGCGCGTACAGCCGCTGGCGCGGTTCGGCTTCGCCGGCGACCGCCATCCGCAGCACCACCCCGTCGCCGCTGGGGGACACCTCCAGCTGGCGCGCCAGCCCCGGGGCGAGGGGCTGGGCCGCCAGGGCCTGCAGGAGCTGGGCCGCCGCCGTGGTGCAGTCGCCAGCCGAAGGGGCCAGGGCGCGCAGGGAGGTTTCAGCCCGCGACAGGGCGGCTTCCGCCTGCTCGAGCCGCTCCTGCTGGCGCTGCTCGGCCACGGCCGCGGCGCCCGCCAGGGCCCAGAGCTGCAGGGAGGATCCCGCAGCGGCGGTGAACAGCACCGATCCGGTCAGCAGTTCGATCAGGCTCATGGCGCCACCCTCCACGACCGTGGGGGGTGATCAAAACAAAGCCAACAAACACGTCTGGGCATGGCGATGGCAGCAACGACTTCTCCAGAGTTCCCAGCCGAGGACAGCGGCGGAAGCCATCGACAGGAGGACCCTGCTGGCATGTCGGTGCTCGTCAATGGATCGGCAGCGGCTGCCGCGGATCCACCCCCTTCAGGAAATCCCCGCAGGGGAGGCAGAGGATCCCATCGATCCGCAGCGGCTCCGCGCCCAGGTGGAGCAGGGCCACCGTGGCTTCCGGGTAGTCAGCCTGGAAAGCCTTCAGACCCTGCAGATCCCTGGAGTGAATCTGGCGGCTGCGCTTCATCTCCAGGGCCGTGAAGCTGTCGGGTCCGTACAGCACGAAATCCACCTCCCGACCCGCCTTGGTGCGCCAGTAGAAGAGTTGATCGCCGCTGCAGCGGTAGGCAATCCAGGCCCGCAGATGCTGGGCGACCAGACCCTCCAGGGCCATGCCCTCGATCTCGGCAGGGGAATCCAGCGGGCCGGCCGGCCGCAGGGATCGGAACACACCGGCATCGAAGTAGAAAAACTTCTCATGGGCCACCACCTGGCGCTTTGCCCGCCGGCTGAAGACCGGCAACCGGAAGGCCAGCAGCAGGTCCTCCAGGATCGCCAGATAGTTCTCGACGGATTTGCGGCCCACCTGGCACTCCCGCGCGACGGCGGACAGGTTGAGGGTGGAGCCATGGGAGAAGCTGATCGCTTCGAGGAACCGGGCAAAGCCGCCAAGATCGCGCACCAGCGCCTCGGCCTGCACCTCTTCCCGGAGGTACAGCGAGGCGTAGGCCCGCAGGGTCTGCTCCGGATCCTTCGCTTCCCAGACCAGGGGCACCAGCCCGAAGCGCAGAGCCCGTTCCAGACTGAAATCACCCCCCAGCTCCGCCGCCAGAAAGGGGTGCATTGACGCCGACACGAGGCGCCCGGCCAGCAGATTCCAGCTGCCGCGGCGCAGCTTTCGCGCACTGGATCCGGTCAACACGAAACGAAGACCGGGATGCTCCTCCATCAGAGCATGGACCACATCCAGCAACGCCGGAACCTTCTGCACCTCATCGATCACCACCATGGCGATGCCGGGTTCGGCGGCCACCCTCTCGCGCAAGCGTTCCGGCCTGGCCTGGTGGAGGCGCTGAGCTTCGGGATCGAGCAGGTCGAGCCGGTAGGCGCTGCCGTGGGCCTGGCGCAACCAGGTCGACTTGCCGGTGCCACGGGGACCGAACAGGAAAAAGCTTCCGGCAGGTTCCTGCAGAAATCGCCCTACCACCGCCAAATCCGCCGCCTTTCTGGAGGTATCAGCTCCAATTCTGCCTTGCCGATCCGGTCAGCAGTTCGATCAGGCTCATGGCGCCACCCCCCGCAGGCCCACCAGCCGCACGTCGGTGATCTGCGGCTGGGGCTGGGCCGGTGGCTGGGCCGGCGCCAGCTGCACCGTGAAGGCCCCCTGCCGCGCCGGCTGGCCCCCGCCGGCGGCCAGCTCCAGCAGCAGTTCGGCCGGCTGCAGTTCCGGGCGCCAGGCGACCAGGCGGTAGGAGCCCCCCAGCACCTGGCCCTGCCGCAGGGCCGCGATCGCCTGGGCCGGAGCGCAGGCCAGACCCTGGACATCCCATTGCGGCAGCGGCAGCGCCAGCAGACAGGGATGGCTGCGGTGCAGCTCCGCCAGCAGTTGCTGGCCCGCCGAGGCCAGCCGGTCCTCCGCCCGGCGCTGCTGCTGCTCCCGGATCCCCTGCAGACGCAGCTGCAGGCTGGCGGTGTGGGCCGAGAGGCTCCCCAGCAGCAGCACCAGGGACGCCCCCATGGCCAGGGGCAAGGCGAATCCCCGCTCCCCGGATCGGTGGCGGTGCAACGAGCGCATGGCGATGACAGCGAACGCCTTTTCAGGGTTCCCCCGAGGGGTCACGGGCTGCCGCCGGCCCAAAGTAAGGAATCCTTTATTCCGGACAAAGCCGGCGGCGTTCATGGTCCTGGCCAAGCGCACCAGCAAGAACCAGCTCACCTTGCCCAAGGCCGTGGTGGAGGCCGTGGGGATCGCTGACTACTACGACGTGGCGACCGAGAACGGTCGCATCGTGCTCACCCCTGTCCACCCGAATGCGGCCTCCCAGGTTCGATCCCGCCTGGAGGAGCTGGGAATCACAGAAGAGGATGTGGCCGCCGCGGTGGCATGGTCCCGCCAGGCGTGACGATCCGCGTTGTTCACAACACGAATGTGCTGGTCTCGGCGCTGTTGTTTGAGAACGGCCGCCTGGCCTGGCTGCGCCGGACCTGGCAGACAGCCGCCATCACGCCTGTGCTGAGCGAATCCTCAGCCCGCGAACTGATCCGTGTGCTCGCCTACCCCAAATTTCGGCTCACGCGGGCCGACGTTGATCGGCTGCTGGCGGATGTGCTGCCGTGGTGTGAAACCCATGCCGGCTCCCTCAAGACTTGTCAGATCCAGGTTCGCGACCCGAAAGGTCAGGTGTTTCTCGACCTGGCCCTGGCGGCTGACGTGCCGGTCCTCGTCAGCGGCGATGCCGATCTCCTCGCCCTGAGGAACCCCTTGCTCCCCTTGTTGATCCTGACGCCGGCAGAGTTTCAGATCTGGCTTGAAAATCCCTGATCCGGGCTTCGCCTGTCAGTGTTGCCATGGGAATGACGCACCAGCGCCCCATGAACGATCGCCGGCACAGGGACACCCGCGATGAGGTCGACAGCATCGTCAATCGCCACCAGCTGGACTATTCCCTGGGCCAGCTGCGGCTGGTGGGGCTGCTGCTGCTGGTGCTGGAGCTGAGCACCCTGCTGCTGGCGGGCAGCTTCGCCAGCGTCGAGGCTCCCGCCGGCCGGCTCAACGGCCTGATCGGCCTCTCCCCCGCCCTGCCGCTGCTGCCGGTGGGCTTCGGCCTCTATCTCATCGGCGGCGGCCATCGGCGCCACCCCCGCGAACAACCCTGGACCGGAGCGCTGCACCGCACCCTGCTGCCCCTGGGGCTGATCCTGCTGCTGTTGCTGCCGGCGGTCACCATCCATGACGCCGCCACCCTGTTCAGCCAGCGGCAGCTCGCCCCCGTCACACCGCTGCAGCAGCACCTGCTCAACCCCGTGCGCCTGATCACCACCCTGCTGCTGCAGGGGGTCACCGGCGCCGGGCTGGTGGTAATGCAGCTCCGCGGCCGGCGCCAGATGCGGCGGGTGGGCCTCACCCCGAGCCTGTTCTTCCGCACCGACGCCACCGGGCCCGTCCATCACCACCGGCGCCGCTCGACGGACTAGGTACGGGTGGTGGGCCGGGCGGAATCGCGCGATCGGCTGGGGGACATTGAGGCGCGGCCAGCATGATGTCCAGATCTGTACATCCTGTACAGAATCCGATTGGCGCTGCAAAAGGGTGAGACCAACCGCTGCACGAAAGGGCGCGGAGCCTTCCGATTCAGGCCCGGCCCGCCGCTTCAGAGCCAGCTCACTGATTCAGCTTCAGCACCGCCATGAAGGCCTCCTGGGGCACCTCCACCCGGCCCATGGCCTTCATGCGCTTCTTGCCCTTGGCCTGCTTCTTGAGCAGCTTCTTCTTACGGGAGATGTCGCCGCCGTAGCACTTGGCCAGCACGTCCTTGCGGATGGCGCTGATGCTCTCGCTGGCGATGATGCGGCTGCCGATCGAGGCCTGGATAGGAATCTTGAACTGCTGCCGGGGGATCAGTTCCTTGAGCTTCTCCACCAGGCTCTTGCCCACGTTGTAGGCCTTGTCACGGTGCACGATGGTGGTGAGGGGATCGGCCTTCTCGCCGTTGATCAGCACGTCAAGGCGCACCAGCTCATTTTTGCGATAGCCGATCAGGCTGTACTCCATCGAGGCGTAGCCCTTGGTGCGGCTCTTCATCTGATCGAAGAAGTCGGTCACCACTTCCGCCAGCGGCATCTCGTAGTGCAGCGTCACCCGGTCGGTGGTGATGTATTTCATGTCGATGAACTCACCGCGCCGCTCCTGGCACAGCTCCATCAGGGCGCCGTTGTACACATTGGGGGTGTAGATCTCCAGCTTCACATAGGGCTCCTCGATCGATTCCCGCTTCTGGGGATCGGGGAGGGTGGCGGGATTGTCCACCATCATGGTGCTGCCGTCGATCATGTTCACCTGGTAGATCACCGAGGGCGCGGTGACGATCAGGTCGAGGTCGTATTCACGCTCCAGCCGCTCCTGCACGATCTCCATGTGCAGCAGGCCGAGGAAGCCGCAGCGGAAGCCGAAGCCCATGGCGCTGCTGGTCTCCGGCTCGTACTGCAGCGCCGCATCGGAGAGCTGCAGCTTGTCGAGGGCTTCCCGCAGGTCGGGGTACTGGTCGGCGTCGGTGGGGAACAGGCCGCAGAACACCATCGGCGTGGCCTCGGCGTAGCCGGGCAGCGGTTCACTCGCCGGGTTGGCCGCCAGGGTGATGGTGTCGCCGACGCGGGCATCGGCCACCGCCTTGATCGAGGCGGCCAGGTAGCCCACCTCACCGGCATGGAGGCTGTCCACCTGGCGCTGGTCCGGCGCCATCACCCCCACCTCGTCGAGTTCCACCACCTTGCCGCTGGCCATCAGCAGCACCTTGTCCTTGCGGGCGATCACACCGCTGATCACCCGGAAGTAGACGATCACGCCCCGGTAGGGGTCGTAGTAGGAGTCGAAGATCAGGGCCCTCAGCGGTTCATCCGCCTGGTCCGGCGGCGCCGGCACTCGGTCCACCACCGCCTGGAGGATCTCCGGCACCCCCAGGCCCGTCTTGGCGGAGCAGTTGATGGCCGTGGAGGTGTCGAGGCCGATGATCGCTTCGATCTCCGCCTTGATCCTGTCGGGATCGGCCCCGGGCAGGTCGATCTTGTTGAGCACCGGGATGATCTCCAGATCGTTCTCCAGCGCCAGGTACACGTTGGCCAGCGTCTGGGCCTCCACCCCCTGGCTGGCATCCACCACCAGCAGGGCGCCCTCGCAGGCCAGCAGGCTGCGGCTCACCTCGTAGGAGAAATCGACGTGGCCCGGGGTGTCGATCAGGTTGAGGATGTAGGTCTGGCCGTCGGCGGCCTTGTACTCCATGCGGGCGGCCTGGAGCTTGATCGTGATGCCCCGCTCCCGCTCCAGCTCCATGTTGTCGAGGAACTGGGCCTGCATGTCCCGGGCGGCCACGGTGCCGGTGTCCTGCAGCAGGCGGTCGGCCAGGGTCGATTTCCCGTGGTCGATGTGGGCGATGATGCAGAAGTTACGGATCCGCTGGGCGGGAACGTCGGTCATGGGCGCCCGGAGGCTCAGCCGCGAAGGGAACAAGGGTCCGATCCTAGGCAGAGCCCCCGGGGGGCCTCGGCGGCGATCAGGCGCCGAGGCCGAGGCGCCGCAGCACCGGCAGGCGCCCTGAGGCGAAGGAGTCCCAGAACTCCTGGAGCTGGCCCAGGGCCACGTCAGGGTCCTCGATCGGCTGCCCCTCGGGATCCTTCACGCTGCCGCCCGCCATGGTGATGCCCATCCACACCATCTGGGCCACCCCCTCGGACGGCAGGCCCGAATCGGCCACCTGCAGGAAGAACGACTCCAGCGTGCTGATGGTGACCGGCTGGTGCAGGACAGGCGAGAGCAGGGCACCGATCTCCTCGCCCGCCGTGATCTGGTCGAGGCAGCGCTGATTGAACCCGGTGGTGGCCGTACCAAGGGCCTCCCTGCCTGCGCCTGAAAAGCTGAAGCCGATGACACCACCGTGAAGCAGCAAGGACAGCCGCCTTAGCAGCTCATCGAAGTCAAGCGACAGCTGCTCCATGAGATCACCCAGTGGCCTACGGAATTCGCCGAGGAGACTCTTCAACTGCTGAGTGAACGCAGGATCCAGGGAAAAGCGGCCTAAAGCGATGTCAAAGTCATGGGGGTCTTCCCCGCTCTGAGTCAATGAAACCAGTCCTACTTCAGCGAGTCGCTCGCGTCGCCAGGCAGGGGACGGCAGGCATGGTCCCTTAACAAAAAGATCACGGCGGAATGACTGGACAATCGCCAGATCCAGGAGCACCTCTCGCATCAAGGGGTCCGATGCTTCCATCACCAGCGAGCGCCTGCCGGGATCAAGCAGTTCTGGGAACAGCTCAGGCAGATTGGCCGAACCCACGTAGGAGAGGCTGTGGGTGGAGCACAACCGATGCATGGGTCCCACATACAGGGGTTGATGGGCAGCCTGAAACTCACCAACCAGGTAGGCCTCTGATGCCCCCTGCAGCGCCCTCATGTCCTCCCGCAATCCTGGGAGTTCCTGGCCGAGCGGCCAGGGGTCTGCGGCAGCACCGGTCAACCTGTTCAGAAGCTCCGCCGACTTCCTGATCCCGGCTGGTGTGGTGCTTCCTCCTGTTCGAAGCGATTCCTCCACACTGAGCATCTGCAGGGTGCTGCGACGCAGCCAACCCGGATAGGTGTTGTAGGAGCAATAGAAGATCCCACCGGGCCGCAGCAGTTCGCTTGCCGCGGCGATCAGAGCCTTTCTCACCTCCCCCCCCACCCAGCTCGCCACCCCGTGGGCGACGACGAAGTCGTAGGACTCAGGCCAGCCCCGGCAGGGGCCGCTGCTGGGCAGGCCGCCGGCAAAGGCCGTCAGATCCGCCAGGGCGAAATGCACGTTGCTGAGGCCCAGCTCCTGAGCCTTGGTGGTGGCAGCGGCGATGTGGGTCGGGTTCAGGTCCACGCCGTAGAAACTGGCCTCGGGGTGGGCGGCCGCGTTGAACAGCAGGTTCAGCCCGTGGCCGCAACCGAAATCCAGGTACTGGAAGCCTCTGCCGATCAGGCGGGGGTCAAGCCGGTGGCGTCCCCCCATCAGCGTGGCCAGCACGAGCCAGGACACGGACAGCTCCCGGTGCAGGAAGGCCGGATAGGTCTTCTCTGTGGGATAGGTGGGGGTGGGGTCCATCCCGGCAATGCGGTGCTGTGCGAGCAGGATGCCTCAGGAACCGGGCCCTGCCACCTGGTGCAGGGTTCGTCGGCCCCACGGAGACGGCGCCTAAGCTCGTTTCAGTGCGTAACCGAGCCATGACCACCGAAACTGCCAGCCCCGAGACCGCCGACGCCGGGACCATGGCGTCCGCCGTGGAGAGCGACCCCCGCGCCCTCACCATCGAGAACGTGGAGCGGGTGCTCGACGAGCTGCGCCCCTACCTGATGGCCGATGGCGGCAACGTCGAGATCGTCGAGATCGACGGTCCGGTGGTGAAGGTGCGGCTGCAGGGCGCCTGCGGTTCCTGCCCCAGCAGCACCATGACCCTGAAGATGGGCATCGAGCGCAAGCTGCGCGAGGCGATCCCCGAAGTGAACGAGGTGGTGCAGGTGCTCTGAACCCTGCCGGAATGAACCTGGAACCGCCCCCCGTCCGGGGGGCTTTTTTCATGGCCGATTGTCAGCGTTCTCTTCCGATCCCCCCAGCCGATTACGTCACGGTTCTCAATCCCTCCGGGTGATCCGGGGGTACGTTGAAGGGGCAGCAGAAGTGCTGCGGCGAATGGGGTTCCTGTCCACGTCGGAGGAGGCCTGGAGCGATGACGGGTCGGCTGCTGCTGCTGACGCTGGCGGGCACCCGCAGGCCCCGCGATGCCAGGGGCTTCATGGTCGCCTGCTTCCTGATCATCATGGCCGTGCTCCTGGGGGGGCTGGCCGTGGCGAAGCGATCCTCCATGGCGGAGCTGGCCTCGGCGTACCAGAGCCAGGCCCGGGATGCCCGGGCCGCGGCCGACATCGGCATGACGGCGGTGGTGAGTGAGCTGAACCGCCACCGCAACCGCCAGCTGCTGGTCAACGCCTGCCTGCTCGAGACATCCACGCCCGCCGCCATCGCCGTCAACAACGCCGTCAAGGTGCCGGATGGCCGGGCCTTCGCCAACGTGGGCGCCACCTTCCCCACCGCCGGGGCCCTCCCCACCGCCCAGACGATCAACGTCGGCGACGGCTCCCAGCAGCGCTGGCGGCTGGTGGATGTGGACTGCTCCGCCGCCACCGCCGCCAGCGTGCGCCAGGGCACCCTGGCCAACCCCATGACCGGGGTCGCCGCCGTGCCCCCCTCCGCCGGCCAGCTCACCCTCACCGTGCGCGGTTTCGCCCTCCGCGGCGGCTCCGTCGTGGCCGCCAGCACCCTGCAGCAGACCCTGGAGGTGGTGCCCAAGTGCCTCGACCGCAGCCTGCGCGGCCTGGGCAACAGCTTCGGCAACGACATCCGCCGCTGCAGCCTGGCGCCGGGCTTCGGCTTCGTGGCCGGTGCCGCCGACGACAACACCGGCGATCTGGTGATCTCCGGCGGCGCCTACAACCTCAACGTTGATCCGGTCACCTGCATTGCGTCCTTTGCCGGGGGCTGCGTCGACGGCCTGGCCCACACCAGCGTCAACGTGGTCGACGTCAACCTGCCGCCACCGCTGCCCACCGCCAACGCCACCTGCCGCAGCGCCTCGCCCCCGGCCAGTTGCAACGTGACCGTGACCAGCGACCTGACCCTGGCCAGCCGCAACTTCGCCAGCTGGCCCGCCCCCTGGAACACGCTCTGCACCCGCGAGGACGAGAACGGCGGCGCCTCACCCCCCGGCACGTTCCAGACCATCTCCTGCAGCCTCAACCGCCTCAGCACCGGCAACAACGTCGAACTGTTCTTCGACACCAGCGGCAGCACCGCCGCCAGCACGATCCCGGTGCGGCTGCACTTCCCCAACGCCTCCACCAGTGGGCAGAAGAGCGTCACCCGGGGGAACGGCTCCTCCGGCATCTTCCAGTGCGATTCCGATGCCGGCGCCATCACCTGCTCCACCAGCACCCAGGGCGCCCCCCGCGCCGCCGACCTGGCCCTGTTCGGCTGCCGCCCCGGGGCGCCCGCCCCCTGCGGGGCCCAGTTCCTCGACCTGGGCAACGGCAACGGCGCCTCCCAGAGCATGTTCCTGTACTTCCCCCTCGGCAGCATCGAGATGGGCGGCACCCCGGACTTCAAGGGGGTCATCTGGACGAACGACTTCCGGGCCAACGGCAACATCACCGTCACGATCTCCCCGACCGATCTGGAGAGCGTCTGCGGGCTGATGAAGTTCTGCGGCGGCGACGATTCCCTCTATGAGTCCTTTGCGATCGATTACGTCACCAGGGCCGTCAGACGTCTCACCTACTCCTGAGCCACCGTGAAAGCCTTCCATCCCACTGCCTTCCATCCACCCCCCCTTCCCCCGCCCCGCCGCAGCCGCGGCGCCGGTGGCTTCTCCCTGGTGGAACTGATGGTGTCGTCGGTGCTGCTGGTGCTGGCCCTCACCGGCACCTCGGTGCTGTTCGTGGAGTCCAACCGCTCCTCGGCGGCGGCGGAGACGCGCTACCGCCAGCAGGCCCTGGTGGACACCGATCTGGCCCGGGTGCGGCGGCTCAACGATCGCTACACCTGCAGCACCGGCACCTGCACCAGCCTGGGCAGCGTGGAGCTCTCCAAGAACGATTTCTTCCCGCCGCCCACCTCCACGGCCGCCAACGGCAACAGCAGCGCCGGCCAGCTCTTCGAGGCCCTGTGCAACTCCACCAGCCTGATCACCCAGTTGGTGGCCGACATCGGCGCCACCCCCTCGACCCTCACGGCGGCCGGCATCACCTACAGCATCGACGCCGCCAACCAGGGGCAGCAGACCGTGAGTGAATTCGGCACCAACGTGGTGCGCAACCTTCACCGCTACACGATCTCCTACACGAACAGCAGCAGCGGCGAACTGCTGCGCCGGGTCACGCTCGTGCCCACCACCGTCGCCTGGTGCCCCTGATGAAAAAACACCCCTCCAACGCCGGCTTCACCATGATCGAAACCACCGTGGTGGTGGTGATCGTGGGCATCCTCGCCGCCGTCGGCCTCGCCGCCTCCGGCAATGAATGGCGGCGCGAGCGGGTCAATGCGGTGGCCACCGAACTGGCGGGCTGGCTGGAGGGGGTGCGGCGCACATCGCTGAAGGGCAATGCCTGCCAGGTGACCATCAGCGGCGGCAACCTCACAGGCGGCGCCATCCTCGCCAGCGCCTCGGAGCTGATCGCCGGCACGGCCATCGCCAACCCGACCATCGCCAACAACTGCCTCACCGGCCAGCCGATGCAGATCAGCGAAACCCTCGGCTCCTCCACCTACACGATCGCCCCGGGCGGCACCACCAGCTTCAAGTTCACCCCCCGCGGCACGGTCAATGCCGCGGCCGCCGACGCCCAGCTCAACGCCCCGGTGGTGATCCAGATCTCCCTGGCGGGCAGCAGCGGGCCGATGCGCTGTGTGCGCATCTCCGAAGGCCTCGGCCTGATCAGTGTGGGCGCCAGCAACTCCAGCGGCGGCACCTGCCCGGACAGCAGCTACGGAGGCACCCTCTGACGCCATGAACCACCCCACCTCCCACCTTCAGCGCAAACGCCGGCACCAGCGGCGGCGCCCCCGGCACCGGGGCTTCACCATGGTCGAACTGCTGATCACCTCCGTGATCATGGGCGTGATCTTCGCCACCGGCAGCAACGTGATGGTGACCCAGATCCGGGTGTCCTCCCAGCAGGAATCGCTGCGGCGGCTGCAGGACCACTGGGGCCGCATCAACCACCTGCTCGACAGCGAGATCACCGAATCGGCCTCGGCCACGGCCGTCCCCGGCACGTCCCTCACCCTCACCCTGGCGGGGGGACAGACGATCACCTACGCCTACAACGGCGGCACCCGGACCATGACCCGGACGGGCCCGCCCATCAACGACAACGGCACCCTCAACCTCACCGGTGGCACGGCCAACGTGTCCTCGGTGCTGCTCACCAACGTCGACGCCTTCGCGCCCACCCTCAACAACAGCCGCGAACCGGCCTACACCCTGGCCCTCAGCGACGGGCTGGGGGCATCGTTCACTGGACTGTCGAGCTCCAGTCGCTCGCGCACCTCCAGCTTCCCCTGACCGCCGCCCCCATGCGTGCCCGCCCCCCGGCCCCGCGGCCGGCGCTCCTGCTGCCGTTCCTGCTGCCGTTCCTGCTGCTGCCGCTGCTGCTGCCGGCGTGCCGGCGGCCCACGGTGGAGGTGAGCGAGAGCCAGCGGGCCGCCTGCCGCGGTGAGGCCGAGAGCGCCGCCACCCCCGAGGAGGCGCTGCGGCGCAACGCCGACTGCCTGGCCGCCGCGCTCCGGGACCACGACAAACCACCGGCTCCTTCCGTACAGCCGCCGGCGGTGGTGGCGCCGCCGGCCCCGGCGCCCATCGATCGCTACCGCTACTGCCGGGTGCACCAGGAGGATGTGCAGGCCGCTTCGGCCCGGCTCACCAACGCCGCCAAGCCCTGGATGGTGGCCCAGAAGCGCCACGCCCCCGGCAGCGAGGAGTACCGCGACGCCCAGCAGGCCTACGACGCGGCGGTGGCGGAGCTGGAACGGCTGCTGCCCCCGGAGATCCGCAACGGCATGGATCTGCTGCCCACCGCCGCCGAGGCCTACAGCCGCTGCGATCGCCAGGTGATCGAAGGAACCTCCGGTCCGTAGAGCTAAGGGTCAGGGCTGATCGCGTGGTGGCTCAGGCCCAGGGCGGCGGCGACCCTGATCAGCGCCTGGTCGGCTGTGGCGAGGACCAACACCTCCCGGCTGGCGATGGCCAGGTGGAGGGCATCCCCGCCGCGCAGCGGCAGGCTCCCCAGCTCCTGCAACCACTGCCTGGCCTGCAGGAAATCGGTTCCCCGCGGTTCCAGCAATCGCAGGCGCTCGCGGCGGAAACACTCGAATTCGGCATGAACGGCCCCGGCACGGTCTTCGGTGAGGTCACCCCGGCGTACGCAGAGGGCCACGACGGCGGCGAACTCCACCAGCACCCAGTGGCTGATCCAGAGGGGCGTATTGCCCTGGCTGAGAAACCACTGCTCCGCCGCAGGGAAACCGGTGTCGTTCAGGAAAAGCGACAGCAACACGCAGGTGTCGACATAGGTCCCCACCATCGGGTCCCGGCGTCGGGGCGTCATCCCCGATCCCGCCGCAGCTCATCGACGAGGGCCACCGCGTTCCCCGCAAAGGGGGGCTGGTGGTCGTGGAACCGCCGCAGCCGCTCCGGCCAAGACAGCGGACCTTCCTCCTCTGGGGCAGGACTTTCCCGCACCAGCCGGGCCACAGGCTGGCCGCGGCGGGTGATCACCACCTCGTCGCCCATCTCGACCGCATCCAGAAGGGCGGAGAGCTGCGCTTTCGCTTCAGCCAGACCAACAGATCGCATGGTCAGGTGGTCAGAAGGTCCGCCAACTGTAGGGCCGGTGTCCACCTGGGACGCCGGTCCGTAGGCTGCCCCCAAGACGATTGGCCCTCCCGTGCTGGATCAGCGCCTGCTGCGCAACGACCCGACGCTGATCACCGGCCCCCTGGCGCGGCGCGGCATGGCCACCGACCTCTCAGGCCTGCGCCAGCTGGCCCTGGAGGCCCGCGACCTGGAGCAGCGGCGCAGTGAGCTGCAGGCGGAGGGCAACCGCATCGGCAAGGAGGTGGGAGAGCGGATCCGGGCCGGCGCCGCCCCGGGCGGCGAGGAGGTGAAGGAGCTGCGGGAGCAGGGCAACCGCATCAAGCGCCAGGTGGGGGAGCTGGAGGAGCAGGAGAAGGGGATCGAGGCCCAGCTGCTGGAGCAGCTGATGGTGCTGCCCAACCTGCCCTCGCCCCTCTGCCCCAGCGGCCGCAGCGAGGCCGACAACGTGGAGGTGAAGCGCTGGGGCACGCCGCGCGTTGCCGCCGGGGGCGAGGAGCTGCAGGAGCACTGGCAGATCGCCGAACGGCTCGGCATTGTCGACACCGAGCGCTCGGTGCGCATCGCCCAGAGCCGTTTCGTCACCCTGCTGGGCCAGGGGGCAAGGCTGGAGCGGGCGTTGATCAGCTTCATGCTCGATCGCCACGGCCAGCGCGGCTACACCGAGGTGCTGCCGCCGGTGCTGGTGAACACCGCCAGCCTCACCGGCTCCGGCCAGCTGCCCAAGTTCGCCGAGGAGAGCTTCCGCTGCGCCGACGACGACCTCTGGCTCACCCCCACCGCCGAGGTGCCGGTCACGTCCCTGCATCGCGGCGAGGTGCTCGGCGCCGAGCAGCTGCCGCTGAAGTACGCCGCCTACACCCCCTGTTTCCGCCGCGAGGCCGGCTCCTACGGCCGCGACACCCGCGGCCTGATCCGCCTGCACCAGTTCAACAAGGTGGAGCTCTACTGGTTCGTGGCCCCGGAGGACTCCGAGGCGGCCCATGAGCAGCTCACCTTGGATGCCGAAGCGATTCTGGAGGCCCTTGAGCTTCCCTACCGGCGCCTGGAGCTGTGCACGGGCGATCTGGGCTTCTCCGCCGCCCGCACCTACGACCTGGAGGTGTGGCTGGCGGGCGCCGGCACCTACCGGGAGATCTCCAGCTGCAGCACCTGCGGCGATTTCCAGGCCCGGCGGGCCTCGATCCGCTTCCGCGACGGCAAGACCACCCGCCTGCTCCACACCCTCAACGGCAGCGGCCTGGCCGTGGGCCGCACCATGGCCGCCCTGCTGGAGGCGGGCCAGCAGCCGGACGGCAGCGTCAGTCTGCCGGCGGCGCTGGTGCCCTACTTCGGGGCCGAGGCCCTCACGCCGGCAGGGCCCCCAGCCGCCGCAGCTGGGGCAGCCGCAGGGCGATGAAGTCGGCGGTGATGCGTTCGATCGAGCGCATCTGGGCCTGGGGGTCCTCGACGACCGTCTTGTCGGCCTCGAGGAGCTGCACGCCCATCTGCTGCAGCCCCAGCAGCACGCAGGTTCCCAGCATCGGCCCCTCCAGGCCGTCCGAGAGGGCCCGGTGGATCAGCACCTCCACCGGGGAGATGGAGGTCACCGCCCCCAGGCGGGGCAGCAGGAGGGAGCCGTAGGAGCGGCCCTGTTCGATCAGCTGGAACAGGGCGGCGTTGACGCGCTGGGCCTCGGGGGCCGCCGCCTCCCCGGCGTCGCCGCGATCGAGGCCGATCCGGCTGACGTGGAGCAGCATGGCCGCGATCAGCAACACCCCCTCAGGCGTCTTGTCGCTGAGGGCCACCAGCTCGGCCAGGGTGCGCGGCCCGTCGTGGACCGCGGCTTCGATCGGTCCGTAGACCTTCGGATCGCCGACCACCTGCCCGAAGGTGGTGGTGAACAGATAGGGGTCGTCGTCCTTGTCCTCGGCGGCAGCCGCCGGCGGACCCTCCAGCCTCTGCACCGCCAGCGCCGCCAGCCGCTCCTCGGCCTGAAGCCGGGTGAGGGGGAGGGCCCCCTTGACGAACAGGTCGCGGCGGAAGGCCTTGTTGGTCGCCAGATCGATCAGGGTCTGGCGGATCAGGGGGTTCTCCTCCTCGAGCACCGCCTCCTTCAGGGAGGGGGCCAGCAGCTCGTCGAACAGTTCCGGCAGGGTGGCGCTGCCGAGATGGCGCAGCTTGTGGCGGCTGCAGCGCCGGTGCATGTCGGCCACATAGAGGGGCTGCCAGCCTTCGCAGCCGTACTCACCGCAGAGGTAGTCGGGATTGTCCTGGCTGATCCAGGCCAGCTCCCCATCCAGGGAGGGGAAGGCGCTGCCCAGGGGCGTGGGCGCGTCCGCCGTTCCGATCAGCCGCCGCAGGCTGGCGACGGTTCGGTGGATCGTCGCCAGCGGTTGGCTGGGGTCGCTGCGGCCCGATTCGAGGGCGTAGAGCTTCTGGAAGGCCGAGCGGGCCAGCCAGCCCGGATGGGTGTTGTAGGAGCAGTAGAACAGCCCCCCGGGCCTCAGGGCCAGGGACGCCAGCTCCAGCAGGGCCTCCTGCACCGATTCGCCGATCCAGGTGGCGATGCCGTGGGCGGTGACGTAGTGGTACGGGCCGGTGTGCCCGGGCAGCCAGCCGAGCGGCGAGGGATCCCGCTGCAGGGCCACGAAATCGGCCTCGAGAAAGCGGATGTTGGTGAGGCCCAGCTGGGCCACGAGCCACTCGGAATGGCTGATGTGCTCGGGGTGGAAATCGACGCCGACGAACGATCCTTCGGGGTAGTTGGCCGCCAGCAGGGCGAGGCCGAAACCCATGCCGCTGCCGAGCTCGAGGTAGGAGAACGGGCTGCCGTCCCGCGGCCGCGGCGGCGTGTGGCCCTTGACGAGGGAGGCGAAATCCAGCCAGTTGGGGGCCAGTTCCCGGTAGGTGCCGCAGGTGTAGGTGGATTGCGAGTAGTAGCCGCGATCCCAGTGCATGGAGGCGTGGGTCAGCGGATGTAGTGCGCGGCGCCGGCGGCCACGCTGATCGTCTGGTTCCGGGTGATGGCGTAGGTGGGCACCGCCAGGGTGACGGCGATCGTCGCCGAGCGGCAGTCGGCCGACACGGTGGGGGTGAAGGCGGTGACGCCATCGAGCACCACAGCGTTGTTCTGGTTGCTGGCGACGGTGGGGTCGAGGCGGCCGCTGGTGAGGATGCGCGGACCATCCCTGAGCACCCGGCCGGTGCCGGCATCGAAGCGGTAGGTGATCACCCGCTCCACCGGGTCGGCGTTGGCCACATCCAGGGGCACCAGCAGGCTGAAGTTGGTGGCCGGCCCGGTGACCGTGGCACAGCTGAGCGGGGTGGCGAAGGTGCCCGGCACGCAGGCGGTGTCGTTGGCGGGAGGCGTGCCGGCCTGCATCCGACAGGCCTCGACGGCCTCGGAATTGAGCAGGTAGTTGAACTTGCTCAGATCCCGCTGCAGCTGCACCGACCAGATCGTGGCGTTGGTGGAATTCAGGTGCGAGACGATCACCGAGGCGGCGGCGGCCACCGCGATTCCCCCCAGGACCGTGCCGATCAGCAGCTCCACCAGGGTGAAGCCCGAGGGGCGTACGGGGCGTAGGCGGGTTCGGTTCATGTCAACGGACGCTCCAGGCGGTGCAGTCGGTGTTGGGGTTTCCGGTGGCGTTGTTGCGACCCATGCGCTGGAGGCCGAGGGTGCCGGAGAGCCGCACGCAGCGCACCGGCACCTGGCCGGCCACGCTGATGCGCACGCTGATGTCGGTGGCGGCGCTGCCGGCATTGACGGCAGGTGCGGTGGTGCTGATCGCCCCGCGGGGGGTGAACCACCACTGCAGGGTGCCCGTGGTGGTCAGCGTCGTCGCCACCGACGCGGCCACCTGGAAGTTCTGGTTGATGTTGATGCCCGGCAGTCGTACGTCAGCCTCGGTGGCGCAGTTGGTGGGGTTGACGGAGGCCAGCACCGCCCCGGGCGCCAGGGTGCCGGTGTTCACGGTCACGCGACAGCTGACGCCGTTCTGCTCCGGGGAGCGGGAAATCTGATCCAGCCAGGCGGCGAGCTCCACCGTGGCGGCGTTGGCGCGCTCGCGGCGCCAGCTGTCCTGGGAGACGGTGAACAGCACCGAACTGACCACACCGATGATGGCCACCGTGACCATCAGCTCCACCACCGTGAACCCACGGGCAAGGCCAGCGACGGGTGCCTTCGGCAGGAGCGCTCTCATGGGCACCAGCGGGCCATCGGCGGGGTGATGTTGGCCACCCGGGTCACCCGGGCATTGACCGTGTCGGTGTAGATGACACGGATGGTTCTGTTGGCCTGGGCGGCGGCGGTCCGGGTCACCCCTGCGGGCTGGGCCAGGGCATTCACCGCCGTCACCAGGGGGTTCAGGAAGGCCCCGCTGGCGCAGAGCTGGTCGACGGCAGCCCGCTCATCGGAGGTGGCCGGACTGGTGCCGACGATGGTGGCGGTGGTGGCCGGGTCGTCCCGCTGGGGATAGAAGTAGCGGGAATCGAGCGGATTGTTGGTGGCGCAGTTCGCGGTGGGGCCGAAGGTGGTGGGCGGCGTCACGGTGCAGACGGAGGAACAGCAGGTGAGCCGTCCGCTGAGCTGCTTGATCTCGGCGAGCTGGGAATCAATCTCCCGATCCATCGTCACCACCCGGCGGGCTTCCGCCGACGACCGGTTGACGCTGGTGAGCACCACCGCCGTTCCGGAAACGACAATCGCGAGCAGGATCACCAGCACCAGGGGTTCGACGATCGTGAAACCCCCGGCCCTCCAGACCCGGGGCTGGCGGGCCCACACCCTGGAGGTTCCGTGGCGCGCCGGGGCGGCCATCACTGGTAGTTGCGGGAGGAGGAGACGGCCCGCGCCACCCAGTCAACGCCGGTCCACTGGACGTAGTCGGGGTTGAAACCGGTGGAGAACGCCGCCGACAGGCCCACCGAGGAAGACGGCGGAATCCGGAAGTGGAAGGCGCCGCAGGGCCGGAAGCTGCTCACCCAGATCCTGCCGTTGATGCTCCAGTTGTTGGGGTTGGTGGCGAAGCCCGGCGGATCAACACCGGTTTGACAGCCATCGGACCTCAGCCGCAGGTTGCCCCAGGGTAAGTAGAACCAGGCACGGGAGATCTTGCCTGTGGCCGTTCCGGTGGCGGCCATGGTGATGAATTGCTGGCCGGGCGTTCCGGTCAGGGAGCCGTTATCACGTCCGAAGAAGTTGAGGCGATCGGGAACCCCCACATCCGAATAGGGATCGGAATCGGGGATCTCTGTAGTGCAGTTATCGGAAAGGGTGGCGCAGCGGAAATGCTGGATCGTGGCCGTGTCGCTGGTGGAGATCAGCGGATTTCCGAACGTGGAACCGCGGATGTCACCGGTCTGGCTGTAATAGAAGGAGATCGGCCCACCGGTGGTGTCCATCCTCACGCCGCCACCGCTGTTGAGGTTGATGAGCGGTCCGACGCAGTGGAACCCAGGCAGGACGGTCTGGGGGGAGGTGGTGGTGTATTCGCAGAAGCTGTTCACCCCGCCCCGAGGGGCCAGCTGCACGTTGTCGATGGTGACGGTTTCATCGGCCGCGAGGGCCGTGGTGTTGATGAAGCGGATGCGGGTGTTTGCACCCACGTTGGCCGGCTGAATGGGACTGGTGATGTAGGTCCTGGCTGTATTGGCACTGTTGGTCGTGATGGTGCCGATGTCAGCCCAGGTGGTGCCGTTGCTGGACGCCTGAACGGTGATGGTGTCAGCTGTCGACGAATCAAAGTTGAAAGCGATGGCCTGGAACTTCAGGCGAGGCCCGGAATTCTCGAAGCCGGTGAGATTGATGCCACGGCTGACACTGACCGCGTTGGCGGTAGTGGATTTGCCATCGACGCTGCCAATGCGCAGTGCGTTGCTTGAGGCGCCGAAACTGGTGGCTGCTGCGATGCGCACCTTCCCCACCGTGGTGCTCTGCGCGCCATCGGCCGGATCAACTTCCACCCACGGCCCCAGCACCGCCCCTGAACTGGGGTTGAGCCACTGGGCGGTGGCGGGGGTGATGTTGGTGTTGCCGGTGTTGCCGGAATAGGTGCCGGCATCGAAGTTATCGGCGATGCGATCATCCGACACATTCTCCCAGGACGTGCTGGTGCACGTGGCGAGGGTGCAGACCTCCACCCTGGGGCGATTGACAGCCGTGGGAGTGGTGGGGGTGTTGGTGCGGAAGGTGAATCGCCATGCCGCCCCCGAGCTCTGCAGCTGCATGAGCGGGTTGGGGTTGAAGGCATTCAGCGTGACGCTTGCCGTCGAGGTTGACGTGTTGGTCAGAGCACTGGCAGGGAAGTTGTAGTTGCTTCCGATCGTGGCGGCCGCCCAGCCGTTGGGACTCCAGGTGTAGTAGTAGTTGCCGGCGGTGGTCTCACTGCCGATCGTCGGCAGGGCGATGGTGCCGGGGATGATGGGAATGCCGGAGATGCTGCGGCCCAGCTTGTCGCTGGCGGTGCCGCACTGGGGGCAGTTGATGTTGCCCCACCAGCTGGCATCGTCGGGAGTACCGAGCGCGGCGCTGTTCACCGATTTGCTGTTCGGCGCTACCCGCCAGTTGGCGCGGTCGAAGGTGGTGTCGCCCTTGTTGACGATGCCGATCATGCTGGTGATGTTCACCACCTGGTTGGCCTTGTTCACCGTGGTGAACCGGTCGTTGGCCCAGTAGGAGAAATGGGTGCCGCCGTTGATGCCGGTGATCAGGCCGAACTCGACGCCGCAGGCCCGCTTGTCGGAGCCCAGGTTGGTGGCCGCGTTGGAGCCAAAGGAGGCCCCGCAGCACTTGGGCAGCACCTCGAATTCACGGGTCACCGTGGCGGTGGCCACGGCTGTGCCCCCCCGCATCACACGCCCCTGGACCTCGACGGTGATGAAGCCCCCGTTGGACCCCGGCAGGGCTGCGCCGGTGCCGTCGGGGTCGTCGAGGTTGATCAGGTCGCTGAAGTTGCCGGTGAAGCTTGGTCCCACCGTGGTCACCCCGCCGGTCTTGGTGGAGGCCACCGAAATCGCCCGGCGGTTCGTATTGCCGGAGGGACCGGCCGAGTAGGTGACGCGCACCAGGGCGAACTGGCGGTCGCCGCTGTTGGTCTTGCTCGGATCGGCCAGATCGCGGAACTCACCGTCGCCGAAGCTCTTGGCCTGGGCCGTGGGCTGGCCGGTGCCGCCTGGCCTGGTGGCGGTGCCGTCGGTGGTGACGCAGGGGCTCTGAAGGGTGGTGGTCGAGCCGGCCCAGGTGTTCATCGCCTGGCCCGACACCAGCAGCTTGCGGTTCTGGGGCTGGTTCCAGGTGGCGATGATCTCGTCGATGCCGGCCTCGGCGGCGCTGCGTGCCTCACTGCTGGAGCCCTGTTCGCGGCTGCCCAGAAGGTTGCTGGCCACCAGGCTGGAGAGCCCCACGGTGCCGACCACCAGGGCCAGCAGCACCAGGATGCCGGCGAACATGGAAAAACCCGCCTGACCTTGGCGCCGCTTCGGCGCGGTGGTCAGCAGGTGGAGCAGAAATCTGGCGTTCACGGCAGGACCGACGGTGGGCTGAACATCCATGCAGCCGATCCGGAAATCCTAAGCACGGAGGGCGCAGGCAGCACGGGGCTGCGGAAGGGTCGGCAACGATTTCGCCCTCCGGGCTCAGCCGTCGACGCTGCCGCGCGTCTGCAGGGTCTGGTCGAAGTACTGGTCGAGCATGGTGCCGGGCAGCAGGGGGCCATCGCTGAACGCCAGCCCGACCAGGGTGTTGTAGCTGCGGCTGTTCACCCACTGGACCCGCGCCGGCAGGGAGACGCTCTGGTGCTGCTCGTAGTCGCTGATGTCGAGCAGCACCTCCTCATCGGCCGTCACCTCGAGGGATCCCCGGCGCACCACGCAGGCGCCCGTGCGGCTGACGTCGCCCACCGTCACATAGACCGTGCGGCCCGTGGACAGCCTGATGCTGGCCGAGACACCCCCGGGCAGGGCGTGGCGCAGGGAGGTGCGCAGTTCTTCAGGCTCTTCACCGGTCGGTTGCTCACCGGCTGGTTGCCCACCGGTCTGTTGCTCGGCCATGCAGGCAGACCCGCCCATCGACAAAGGCATGCTATCCCTCCCCTCCGGCAGCGCCAGCGTCCCGGTGCCGCGGCGGTTCCCGCAGAATGGGGCCAAATAGAGCCGGAAAACTGAATGGGTGTACTGACGGCGCTGGCGATCCTGGCGGGCCTGATCGTGGTGCACGAGGCCGGCCACTTCTTCGCCGCCACCTGGCAGGGCATCCGGGTCAGCGGGTTCTCGATCGGCTTCGGGCCCGCCCTGATCCAGCGCAAGCGGCGCGGCGTCCTGTTCGCCCTGCGGGCCATCCCCCTGGGTGGTTTCGTGGCCTTCCCCGACGACGAGGACGACAGCACCATCGCCGCCGACGATCCCGATCTGATGGGCAACCGGCCCCTGCCCCAGCGGGCCCTGGTGATCGCCGCCGGCGTGATCGCCAACCTGCTGCTGGCCTGGAGCGTGCTGCTCGCCCAGGGGCTGGTGCTCGGCATCCCCTCCGGCTTCAGCACCACCCCCGGTGTGGTGGTGGCCGCCGTGCAGCCCGGCCAGGCGGCGGCCGGCTCCGGCCTCCAGCCCGGCGATCGCATCGTGGCGGTCGATGGCACCCCCCTGGCCGGCGGCCAGGACGCGGTGATGGCCCTGGTGGAGCGCATCAAGGACGCCCCCGGCCGCACCCTGCGCCTGCAGGCCGACCGCAACGGCACCCTCCTGCAACTGCCCCTCACCCCCACCGACATAAGCGGCATCGGCCGCATCGGCGCCCAGCTGCAGCCGAACGGCACTGAATCCTTCCGGGCACCCACCAGCCCGCTGGAGCCGATCCTGCAGGCCAACCACGACTTCATGGTGCTCACCCGCCGCACCGTGGAGGGCTTCGGCACCCTGCTCACCCACTTCGGCGAAACCGCTCCGCAGGTGTCGGGGCCGGTGAAGATCGTCGAGATGGGGGCCTCCCTGGCCAGCCAGGGGGGCAGCAGCCTGTTCCTGTTCACCGCCCTGATCTCGATCAACCTGGCGGTGCTCAACGCCCTGCCCCTGCCCCTGCTGGACGGCGGCCAGTTCGCCCTGCTGCTGCTGGAGGGGGTGCGGGGCCGGCCCCTGGCCGACCGCTACCAGATGGCCTTCATGCAGTCGGGCTTCGTCTTCCTGGTGGGCCTTTCCCTGGTGCTGATCGTCAAGGACACCAGCCAGCTGCCCGCCATCCAGCAGCTGCTCAGCCGCTGAGGTGCCCCGCTTCCCCAGCCCCCGCACCCGGGCGCCCCTGATCCTCGAGCGGCTCGGCGTCCTCTACCCGGAGGCCACCTGCTCCCTCGACTGGCGCACCCCCTGGGAGCTGCTGGTGGCCACCATGCTCTCGGCCCAGTGCACCGATGAGCGGGTCAACAAGGTGACCCCGGCCCTGTTCGAGCGGTTCCCCGATGCCGCCGCCGCCGCCGCCGTCGAGAGCGACGCCGTGGAGCCCTACGTGCAGTCGACCGGCTTCTACCGCAACAAGGCGAAGCACATCGTGGCCGCCTCCCGGCTGCTGATGGAACGCCACGGCGGGGACGTGCCGGCATCGATGGAGGAGCTGCTGCCCCTGCCGGGGGTGGCCCGCAAGACCGCCAACGTGGTGCTGGCCCACGCCTTCGGCATCAACGCCGGCGTCACCGTCGACACCCACGTGAAACGGCTGGCCAACCGGCTCGGCCTCACCCGCCACAGCGACCCGAAGAAGATCGAACCAGACCTGATGAAGCTGGTGCCGCGGCCGGAGTGGGAGACCCTCTCGATCCGGCTGATCTTCCATGGCCGGGCCGTCTGCGTGGCCCGCAAGCCCCGCTGCGCCGGCTGCGGCCTGGCCGACCTCTGCCCCAGCCACCCGGGCCCCTGACCCGGGTCGGCCTGGCTGGACGGGGCGGGCCAGACGGTACGATGGCGGGCTGAAGTTTCCCCCTCCTCCGGCCGCATGGCGAAGAAGTCGATGATCGCGCGTGACGTGAAGCGCCGCAAGATCGTGGAGCGCTTCGCAGCGCGCCGTGCTGCCCTCAAGGAGGCCTTCGATGCGGCCGGCGATCCGATGGAGCGCCTGGAGATCCACCGCAAGCTGCAGTCGCTGCCCCGCAACAGCGCCCCCAACCGCATCCGCAACCGCTGCTGGGCCACCGGCAAGCCCCGCGGCTACTACCGCGATTTCGGCCTCTGCCGCAACCAGCTGCGCGAGCGCGCCCACAAGGGTGAGCTTCCCGGCGTGGTCAAGTCCAGCTGGTGAGCCGGGGGCTCCAGCTCAGCCGCCGCAACGGCTTTCGGTCGCATCAGGCGCCCCGCGAGGGCGCCTTCTTCATGGCCTGGAACGGCGGATGCGAGAATGGTCGGCGACAACAAAACGGACATAACGCCCAGTGCAAGGACACACTCAGTCGATCTCCTTCGATGGTCGGGAGATCCGGCTGACCAGCGGCCGATTTGCGCCCCAGGCCGGGGGCTCGGTGATGGTGGAATGCGGCGATACAGCGATTCTGGTCACCGCCACCCGCTCGAAAGGCCGGGAAGGCATCGATTTCCTGCCGCTGATCTGCGATTACGAGGAGCGTCTCTACGCCGCCGGGCGCATCCCGGGCAGCTTCTTTCGCCGTGAGGCCCGCCCCCCCGAGCGGGCCATCCTCACCTGCCGCCTGATCGACCGGCCGATGCGGCCCCTGTTCCCGGGCTGGCTGCGGGACGACCTGCAGATCGTCGCCACCTGCATGTCTCTCGATGAGCGGGTTCCGCCCGACGTGCTCGCCGTGACCGGCGCTTCGATGGCCACCCTGCTGGCGAAGATCCCCTTCATGGGCCCCATGGCCGCCGTGCGCGTGGGCCTGCTGGGTGACGACTTCGTGCTCAACCCCAGCTTCCGCGAGATCGAGCGCAGCGAGCTCGACCTGGTGGTCGCCGGCACCCCATCCGGCGTGGTGATGGTGGAAGCGGGCGCCAACCAGCTGCCCGAACAGGACGTGATCGAGGCCATCGACTTCGGCTACGAAGCCGTGGGCGAACTGATCCGTGCCCAGCTGGCCCTGCTCAAGGAGCTCGGCATCGAGCAGGTGCTGCCCGAGGAGCGCAGCGAAGACCCCGCCCTGCCCGAGTTCCTGGAGAAGGAATGCGCCAAGGGCATCGGTGAGGTGCTCAAGCAGTTCGGCCAGACCAAGGCCGAACGGGACGAGAAACTCGACGCCATCAAGGCCGAGGTGGGCGAGAAGATCGCCGCCCTCGGCGGCGAGGACCCGATCAAGGTGGCCGTGAGCAGCAACGGCAAGCTGCTGGGCAACACCTACAAGGGCCTCACCAAGAAACTGATGCGCCAGCAGATCATCGTCGAGGGCAAGCGGGTCGATGGCCGCAGCCTCGACGAGGTGCGTCCCATCCAGGCGGCCGTCGGCGTGCTGCCCAAGCGGGTGCACGGGACGGGCCTGTTCCAGCGGGGACTCACCCAGGTGCTCTCCTGCGCCACCCTCGGCACCCCGAGCGACGCCCAGGAGATGGACGACCTCAACCCCATCAGCGAGAAGACCTACCTGCACCACTACAACTTCCCCCCCTATTCGGTCGGTGAGACGCGGCCGATGCGCTCCCCCGGTCGGCGGGAGATCGGCCACGGCGCCCTCGCCGAGCGGGCCCTGATCCCCGTGCTGCCCTCCAAGGAGAGCTTCCCCTACGTGCTGCGGGTGGTCTCGGAGTGCCTCAGCTCCAACGGCTCCACCTCGATGGGCTCGGTCTGCGGCAGCACCCTGGCCCTGATGGACGCCGGCGTGCCCCTGGCGGCTCCGGTGAGCGGCGCGGCCATGGGTCTGATCAAGGAGGGCGAGGAGGTGCGGATCCTCACCGACATCCAGGGCATCGAGGACTTCCTCGGCGACATGGACTTCAAGGTGGCCGGCACCGAGAAGGGAATCACCGCCCTGCAGATGGACATGAAGATCTCCGGCCTGGCCGTCAAGACCATCGCCGACGCGATCAACCAGGCCCGTCCGGCCCGGCTGCACATCCTCGGCAAGATGCTCGAGGCCATCGACAAGCCCCGCGACGTCCTCTCCCCCCACGCCCCGCGCCTGCTCAGCTTCCGCATCGATCCGGAACTGATCGGCACGGTGATCGGCCCCGGCGGCCGCACCATCAAGGGCATCACCGAGCGCACCAACACCAAGATCGACATCGAGGACGGCGGCATCGTCACGATCGCCAGCCATGACGGCGCCGCCGCCGAGGAGGCCCAGCGCATCATCGAGGGCCTCACCCGTCGCGTCAGCGAAGGGGAGGTGTTCAACGGTTCGGTCACCCGGGTGATCCCGATCGGTGCCTTCGTCGAGATCCTGCCCGGCAAGGAGGGGATGATCCACATCTCCCAGCTCTCCGAAGCCCGGGTCGAGAAGGTGGAGGATGTGGTCAACGTCGGCGACCAGGTGACGGTGCGGGTGCGGGAGATCGACAACCGCGGCCGCATCAACCTCACCCTGCGGGGCGTTCCCCAACAGGAGCCGGCGGCGGTCTGATCGCTGCGGGGGCCTGGCCGTGCGGCCGGGCCCCCGCTCAGACGGCGAAACCCGGATCGATCAGCGCCATCGCCGCCGCCGCCCGGCGGCAGAGATCGGCGTGGGCCGGGCCGTGGCTGGCGATCAGGCAGCCCGCCTGGCGCACGTCGCCGCTGTTGTAGGTGAGGGGCCGGCCATCGGCATGGCTGAAGGCGCCGCCGGCGGCGACCAGCACCGCCTCCGGGGCGGCCATGTCCCAGTCCTTGGGGGCACTGCGGCCCGACAGGGAGATGTAGAGGTCGGCCTCCCCCCGCAGGATCGTGGCCACCTTGCCGCCGACGCTGCCGATCGCCGTACTGCGGGCCGGCCGCAGCTGGGCCAGCAACTGCTCCAGGCGGTCGTCGCGGTGGTTGCGGCTGGCCACCAGCACCAGCTCCTCGCCGCGGCCGCTGAGGGTGGCGGGGGTGCGCTCACCAGCCCGGTTCTCGCGCCAGGCCTCACCGCCCGTGCCGGCGTCGCCCGCCCCCACCAGCCCGAACCAGAGCTCCTCCGGCTCCGGCAGCAGCACCACCCCCAGCACGGGCCGCTGGTCGTGCACCAGGGCCAGGTGGACGGCGTACTCGCCGGTGCCCTGCAGGAAGTCCTTGGTGCCATCGAGCGGATCGAGGATCCACAGCCACTCGGCGTCCAGGGGCTGGCCCGGCACCAGCATCTCGGCGGCGGTCTCCTCGCTCAGCAAGGTCCAGCCCGCGGCCGGGAAGGCCGCCGCCAGGCCGTCGAGCAGCCAGCGGTTGACCGCCAGATCCGCCGCCGAGACCGGCCCCTCGCCGCCGTGGTCGACGCTCATGGCCGGCGGGAAGCCGTAGGGGGGCTGCTCGCCGCGGGCATAGGCCCGCAGGATGTCGGCCGCCCCCCAGGCCAGCCGGCGCAGTTCCGCCAGCAGGGGCTCACGGCCGACGCCGTCGGGCAGGGCGAAGGAAGACGGCATCATGGAGACCGGAAAACGGCATTGTGCAGGAATCAGTGCAGGAGCACGAACCCGCCGCCGGCGTTCTCTATCTGGTGGGCACCCCCATCGGCAACCTCGACGACCTCTCCCCCCGGGCCCGGCGGGTGCTGGCGGGGGCCGACCGGGTCGCCTGCGAGGACACCCGCCGCAGCGGCCTGCTGCTGCACCACCTCGGCATCAAGGCGCCGCTGCTGAGCTTCCACCAGCACAACCAGACGGCCCGCATCCCCCAGCTGCTGGCGGCCCTGGAGGCGGGCGAAGCGATCGCCGTGATCAGTGATGCCGGCCTGCCGGGGGTGTCGGATCCCGGCCAGGAGCTGGCGGCCGCCGCCCGGGCCGCTGGGCGCCAGGTGATCTGCGTTCCCGGCCCCAGCGCCGTCACCACCGCCCTGGTGAGCAGCGGCCTGCCCTCGGGCCGCTTCTGCTTCGAGGGCTTCCTGCCGCCGAAGGGCGGCCCCCGACGCCAGCGGCTGGAGGCCCTGGCCGCCGAGGAGCGCACGATGGTGCTGTTTGAAGCCCCCCACCGGCTGCTGGCCCTGCTCGAGGACCTGCTGGCGGTGCTCGGCGACCGGCCCCTGCAGGTGGCGCGGGAGCTCACCAAGCGCCACGAGGAGCAGGTGGGCCCCACGGTGGCGGCGGCCCTGGCGCACTTCCAACGCACCCCGCCCCAGGGGGAATGCACCCTGGTGTTGGGCGGCGCCCCGCCGGCGGCGGCCCCCGTCTGGGACGAGGCCGACCTGCGCCGCGCCCTTGGGGAGCTGGTGGCGGGCGGCCTCAGCAACCGGGAAGCCGCCCGCACCCTGGCCGAGCGCAGCGGCCACAGCCGCCGGGACCTCTATGCCCTGCTGCACCGCGAGCCGTCAGACTGAGGCAGCCGGCCCTGCGACCCCCCGATGCTTCTGCGCCTGCGCCTCCTGTGCGGCAGCCTGCTGGGCGGCACCCTGCTGCTGACCCTGCTCTGCCTCGGGGCCCAGAACCTGGAGGTGCGGCCCCAGCTGCGCTTCGGCTTTGCCCGCAGCGCCCCGCTGCCGGCGGGCTTCATCGTGGGCGTGGCCCTGGTGCTGGGGGTGATCAGCGGCGGTGCCAGCGCCGCCCTGCTGCTGCCCGGCAACGGCCCGGCCGACGAGGGCTGAGGCCTCAGCTGCCGGGAAGGGCGTAGAGGGAACCCTCGATCACCACCCGGCTGATGCCCTGGGCCAGCAGGTAGGGGGCGGTGAGCTCGAACACCTTGAGGTCGGGCACCTTGATCACCCGCTGGGTGCGGCCGCACTGGCGCTTGGCCTGGCGGGGGTTGAGGAACACCACCAGGGCCTGGCGCTCCAGCTCGGCGTCCGGCAGCCGGCCCAGCTCCGGGAACTCGCTCAGGGGCCGGGCCTGCAGTTCCACGGTCTTGTCGACCAGCATGTAGGCGCTGGAGGGCAGGGCGGCGCTGGCCAGGGGCTGGAGCCGGCCGTCGGCCCCCGCCGGGGCGCCGTCATCGAGCAGCACCACGGGGATCGGCTGGAAGGGATTGATCGACCCGTCGGTGCCGTCGTCGGAGCCCTCGTCGTCGCCGTCGTCGCTGGTGAGCAGATCGTCGTCATCGGCACCGAAGTCGTCGGCATCCTCGATGGCCAGCACCGCAGGACCGTCCTCCGCCACCGCCTCGGCACGCGCCGGGGCCGCCACCGTCAGGCGGCGGGGCGGGGCGGGGATGGTCCTGCGTGCCGTGGTGGTGGTCGCCTCGGGGGCGGGCTCCAGGGCGGGCTCCGGCTCAGCCGGCGCTTCCGGCTCGGGGGTGCTGATGGCGAGGGCCGTCTGCAGGGCTTCCGGGGCGGCGGCCGGGTCGCCATCACCTGTGGCTGTGCGGCTGCGCCGGCGGGAGCGCTCCGCCTTGAGGCGCTCGTACTCCTCGTCGCCGAGCTCCGTGCGAACGACGCGGATGACCGTGTTGGCGCTGCAGCCGTAGCTGTCCGCCAGCTGCTGGCTGCTGGAACCCTCCCGGAATCGCCCAACCAGCTCGGTTTTCTGGCTGTCGCTGAGCCGGGTGGCGGCCATGGAACGGTTCAAGCGCGGTCGTCCACTGTAGGGGGGGCTACCGGAGTGGCCTGGCCGCCGAACGCTGGCACAATGCGCACCGTGCTCCCTTAGCTCAGCTGGATAGAGCAGCTGCCTTCTAAGCAGCCGGTCGATGGTTCGAATCCATCAGGGGGCGTTGGCAGAAACGGGTGGGGATCCTGGGCTTCAAGCCCGATCAAGCCACGTAGAGTTGTGTATCTACTGTTAACCGGCGCCGACTGGCATGGGCGCCTTGGCCTCCTCCCAGCCCCCTCCTCCCGGGTCCGGTCACCCGCAGCCCGGCCTGCGGGAAGGTGACCCGATCGAAATCGTCGTCGGACCCGACGGCCGACTGAGCCTGGAGCCCCTGCAACGGCTGGACCGCCGTGCGCTGGCCGCCGACCTGCGCCAGCTTCAGGCCACCATGCCGATCACCCCTTCGGTGATCGAACCGTGCCGGGCCCAGGAGCGCTGGTGAGGCCATGCCCGCCGTGATCTACCTGGACACCTGCGTCGTGGTCGCCCTGCTGAACCCGGAAGCGTCCAGCCCACGGGCACTGGAATGGCTGGAGCAGTGCCGCGACACGCTGATCAGCAGCGACTGGCTGATCACCGAAACCCACAGCGCCCTGGGCCTCAAGCAGCGCCACCACGGCCTCAGCCCGGAGGCCCGCACCGCCGCAGGAGAGCATGTCGAGCGACTGCTGCAGGATCCCGCTCTCGGCTTGCGCGCCGGTGATGCCCTGCACCTGGCGGTGGCCCTGCAAAGCCGTTGCTCCCAGCTGGCCAGCTTCAACGGCCTGATGCGACAGGCCGTCGCCGCTCTGGGCCTGGCTCCAGTGCTGGACTGGCGCCGCACCGGCACCACCTGCAGGCCAGGCGGAACAGGTGGTCGGCCACAATATGCAGCCGCAACACCGCTCCTACCCATGTCGGCCAGTTCCAGGCGAACTCCTGCCCTATCCGCTTCCTGGCCTGGATGGATGGGGCGCCGCCCGTAGGGCGGACGGGGCAGGCGACCGGCTCCTTCAGGGACGACGGCGTCTACCCCCTTTCGGCTGGAGCGGTCAATCTGGTGGGTGGGAGAGCCGCAGCAGGCTGCCATGCATCGATCCATGCTCAGAGCTCGCCAATGGCTTGGCCTCCGATGTAGCCAGAAGCAGATCCAGGGAGCCGGCCACGAGGGCCTCGTTGAGCAGCCAGTTTCGGTTGATGGAGACCGTGGTCGGGTGCCACAGCGGGGCATCGGAATTGCGCCCGACAAACCATCCAAACAGCAGGTCGTCGTCCGCCTGTTCCTACGGCTGAACAGAAGCCTTCGACTACGACATACGCTCGGAGTGAATGCCATGATCACTTGCAGCATCAGGGCCAGCGACAGCGGCTCCCGTGGAGATGCAGATAGAGAACAAAGGGCCGGTTCGCTCCTGCTGGCCGCACATGCTCTCAGTGACGAAGAAAACATTTTGCCGCGGCTGGCCTGCTTTTTCAGCAGCCTCCTATACACAGCGATCGAAACACTGCGACAGGAGCTGCGCCGCTTTGCCGGGAGCAACCTGACACAACCCATCAACACGTTACAGCTCACAACAATGACAGAGAGGCCAGCGGACAGTCACATCATCATTCTCGTTATTCGTCCAATAGGCGACCATGACAACAAGTCCTGCCCAGGGCCAGCCTCAAGAAGGGGATGGATTCTTTCCCGCTGGCCTTGTTTATCAACAATATCGCCACGCCATTCGCGATTTTAAGTCACAACCACAAAAGCTCGACATTCCAGATGTTGACATATCCAAACACGGCACGTATCAATCCTATCCTTATTATACCTTCCTTGAAGACAATGGCCAAAAGTTCATCGTATCAGATGGGCGCCTATTGGGTCAGCTTACACTCATCCCAGGTCCGGGTTTTCGATATAGGAAAGATGGCAAAACTAGACAGCAGATTGCCAAGTACAGGGTCGATATTCTACGCAGCGATGGCGGAGCTATGCCGAGTCCAGGTACGACGATCCTGTCGTTTAATGACCCGGCCTGCGGCGACGAGGTGGAAGGCTTCTTGATCACCAAGACTGACCCCACCGGAACGGACATCAGCGAGACTGACCATTACCCTGATCTTCCCTCAGGCAGTAACTCCCTCAACTGTTATCGCTTGAAGAAGCCGACTCCGGACGAAGTTCTGGATCATGACATCTCACCTTGGGGCAGCTCCTTCACACCTCAGGATCATTACGAGCCACTCTACTATCTGACCGGAAGCTGGAATGTCACAAAGCTCCGCTATATTGACTATCAGCATGAAGCTACTGAAAGGATTGATTTGTTTGCTTTGCCACAAAAGCCCTCCAGAAATTGGTGGAAAGCAACAGGTGCGCTTTCCATGCCTTGGGGCTGGTTTTTCGACCTCACAGATTACAGCAGCGATGACACTCTAACAACCATGATTAGCACGAGCCGCGATCTCATGAACGCGATGAAGCGAACCACCGGCTTCAATATTTCTGGCTCCGTTGACGTCAGCTACGGCATTGCTGAAGCTGAAGCATCGTTCAGCTACAACAGCACCGATGCAAATATGACGAAGTTCAACAACATGCATGCGGACAAGACTGCATTCACCCTGAGCCAGTACAGTCACACTGAATACGCTATAGTGGTCAATAAGATTGACCTGCCTTTATCCAACAACTTCCAAGAAGCGATTGGACTTCTACAGGATGACCTAGTGGCCGGCACGCTGTCAGGCCAAGTCCTGACTGACTTTTTGGACACCTGGGGCACGCATTATGCATATGCCGTTACCTACGGTAGCCAAGGTACGGGCACATACTCCCTTTCCGAGGATCAGATGAGCAAGATGGTGGAGCAAGGTGTGAATTATTCACAAGCCTGGCAAGCGAATGCCAAAGTCAAGGTCATGGGATCAGGTGGCTCCATCGGCGGTGGCTCCTCAAGCGCAACCGACCAAGAGATGCAGAGCACCTTCTCGGACATTGTCCAAGACAGCAAGGATCACTACATCTGTACTGGAGGAGCCAGTTGTGAAAAAGGCGGAAAACCAACGGGCGACCCCAAGGTTCCCATCTACCTGGACCTGCGGCCCATCTCGCAACTTTTGGGCCCACCTTTTTACCATGACCCGGAGGACTCAAAGATTGTTCTGGAGCTTCGCGATCGTGTCCATGACGCTATCCAAGCATACGCGTTCGTCAAGCTGCCGGAAGGCTCACCCGCTTACGGGATATTCAAGATAAAGCTTCAACCACCAAGCTATCGGATCGACATTAAAGATTTTTGGGTTGGTAACCTTAAGTGGGGAGAGATAAATCTTTCTGTTGACTCTGGCTGCAAACTCATCCCGAAATCCAACTTCACTCACTTAGCGTCTGATCCCTCCGCCCTCGCAGCGAACTTCAATGATGGCCTTCCTGAAGCGCTTCTTTTCACCGAAGGTAATACCATCACAATCAACGTCACTTACAGTCTAATTTCTTGGGATTACTTTAATACCATTTCCAGACAAGGTGGAACAGGACCTTCGGAAGAGGGGCAAGCGGCCCCTTGGAATGGATCATTCTTACCGCTAACAATCTCAGTCTCGAGCCAGCACGCCCTGGAATCCTTCGAGTTGGCTGGAAGCACTTCACTCCCAATTGCGTATGGGGCTGAGGGCGGTTATGGCGGTAGCGTATTCACCCCGACGCTCCAATTGACAATTGAGTCTGTGAATCTCGGTTCATTACTCGGCGTCACGAAGTAACTTTGATAACAGCCATCCAGACGAGGAACTTCCATCATGATCAGCTCGGTTAATTTCATCGCTAAAATCAAAGATGCGTTCCAATCTAAGATCATTATCTATTTATCGCCTGCTGATACGTCAGCAGAGCAAGCGACAGGCATTCAACTTGAACATCAAGACAATTCCAACAATGATGACGTTTCGCCGCTCGTGCTGTCCCCAGAAAACGGAAACATCTCAAGCGACGAGCTTAACAAGGCAGTTAGCTGGCTCAAAGAAGTTGCGAACCCAGCAGAGCCTGAAGAGCAGGAAGCCATCGGGGCTTTGAGCACCTTTGGCCAAGACCGCGCAGACGTATCTAAACTTCTTAAGGATCTTGGCTTCCGTGAGGTACCTTTGGACGAACAACAGAGTGGACTTTTCACCGCAGGAGGTTCTCAGGTAGGGGAGATCCAGGGAGGCAAAAATGCTTCACAAGGTGAAGTGTTCGACAGCGTGATGGATGCCGTGTCTGAGCAGTGGATCGCCGACGGAAGGCCTGCGGCTGTTCCTGCCAGCTTCGCCAGACAATCCTCATTGATCTCTGACGCCAGAATGGAGAGCATGATTGGCGCCTTGGGGGAGACTATTGGGGATGACCAGAAGCTATCTAGTAACATTAAAAAAGAATTGAATCAAGACACCGTTGGCAAACTGTATCTGGCCGTCCTAGAACGTACCCCTAGTTCCGACAAGCAATCATTTCCCGTCACAGAACTTGCCACCATGCTTAATCAAGCGGGCATTCCAGATCCGGATGTAACCGTCAATGATGGGAAATTAGATAAAGCGAAGAGTGCTTTAGGCTTTGGCACGCTCACTGTTCGTTCTGGAAAGGAAGTTTTAGCTGTCATTCCGTATAATTCAAGAACCCAGAGCATTGGAGGAAGAGGAGCCGTTGCATTGCGAGATCAACTAGGGAAACGCGTTGAGACACTCACGAAAACCCAAGCGGTCTTTCAAGAGGCCGCTAAGCAACTTGCTGCTGTCGAGTCATTCGTGAATATCCGATGGGCGGACCCATGGGAAGACCCCACTTCGACCGAATCGACCGATCCTCCACCGCCCGATCCAGAACAACCAGGAACGACGGATCCAGAGCATTCAGAATCGGGGGGAGGAACCAGCAACCCCCAGAACGAGCAGGGGGGGTAACCCTCGATCCGACCAAGGGCTCCGTGGCCTTGACCCCTCCCTCAGCGCCGCACCGGCACCACCTGCATGCCGATCGGCGCCAGGGCGATCAGGGCCAGCTTGATGTGCTGGATGCCGAAGGGGATGCCCACGATCGACACGAAGCAGGCCAGGGCCGAACTGAGGTGGCCGATCGCCAGCCACCAACCGGCCAGCAGGAACCAGATCACGTTGCCGACCAGGCCCAGCGGACCGGTGCCGAAGTCCATGCGGCCGGTGAGCTCCCGGCGGCTGACGGCCTCGTAGCCGAACGGCCAGAAGGAGAAGTTGCCGATCACGAAGCAGGCCCGGGCCCAGGGGATCCCCACGATCGTGATCGCCGCCACCAGGCCGGCCAGCCACCAGCCCAGGCCCATCACGAAGCCGCCCAGCAGGAACCAGAGCAGGTTGAGCAGGAAGCGCAGCATGGGGAGAGCCGGTGCTGCGCTCCAGCATGACGCCGCTGGGTCCTTCAGCCGCAGGGTTCGGCCGGGGCCGTGCAGCTGGCGGCCAGGGCGGCGAGCCAGCCCCGCAGGCGCTCCAGGGCCTGGGGCTGCAGGCGGTAGTACACCCAGCGGCCGCTCTGGCGGTCGGCCAGCAGGCCTGTTTCCTTCAGCACCTTGAGGTGGAACGACAGCTTCGACTGGGCCAGGCCCAGGTCGGTGGTGAGGTCGCAGACGCAGCGCTCACCGCCGCCGAGGGCTTCGATCACCTGCAGACGGATCGGATCGGCCAGGGCCCGCAGCAGCAGGCGCGCCTCCTCGGCCTCCAGGGGGGCCGGCGCACTGGCGATCGGCCCAGAAGCGCCGGGGGTCGGCGGAGCGACAGGAGTCCTTAACCCGGCCATAAATCAATCAACTTTGGTTGATGCAAGGGTGGGGCCAGTCAGGGCAAGCGCTGTGAGGATCGGCATCAACGGGTTCGGGCGGATCGGTCGCCTGGTGTTCCGCGCCCTCTGGGGGCGGCCGGGCCTGGAGCTGGTTCACGTTAATGACAGCACCGGGGACGCCGCCGGCGCTGCCCACCTGCTGGAATTCGACTCGGTGCACGGCCGCTGGAGCCGGCCGGTGGCAGCCGAGGTCGACGGCGGCGGCTTCACGGTCGACGGGAGCCGCGTTGGCTGGTCGCGGGGCAGCGATCCGGCGCTGGTGCCCTGGCAGGAAGCGGGGGTGCAGCTGGTGCTCGAGTGCAGCGGCAAGGTCAAGACCCCCGAAACCCTCGCCCCCTACCTGCACCAGGTCGGCGTGAAGCGGGTGATCGTGGCCTGCCCGGTGAAGGGCGAGCTGGACGGCATCGAAATCCCCAACATCGTCTTCGGGATCAACCACGGCACCTACGTGCCGGAACGGCACCGGATCCTCACCGCCGCCTCCTGCACCACCAACTGCCTGGCGCCGGTGGTGAAGGTGGTGCACGAGAGCTTCGGCATCCGCCATGGCTCGATCACCACCCTGCACAACATCACCAACACCCAGGTGGTGATCGACAGCTTCAAGAGCGATCTGCGCCGGGCCCGCTCCTGCAGCCAGAGCCTGATCCCCACCACCACCGGCTCGGCCAAGGCGATCGGGATGATCTTCCCCGCGCTGCAGGGCAAGCTCAACGGCCACGCCGTGCGCGTGCCCCTGCTCAATGCCTCGCTCACCGATGCGGTGTTCGAGCTGGAGCGCCAGGTGACGGTGGAGGAGGTGAACGGCGCCTTCGCAGCGGCGGCGGCGGGCCCCCTGCTGGGCATCCTGGGCTACGAGGAGCGGCCCCTGGTGTCGGTGGATTATCTCAACGACAGCCGCAGTTCGATCGTCGATGCCCTCTCGACGATGGTGATCAACGGCACCCAGCTGAAGGTGTACGCCTGGTACGACAACGAGTGGGGCTACAGCTGCCGGATGGCGGATCTGGCTTGCCATGTGGTCGCCCTGGACGCCGCCGGGGCGGAGTGAGGGGCCGATGCTTCCGACCCTCTCCGGCCGGCCGCTCACGGCCCTGCAGCAGTACGCCATCGTCACGGCCAACTACTGGTGCTTCACCCTCACCGACGGCGCCCTGCGGATGCTGGTGGTGTTCCACTTCCGCTCGCTGGGCTACAGCACGCTGGAGATCGCCTTTCTGTTTCTCTTCTACGAGTTCTTCGGCATCATCACCAACCTCTGCGGCGGCTGGCTGGGGGCCCGCTTCGGCCTGCGCCTCACCCTCTGGACCGGCACCCTGATGCAGGTGGCGGCCCTGCTGATGCTGGTGCCCGTCGCCGACAGCTGGCCGAAATGGTGGAGCGTGGCCTACGTGATGGTGGCCCAGGCGCTCAGCGGCATCGCCAAGGATCTCAACAAGATGAGCGCCAAAAGCGCCATCAAGTCCGTGGTTCCGGAAACCCCCGACGACCACGACAAGGGCGAGAGCCAGCTGTTCCAGTGGGTGGCGATCCTCACCGGCTCCAAGAACGCCCTCAAGGGGGTGGGCTTCTTCCTCGGCGGCCTGCTGCTGGCCACGATCGGCTTCAACGCCGCCGTGGGCGCCATGGCGGCGGGACTGTTCCTGGCCTTCCTGCTGACCCTGGTGCTGCCCGGGGAGATCGGCCAGATGAAGCAGAAGCCCGCCTTCCGCTCCCTGTTCTCCAAGTCCCCCGGCATCAATCGCATCTCCCTGGCCCGGTTCTTTCTCTTCGGCGCCAGGGATGTCTGGTTCGTGGTGGCCCTGCCGGTGTTCCTGCAGACCACCCTCGGCTGGCGCTACTGGGAGGTGGGCGGCTTCATGGGCCTGTGGGTGATCGGCTACGGCCTCGTGCAGGGATCGGCCCCGGCCCTGCGGCGCCGCTGGGGCCAGACCGCGCCGCCGGGCGTCTCCGCCGTGACCTTCTGGAGCGGACTGCTCACCGCCATTCCGGCCCTGATCGCCATCGCCCTCTGGCGCGAGGTGGGGAATCCCGGTGTGGCCGTGGTGGTGGGACTGGCGGCCTTCGGGGTGGTGTTCGCCATGAATTCCTCGATCCACAGCTACATGATCCTGGCCTACACCGATGCCGAATCGGTGAGCCTGAACGTGGGCTTCTATTACATGGCCAACGCCGGCGGCCGCCTGCTCGGCACGGTGCTCTCGGGTGCCCTGTTCCTGGTGGGCGGCCTGCAGGCCTGCCTGTGGAGCTCGGCCCTGCTGGTGGGTCTGGCCTGGCTGGTGAGCACCCGGCTGCCGGCGCCGCCACGGCAGGCCCAGAGCCGACCCCTGGCCATCGGCTGAGCGCTGACCCCCGAGCGCAGCCCGCGCCGGCGGGGCTGTTGTCGCCATGCTGGATCCCGTTGTCCCGTCGGCCATGCCCTTGAGCGCCCCGCCCCGCCAGAGGTTGCTGGAGGCGAACGGCGGCTGCTGGGAGGGCCTGTTCCACCGGCTCGACCCCGACGGCCGCGAGATCGAGCGCTTCCCCACCCGGCTGCGGGTGAGCGATGAGGACGGCACGATCGAAGCCGCCCTCACCTACCTGAACACCGGCCGCGTCGTGCCGATGCGCTTCAGCGAGCCGCCGGCGGCGATGCAGATCAGCGATTCCGGCCACTGGAGCCTGGGCATGGACCGAATGGGACCGTGGCCCTGGATCGCCGAGCTGTGCGTCGTCCACGGCGAGCGGCGCCGGCGCGTGGTGCTGCGCCATGGCGTGGAGAGCCTCGGATCCGAGAGCATCGAATCGGGGGACGCCGGCGGCCCCCTCTGCCGGATCGAGCGTCGCTACACCCCCTACGGTCTGCTGGAGCCGCTGTCGCCGGACTGATGGGGCCTCCGCTGGTTTACCACCCGGCCTACGCGGTCCCCCTGCCCAGCGGCCATCGCTTCCCGATGCAGAAGTTCCGGCTGCTGAAGGAGCGGCTGGAGCAGCTGGAGCTGGCCCGCCCGGAGCAGATCCACCAGCCCCTGCCGGCGCCGCGCCGCTGGCTGGAGCAGGTGCATGGCCGCCAGTACCACGAGGCCTTTTCCCGGGGGCTGCTGACCCCCCAGGAGGTGCGCCGCATCGGCCTGCCCGTGTCGGAGCCCCTGGTGCGGCGCAGCTGGCTGGCGGTGGGGGGCACCGTGCTCACGGCCCGGCTGGCCCTGCGCCACGGTCTGGCCTGCCACCTGGCGGGCGGCACCCACCACGCCTTCCCCCTGCACGGCAGCGGCTTCTGCATCTTCAACGACTGCGCCGTGGCGGCCCGGGTGCTGCTGGACGAGGGCCTGGTGCGGCAGGTGCTGGTGGTGGATCTGGACGTGCACCAGGGCGACGGCACGGCGGCGATCTTCACCGGCGACCCCCGGGTGTTCACCTTCTCGATGCACGCCGCCAGCAACTTCCCCCTGCACAAGCAGACGGGCGACCTCGACCTGGCCCTGGAGGACGGCGTCGGGGATGACGCCTACCTGCGGACCCTGGAGCGGACCCTGCCGGATCTGCTGGATCAGGTGCGTCCGGATCTGGTGCTCTACAACGCCGGCGTCGATCCCCACCGGGACGACCGCCTCGGCCGGCTGGAGCTGAGCGACGACGGCCTGTACCGGCGCGACCGACTGGTGATCGATGCCGCCCTGCGGCGCCGCCTGCCGGTGGCCACCGTCATCGGCGGGGGCTACGACGACCTGGCGGCCCTGGTGGAGCGCCACACCCTGGTGGTGAGGGCCGCCGCTGGGCTCGCCCGGATCCACGCCACCGGCATGGAGCTGTCACGTCCGGTCACAGATGGCCCCCGCCCCGGTCAGGGCTGAGTCATACGGGGGCGGTTTCCTGGTGGGGCCACGGAGCTTCGACCATGATCAGCCGTTCCTCCCGCCTGCTCCACGCCGCCCTGGTGGTGGTCTGCGGCGCCGGAATCGTCTACGCCCCGGTCCAGGCCCAGACCTCCCTGACCGTGCCCCTGGGGCAGTCCGGGTACTACGGCCGGATCAGCATCGGCAACCAGGCCCCACCGCCGGTGCTCGGCTACGGCCCAGTGATCGGCTGGCAGCCCTTGGGCAGCGACCGCTGGAACCCGTCCGCGATCGAGCCCATCTATCTGAGGGTGCCCCCCCAGCAGGCCCGCGACTGGGGCCGCTACTGCGCGCTGTACCAGGCCTGCAACGTGCCGGTCCTGTTCGTCCAGGACGACTGGTACCGCAACACCTATGCGCCGAAGGTGCGGGCGGCCCAGGCCAGGCAGGCCCGGCAGGCGGCCCGGCAGGCCCGGCGCGCCGCGGAGGCACGCGATCGCTGGCGTGCCTCCCGTGAGCAGGGGAAACGGCTGGTGACGCCCGACGGCCGCGTCTACGTGCTGGAGAAGCGGCGCGACAGTGACGACGACGACGATTGAGTCAGCGCCGGCCGTGGCCGCCGCCCGACTCAGCGGCGGCCGAGCAGGTCCTCCCAGGTGAGGGGATGCTGGGCCGGGTCGTGGCGGTGCGGCCTGGCCGCCAAAGGGCAGCAGGGGTAGGCATGGGGACCGCGGCCGGAGACGGCGGGGCCGGGGATGGGGCGGGTCGCGGCGGAGGGCCGCCTGGAGAGGGTGTTCATCGGAAAGGTGGACAGGGGGATATGGATCTCGCACCGGGAGACTGCCGATCCCCCGCGGGGAATCGCACACGGCAGTCGATGTTGGACCTTATGGACCGACGTTGGACCTGGTGGACCGACCCCAGGAAGCGCGGGGCGGCTCGGTGCTGGCTCCGACGAAGGCGAACAACAGGTTCGCCGGCTTCTGCCGGATCGTTTCACCCTAGCCGATGCTCTGGCGGCCCCATCGCGGCAGATCGCAGAAACCAGGCGAAGAGGTGGTGACGCAGACAACAACCGGACCTAGAATTGGCACTACCCCTGTTCGCGCTTCATGGCAGGGGCGTGCCGTGCCCGTTTCATGCCACAGGATCAGCATCCCGAAGGGAAGCGTGCCAGCACACGGCACCACGTCCCTGTCGGCGTCTCGGTGAGCCTCACCCTGGCCACGAAGCAATCGGTGTTCGTCAATCTCCGCGATGTCAGCGAGCAGGGGGCCTGCGTGCTGCGTCAGGGCAGCCTGGACGTTCAGGAGGACGACACCGTCATCTTCGAAGCCCGCAACTACGACGCCGGCTCGAAGGTGACCCTGCGCTCCAAGGTTCGCTGGGTGCGAAACACCGGCTTCAACACCTACGTGGGCCTTTCCTTCCTCAACGCCTCGCTCCCCCAGGACGCCCTCACCAGGCTGGTCGCCTGAACCAGGATCAGCCCTCCTCGGCGCCCGCTTCAGCCTCCTGACCCGGTAGCGGACCGTCCGTGAGCGTCCGGCTGAGCTGGGCGCCCCGAAACTCCGCGCCATCGACCCTGGCGCCCCGCAGATCCGTCCGGCTCAGATCGGCCCCGGTGAAGTTGGCCCCGCGCAGATCGGCGCCACGAAAATTGGCCCCGCTCAGATCGGCGCGGCTGAAATCCGCCTCGGCCAGATCAGCGCCGTGGCAATCGGCGTTGCGCAGCACCGTGCCGGAGAAGTTGGCACCGCGCCAACGGCTGAACGGGATCCTCAGACCTTCGAGATCCACGCCCCCCAGATCGAAGCCGTCCTGCCAGAGGCCATCGGCGGAGAGCATCTCCAGGGCCCGCAGGCGGCCCAGGCTGTTGGAGGCCCCGGCCTGACGCTGGGCCAGCAGCAGCTCGAACATCTCCTGGTGCTCTTTCTCCTTGCGCTGCCCGGCTTCGAGCAGATAGAAGATCGCCGCCGTGACGATGCTGAACGATTCGACCGTGCCGACGCTGATGATCTCCAGGAAATTGCTGGTCAGGCAATCGGCCTGGCCGGCCTTGGCATAGCAGTTCTCAAAACGGTTGACCACGGCCAGCAACGCAAAGGACAGCGCGGCGGCCATCAGGACCCGGAAACCGAAGGAGCGGTCCAGCAGCCGGAAGAACGGCGATTCACGCCGCCGCTTCTGGCGTGCGTACCAGGTGGAGGAGGGCCTGCGCATCCGGGTCAGTCCTGGGTTGGAGGTGAGGGGAAGATCCGGTCCCAGTCACGCCGCAGGCTGACCAGGCTCCAGTCGTGGCGCCCGGCCAGCTCCAGGCCCTGATCCAGGCGGCCGAAGGGGGAGGCGCGGTCGTAGGCCACCTCCCGCTCGCCGTCATCGTGGTGCAGCAGCAACCCCAGCCGCTGGCCGGGACCGGCGGTGGTCCAGCGCAGCATCGCCAGGTCGCCGTCGGAGTTGCCGAAGGCCGCGATCGGGCGCCGGCCGATGGCCCGTGCGATCCCCACCGGCTTGGCCTCCCCGTCGTTGATGGAATCGACCATGGCTTCGCGCCAGACCGTCGGCTGGCCGTTCTCCTCGCCGTAGCGCAGCTGCAGCGTCGAGCCGATCACCCGCTCCGGAGGGATGCCGTAGGTCTCCTCGGCGAACACCCGCACGAACTCGACACCGCCACCGGTCACGATCCAGCTGCGGAACCCCCTGGCCCGCAGGAGCGCCAGCAGTTCCAGCATCGGCTGGTAGACGAGCCCGGTGTAGGGCACCCCCAGCCGGGGATGGAGGGCCTGCCGCAGCCAGGCGCGGGCCAGGTCGCTGAAGGCCGCGTCGGTCATGCCGGCGTGGGTGATCGCCGCCAGCTCCAGCAGCCCTTCCAGGCCGTGGCCCATCAGGGCCTTGATGTCGTCGTCCAGGGCCGCCGCCACCAGGGGATGGCGGGCCAGCTCGGGGCGGTCCGCCACCAGAGTCCGTACGCGCTGGAGGGCGAAGGCCAGCTGCACGTACATCGGCTGCTCCGACCAGAGCGTGCCGTCGTTGTCGAACACGGCGATCCTCTCCTGGGGCGCCACCCAGGCGGGGTCCCCGGGGGTGCTGACCGCCAGGGCGAACGCGAGCAGGCGTCGCTTGACGCTGCCCTCGCGCCAGGAGGGCAGGGGATCGGGGCCAGCGTCAGCGGTCATGGGGCGAAGGCTGGGGCTGGAGGGAAACCGCCGGCAGCGGAGTTCCGCCGGCCCACGCTGGCACAGCGACGGAGAAGCCCAGCCTCGCGCAGCCGGATCGCGTCGCCATGAAAAAACCCCCTGCTTACGCAGAGGGTTCGCCGTATACGGAAAACCGGAGGGGCTGGATCAGCCGATCGCCGGGGCGGTCAGGGCCACGGGGGTGGCGCTGGCAGCAGCCAGGTCGAGGGGGAAGTTGTGAGCGTTGCGCTCGTGCATCACT